>JAJZNE010000122.1 GCA_021847995.1 Pseudomonadota bacterium | reverse complement strand
GGTGAAGTCGCTCGCCCCCTCGCGCCCGGAAAATTATTAGCCGACGGGCCTCAGGTCTCACCGTCGGCGGCCAGGAAGGCGCGCCGCAGGGCGGCGGCGTCGGCGGCGGCGCGCAGCGCGGCCGCGGCCTGCCTGTCTCTCAGCCGGCGGGTCGCGGCGGCCAGGGCGGCGAGATGCTCGGCGCGCGCCGCCGGCGGCCCGAGCAGCAGGAACACCAGATCGATCGGCTGGCCATCGACCGCATCGAACGGCACTTTCCGCTCCAGCCGGGCGAGGAACGCGGCGGTGGCGGCCAGCCCCGGCAGGGGTGCGTGGGGCAGGGCGATGCCGGCGCCGACGCCGGTCGATCCCAGCGCCTCCCGCGCCGCAAGCGCGCCCGCGATGTCGCCCGCGGCAACCCCCAGCACAGCCCCGGCGCGGCGCGCGAGATCCTGGAGCAGCCGCGCCTTGTCGGCAGCCCGCAGACCGGTGAAGACATGGGCCGGCGGGAGAAGGGCCGCGAGCGGTATCGGGTCAGCCGCCATCCGGCCCCTCCACGGCGAGGCGATAGCCGACGCCGGTCTCGGTCAGGATATGGCGCGGACGCTCGGGGTCGGGTTCGATCTTCTGTCGCACCTGACGGACATACACGCGCAACTGCTGCACGTCACCGCCCGCCCCCCACAGCCGCGCCAGAATCTGCCGGTGCGTCAGCACACGGCCGGCATGCTTCACCAGCAGCGCAAGGATGTCGTATTCCCGTGGCGAGAGATGCACTGTCTCTCCCTCGCGCAGCACGATCCGCCGCACCAGATCGACGGTGAGGCCTGCGCTGCGGAACACCGGCGGCGCCCCCTGCTGCTGCAAGGCATGGCGCAGCGCGGCCCGCACCCGCGCGGCCAGTTCGGCGATGCCGAATGGCTTGGTCACATAATCGTCGGCGCCGAGGTCGAGCGCGGCGACCTTGGTCCGCTCGTCCTCGCGCGCCGTGAGCACCAGGATCGGCACGGCGGAGGCGGCGCGCAGCGTGCGGATCACCTCCATTCCGTCACGGTCCGGCAGGCCGAGATCGAGCAGCACGAGATCGACCCCGCCGGCCGCGACGGCGGCGCCCGCGGCGGCGGCCGTCGCCACCTCCTCGGTGCGATAACCCTGGGCGCGCAGGCTGGTGCGCAGCAGCCGGCAGATCGCCGGCTCGTCATCGACGATCAGCACGAGCGGTGCCGCGGTCATCTGCCGGCCGCCGCCTTCAGGACGAAGGTGAACACCGCGCCGCTGCGATCCGTGCGGTTCGCTGCCTCCATCCGTCCGCCCATCGCGGCGATGAAGCCACGCGCGATGGCGAGGCCGAGGCCGGTGCCGGCGCGGCGCCGGTCGGTATCGGGCGCGCGGTAGAACTTGTCGAAGACATGGCCGAGTGCCTCGGGCGCTATGCCGGGGCCGGCATCGATCACCTGCAACCGCACCTCCTGCCGCGCCGGTTCGGCGCTCGCGCGCAGCGTCACCTGCGTGCCGGGCGGCGCATATTTGCCGGCGTTGTCGAGCACGTTCAACAGCGCCTGTTCGAACAGCACCACATCGAGCAACACCGGCGGCAGGTCCGGCGGCAGGTCGAGCGTGATGTCATGGCCCGCCAGCAGCTTCGCCGCCCGCGACAGGGCGGCGCCGACCGCCTCGGACAGCTCGACCGGCTCGCGCCGCGGCGCCAGCGCCCCCGCCTCCAGCCGGGTCATGTCGAGCAGGTTGGCGACGAAGCGAGACAGGCGCTCGGCTTCCTCCTGGACCGTACGCACCAGATCGCGCCGCGCCGCCTCATCGAGCCGATCGTGATAGCGTTCCAGGCTGCCGGCAGCGCCGATTATGGAAGCCAGCGGCGTGCGCAGGTCGTGGGAGATCGAGGTGAGCAGCGCCGCGCGCAACCGCTCCGTCTCCGCTTCCAGGCGCGCACGATCGACATCCTCGGCGAGCGTGATGCGTTCGATGGAAACCGCGATCTGGTCGGCAAGCGCATCCAGAAGCCGGCGCTGCTCGGGGCTGAGCCACGGTGCCGGCCGGTCGCTTTCGATGCCGAGCACGGCCACCGGCCCGCGGCCGGTGCGCAGCGGCAGGAACAGCCGGCGCGCGCCCGGCAGCGTGTCGGCCCCACGCCCCGCCGGCCGGTCGTGCTGCCATGTCCAGCGCGCAGCGGCGAGGTCGGCTTCGTCCAACTGATCCTCGGGCGGATAGCCGGCGCCGACCGCAAGCCCCTCGCCATCGGGCAGCAGCAGCACCACGCGCACGTTCAGCATCGCCGCCACCTGATAGGCCGCCGCCCACAGCAGATCATCGAGGGTGGCGATGGCGGCGAGCTTGCGGCTGAACTGATAGAGCGCATCAGTGGTGCGGGCGCGCGTCCGCGCCGCCACCGCCTGCGCCCGCACTGCCGCGGCAAGGTTGCCGGCAATGACGGCGGCGATGGAGAAGAATACCAGCGCCACCACGTTTTCCGGATCGGCGATGGTGAAGGTGTAGAGAGGCGGCAGGAAGAAGAAATTGTAGGCCAGCACGCTGAGCAGGCTGGCATAGAGCGAAGGCAGCAGGCCCCAGACCGCGGCCGCGCCCAGCACGGCGGTAAGGAAGGCAAGCGAAATCGACGGCGCGGCGAGGAAGGATTGCAACGCCATGCCGACCGCGACCGCAGCAGCGACGAACGCAGTGCTCCCGCCATACGGCGTCCAGCGGAAGCCGCCGATGCGCACGCGCCCGGAGCGGTCCGGCCGCATCTCCGCCGCCGCAGTGTCGGTGCCGACGACATGCACGGCGATCGCGCCGGCCGCTTCGATCAGCCGCTGCGCCGCCGGCCGCCGCCACTTCAGCCGGGACGGGCCCGGATTGCCGATCACCAGATGGGTGAAGTTGTTGGCTCGGGCATAGTCCAGGATTTCCTCGGCGGCGTCGCGGCCGGGGATGGTGACGGCGACGGCGCCGAGCGATTCGGCGAGGCGCAACGTCTCCGCGATGCGGTCGCGGGCGGCGGCGGGAAGGCGGAGCGTCGCACCGGTTTCGACATGCAGCGCCGTCCAGGGCGCGCGCAGCCGGTCCGCCATGCGCCGTCCATAGCGCACCACGGCAGGCCCCAGACTGTGGCGGGTGACACAGATCAGCACCCGGTCACCGGCCGCCCACGGACCGGCGATCGCGTGCTGCTGCATGTGATCGAGCAGTTGTGCATCAACGCGCTGCGCGGTGCGGCGGAGCGCAAGTTCGCGCAGCGCCGTCAGGTTGCCGGGCGAGAAATAGTGATTGAGCGCGCGCCGCGCCGTCTGCGCGACATAGACCTTGCCTTCGCGCAGGCGGCCGAGCAGATCCTCCGGCGAAAGATCGATCACCTCGATGTCATCGGCGGTGTCGAGGACGGAATCGGGCACCGTTTCGCGCACGCGGATGCGGGTGATGCGCGCGACGACGTCGTTCAGGCTTTCGACATGCTGGATGTTGAGCGTGGTATGCACGTCGATGCCGGCCGCGAGCAGTTCCTCCACGTCGAGATAGCGCTTCGGATGGCGGCTGCCGGGGACGTTGCTGTGGGCCAGTTCATCGACCAGCGCCAGCGCCGGGCGGCGTGCCAGCAGCGCATCCAGGTCCATTTCCTCCAGCATACGGCCCTTGTATTCGATCCGGCGGCGCGGCAGCACCTCCAGCCCGGCCAGCAGTGCCCCGGTCTCTCCGCGGCCGTGGGTTTCGACGATGCCGACGACGACATCAACACCTTCCCGCCGGCGCGCCTGCGCCGTTGCCAGCATCTCGTAGGTCTTGCCGACACCGGGCGCGGCGCCGAGGAATATCTTCAGCCGTCCGCGGCCATTATCACGGGTTGCCGCCTTCAGCAGCGCGTCCGGCGAGGGGCGGGAATCACGCGCGTCCATATCGATCCGGCGGCACGGCGGCACGACCGGCGCCGTCCGTCCTGCGTGGGGGCGGCCTCATGGCTTTGCTGCATCGAGTGCGAGATTCAGTTCGAGTACGTTCACCCGCTCCTCACCGAACAGGCCGAACAGGCGCGGCGCCGTGTGCGCCGCCACCAGCGCACGAAGGGTGTCTTCGTTCATGCCGCGTGCCCTGGCAACACGCGGAATCTGGAACATGGCGGCGGCTGGCGAGATGTCGGGATCGAGGCCGCTTGCCGACGTGGTGACGAGATCGCCCGGGATCGGCATGTCAGGGTTCTCGGCATGCAGGCGCGCCGCGTCGCCCTTCACGCGATCGACCAGTGCCTTGGCGGTCGGCGCGAGATTGGAGCCGGCGGAGTTGTCGGCAGCATAGGGCACCGGGATGGTCTTGCTCGCGTCCTTCGGGTCGGGTTCCGTGGTCGCCGACGGGCGCGGGTGGAAATAGCGCGGGCCGGTGAAGCTCTGCCCGATCAATGCCGAACCGACCGGCCTGCCGTCGCGCACGATAAGGCTGCCGTTGGCCTGCCAGGGAAACGCGACCTGGGCGATGCCGGTGATGGCGAGCGGATAGAGCAGGCCGGTGATGACGGAAAGCCCGATCAGCATGACCAGGGCAGGGCGGATATGGCGGAGCATGACGGAACCCTCCTTATGCCAGGCCGACGGCCGCGACCAGCAGGTCGATCAGCTTGATGCCGATGAACGGTGCGGCGATGCCGCCGACGCCGTAGATGAGAAGATTGCGCCGCAGCAGCGACGCGGCGCCGATCGGCTGATAGCGCACGCCCTTCAATGCCAGCGGGATCAATGCGACAATGATGAGGGCGTTGAAGATGATCGCCGACAGAATCGCGCTCTGCGGCGTCGCCAGCCGCATCACGTTGAGGGCGGCGAGCTGCGGATAGAACGCGACGAAGGCGGCCGGGATGATGGCGAAGTATTTCGCTACGTCGTTGGCGATCGAGAAGGTGGTGAGCGCGCCGCGCGTCATCAGCAGTTGCTTGCCGATCTGCACGATCTCGATCAGCTTGGTCGGGTCGCTGTCGAGATCGACCATGTTGCCGGCCTCCCGCGCCGCGACCGTGCCGGTGTTCATGGCGACGCCGACATCCGCCTGCGCCAGCGCCGGCGCATCGTTGGTGCCGTCGCCGCACATCGCAACCAGCTTGCCCCCCGCCTGTTCCTTGCGGATCAGGGCAAGCTTGGCTTCCGGTGTCGCCTGCGCGAGGAAGTCATCGACCCCGGCCTCCGCCGCGATCGCCGCCGCGGTCAGCGGGTTGTCGCCGGTGATCATGACGGTGCGGATGCCGATGCGGCGCAGCTCCGTGAAGCGTTCGCGGATGCCGCCCTTCACGACATCCTTGAGATGCACCACGCCCAGCAGGCGCCGCCCGTCGGCAACGGCGAGCGGCGTGCCGCCCGATTTGGCGATGCGATCAGCGATGTCGCGCAACTCGCGCTCGCTCTCGGTCGCTGCGGCGCCGATGCTGGCGATCACGGCATCGACCGCGCCCTTGCGGATGCTGCGGCCCTCGACATCGACGCCGCTCATGCGCGTCTGGGCCGAGAAGGGCACGAACCGCGCACCGAGGCTCGCCATGTCGCGCGCCCGCATGCCGTAGCGGTCCTTCGCCAGCACGACGATCGACCGGCCCTCCGGCGTTTCGTCGGCCAGCGAGGCGAGCTGCGCGGCATCGGCAAGATCGCGTTCGGCAATGCCGGGGAGCGGCAGGAACTCGGCCGCCTGGCGGTCGCCGATGGTGATGGTGCCGGTCTTGTCGAGCAGCAGCGTATCGACATCGCCTGCCGCCTCCACCGCGCGGCCGGACATGGCGAGCACGTTGAAACGCACCAGCCGGTCCATGCCGGCAATGCCGATCGCCGACAGCAGGGCGCCGATCGTGGTCGGAATCAGCGTCACGAACAGCGCCACGAGGATCAGCACGGAGATATGGCCGCCGGCATAGGCGGCGAAGCTCGGGATGGTAGCGACGGCGAAGACGAAGATCAGCGTCATGCCGGCGAGCAGGATGTTGAGCGCGATCTCGTTCGGCGTCTTCTGCCGCGCTGCGCCCTCCACCAGCGCGATCATGCGGTCGAGAAAGCTGGAGCCGGGATTGGCGGTGATGCGGACCTTGATCGCGTCCGACATCACCTGTGTGCCGCCGGTGACAGCGGAGCGGTCGCCGCCGGCCTCACGGATCACGGGCGCCGATTCACCGGTGATTGCCGCCTCGTTCACCGAGGCGACACCCTCGATGATCTCACCGTCGCCGGGAATGATGTCGCCGGCTTCGGCGAGCACGATATCACCGGCGCGCAGCGCGGTGCCGGCGACGGTCTCGGTGCTGCCGTCCGGGCGCAGCCGGCGTGCCATCGTTTCCGTCTTGGCGCGGCGCAGGCTTGCCGCCTGTGCCTTGCCGCGGCCCTCGGCGACCGCTTCGGCGAAATTGGCGAACAGCACTGTGAACCAGAGCCAGAGATTGATCTGGAACGCGAAGCCGAGGCCGCCGTGGCCGGCCGCGATGTCGCGCAGGAACAGGATGGTGGTCAGCGTCGAAACGATGGCGACGACGAACATCACCGGATTGCGCCACAGCAGACGCGGATCGAGCTTGCGGAACGACTGGCCGACGGCCGGCCACAGGATCGCCACATCGAGCATCGCCGTCGAACGGCGCGCCTCCGCATGCGGTGGGCGGGCGAGTGTTGCAGGGGTCATCTTGTCCATTTGGGTGCCCTCAGTAGAGCGTGCCGGAAGCGAGCGCGTAGTGCTCCACGACCGGGCCGAGCGCCAGTGCCGGGAAGAACGTCAGGCCGCCGACGATCAGAATGACGCCGATGGCGAGGCCGACGAACAGCGGGCCGTTGGTCGGGAACGTGCCGGCCGATTGCGGCACCGTCTTCTTTGCCGCCAGCGCCCCGGCGATGGCGAGCGCCGGGATGATGACGAAGAAGCGGCCGACGATCATGTCGATGCCCAGTGTCGTGTTCCAGAATGGTGTGTTGGCGTTGAGGCCGGCGAAGGCACTGCCGTTGTTGGCCGCTCCGGAGACGTAGGCGTACAGCGCCTCGGTGAAGCCATGTGGACCCGGCGCTGAGATGCTTCCGGTCGCAAGCGGCAGCACCACGGCAAGTGCCGTGAATCCCAGCATCACCAGCGGCAGGATAAGAATCGCGAGCATGGTCAGCTTGACCTCCTTCGCCTCGATCTTCTTGCCGAGATACTCGGGCGTGCGGCCGACCATCAGCCCGGCGACGAACACCGCGACGATCGCGAACAGCAGGAAGCCATAGAGGCCCGAGCCGACGCCGCCGAAGATGATTTCGCCCAGCATCATGTTGGCGAGCGGCACGAGACCGCCGAGCGGCAGGAAACTCTCCATCATCGCATCGACCGCACCGCAGGAGGCGTCGGTCGTCACGGTGGAGAACAGCGACGTCTGCGCGATGCCGAAGCGCACCTCCTTGCCCTCCATATTGCCGAGGGCGGGGTCGATGTGCAGGCCGGCAAGGGCAGGATTCAGATGAGCTTCAGACCATTGGAGCACGACGACGCCGAGCAGGAACAGCAGCCCCATCGCGGCGAAGATGGCCCAGCCCTGCCGCTCGTCGCGCACCATCCGCCCGAAGGTGTTGGTCAGCGCCGCGCCGAGGGCGAAGATGGCGATCACCTGGAGGAAGTTGGTGAACACCGTCGGATTCTCGAAGGGATGCGCCGAGTTGACGTTGAAGAAGCCGCCACCGTTGGTGCCGAGTATCTTGATGGCTTCCTGTGACGCGACCGGTCCGAGCGAGATGACCTGCTTCGCGCCTTCCAGCGTCGTCGCCTCGGCACTCGCCGCGAGCGTCTGCGGCACACCCTGCCAGACCAGGACGAGCGCGCCGACGACACAGATCGGCAGCAGCACATAGAGGGTGATGCGCACCAGATCGGCCCAGAAATTGCCGATCGTCTGCGCGCTGCGGCGGGCGAAGCCGCGGATCACCGCGATCGCGATGGCGATGCCGGCAGCGGCGGAGAGGAAGTTCTGCACCGTCAGCCCGAGCATCTGCGACAGCAGGCTCATCGTCGTCTCGCCGCTGTACGACTGCCAATTGGTGTTGGTGAGGAAGCTGACCGCGGTATTGAAGGCGAGATCGGGAGAGATGGCGCCCTGATTGGCCGGATTGAGCGGCAGCACGGTTTGCAGCCGCAGAATCGCATAGAGCAGCAGGAAGCCGGCGGCCTTGAACACCAGCATGCCGATCGCATAGCCGAGCCAGGACTGCTCCGCGTTCGGGTCGATGCCGCCGAGGCGGTAGAGGCCGCGTTCGAGCGGCCCGAGAACCGGGGTCAGCAGCGTGCGCTCGCCGGCGGCGACGCGCATGAGATATCCGCCGAGCGGACGCACCAGGGCGATGATGATGGCGCAAAAGACGCCGATCTGGAGCCAGAAGAGCGGGGTCATGGGGGCCTCAGAACCGTTCCGGCCGCAGCAGGGCCAGTACCAGATAAACCAGCAGCACCAGCACGACGGCACCGCCGAGGATGTTATCGAACAGCATGATGCCCCCTACAGCCGCGCACAGCCGGCGGCGTAGCCGAGGCAGAGCGCGAACCACGCCATGCCCAGGGCAAGAAATGCAACGTCCCACATTACGGCCTCCATTACGGCCTCCATTACGGCCTCCGCGACCTGCGGAATTTACGAGAGGCGAAATTAATTGCTCCCGGTGTAGGGATTCAATTGATATCTCCGCCATCGGCATAGGAATCCCATAGGGGTTCTGCGATGCGCCGCCATCGCCGCGCGGCAGGAGATGATCCGCCGGTATCCGGTGACTTCACGTCTCCATGCCGCGCGGCCGTGGTTATGCGGCGTTCCGTGGCTCGGGGAAGATATCATATGAATGCTATGCCTTTCCTATGAGGACCGTCGGATGGCCCTTTTGATTCCCTATGCGCAGATGTGCATTCTGGGACCACGACCGGGAGGCAGACCATGTCTCAGACGCTTGCATCTCGCGCCAGCGAGCCACCCCAATCGGCCGCCGACGCGCTTCTTGACGAAATCGACCTACCCCCCAACGCACAGGCGCTGGTCATCGGACAGCATACGCTGGAAACGCTGTGTGGCCTGATCCGCCGCGGTTGCGCCGGAGGGAGCGAACGGCGCCCCGATGACCAGGCAGGACCCAGGCCGGACTGCGCGAACATCGCCGTGCTGTCCGATCCGGTCTCGGTCACCGAGGCAGCGGTCTCGGTTGCGATGGCGCGGCGCGCACTGGCCGCCGGCGGCCAGATCGCCATCTATGACACACGCGGCCTGCATCACGGCGCGTTGGTCGCCTTGCTGCATGCCCAGGGTTTCTGGAGAATTCTGATCCGTCATACGCCTGCCGGCTCGCTGGTCCTCGGCGAAGTTTCGGAGCGCCCGGTACGGGCCTGAGGTATCATGCGCCCGGATCGGATGCCCTCGCAGCGCAGAGGGAGCGGCATGCCGGTCTCGATGGCCGTGCTGCTGCTCTTCATAGGCGTGTGGCTTGCAGCCCATATTCTGCAAAATATCACCACAACGTTGACGGCAATGACGGCCGGAGACACCGTCCAGCACACGGCGGCAGTGTGGCCGGTGCGGTGAGCGGGCGATGTGGTGCTGGCTTGACGCGCAGTCGCGTTGGCATCTGCGGGTGCTGGCCGGGCAGGTGATGCTCCTCATGATGGTGGGCATACCGGCGCTGCTGATCGACCAGCACAGGCCGAAGCTCTTCCTGCTTGAGTTGCGCGGGATGTTCGGTCTGTCCGCCCTGGTTCTGCTGGTCCTCGGCGTGCTGGCGCGGCAGAGGTGGTCGCCGGTCAGCCTTTGTCTTTGGGACCATGTGCTTGCCTTCGCGCTGCTGAAGCTCGGCTGCTCGATCCTGCTGTGGTGGCTCGGGTGAGATCGAACTCCCGTCTGTTGGAGGTTTCCGTGAACGCTGGCCTATTGCTCTGCGATTCCGTCGTGGCCCTCGCGACGCCGTTCAGCGCCGGGGAGGTCGATACCGAGGCGCTGGGTGCGCTGAGTGAACGGCAGATCACCCGCGGCACCACGGCCCTGGTCGTCTGCGGCAGCACCGGCGAAGCCGCATCACTTTCCCCACAGGAATATACATCCGCCGTCCGCGCCGTGGTCGAGGCCGCCAGCGGTCGGCTGCCGGTGATCGCTGGCTGTAGTGCGATGGCGACGGATGCCGCCGCTGGCTTTGCCGCTGCCGCTGCGGCGGCCGGTGCGGACGGCGTGCTGTGTGCGCCGCCGGCCTACGTGAAGCCGACACAGGAAGGGATTTCCGGGCATGTCCGCGCTGTCGCCCATGCGGCCGGACTGCCGGTGATGCTCTACGATGTCCCCGGACGCGCCGGCGTCCCCGTCGCGGATGAGACCGTCGCCCGCCTGTTCGAGCGTGGGTTGATCGTCGCCATCAAGGATGCCACCGCCGATCTTTCCCGCCCGCCGCGCCTGCGGGCGCTGTGCGGCACGACGCTGGTGCAGATGTCAGGTGACGACGCGACGGCCGCCGCGTATCGTGCGATGGGTGGCCATGGCTGTGTATCGGTCACCGCCAATCTGACACCGGCGCTCTGCGCGCGGCTGCATAGCGCGTGGAATGAGCAGGGCCACGACGAATTCGCCAGCACGCGCGACCTGCTGGCGCCGCTGCATCAGGCGTTGTTCCTGGAAAGCAATCCGATTCCGCTGAAGGCTGCGCTGGCGATGCTTCGGCTCTGCGCCGGTGATGTCCGCCTGCCGTTGACCTGGGCAAAATACACGACTCGTGACCGGCTTGCCGAGCTGATGGCGCAGATCGTGACTGTCGAAGAAGCGGTGGCGCGGCGTAAATCGCATGCGCTCGTCAGCTGACGCCGCATCCCCGCGAAGCGGGCCGGCATTTGTCGAGCGGCCGGAAGCGCGATGCATCATTGGTTGTGGAAGCTTCAAGTATGTTGACCGAAGCCGCGAAGGGCCGCGACGTTGTCCCGAATTGCGCGGGCAGCCTTTCAGGGGAGGGCGAAAGCGGGGCCTCCCCGCGGGCGGACGGACACGAGCGGCTGCTGGTAGCAGTCCTGGCCGGCATCGGTTCGAGCGGAACCGTGCGGAGGCGTCGGGCGTTGGCGCGCATCGTCTTGGCGGCAGCCGCCGAATCGGCCGTGCTTGCTGGCGGGAGCGCGGTGCATGCCGACGACGGCATTTCGCCGCTGGTCGTAGGGCAAGCCAACACCGTGCCCGCCACAGCTACGCCGCCGGCGCCGGCGGTGGCCGGCCCGCCGGCAGCCACGCTCTCGGCACCGGCCATGGCGGGGCCACTTGCGTTGGCACCGTCACCGTACAGCATCGATCTCGGGCCGGCCGGAAAGACCTATATCAGCGGGGTGGCGAGCGGACTCGGGCTGCTTCAGAGCCATCCGGTGCCAGGAAACGCGACCGGCCAGCTCGATCTCAGCAACGGGCAGGCGATCATACAGAAGATCGACGGGCTGGTGCAGTACTATGTGCAGGTGGGCGCCTATTCCCTGCCCGCCCTGGGCAGCGCCTACACGCCGGCCAACCGGGCGACAGGCAACTTCTTCGGGGCGGTTCCGGAGGCGTTCTTCAAGCTGGCGCCGACCGACAGCTTCTCCGTCGAAGCCGGCAAGCTGCCGACGCTGATCGGTGTCGAAAACACGTTCACCTTCGAGAATATGAACATCGAACGCGGTCTGCTCTGGAATCAGGAGCCGGCGATCAGCCGCGGAGTTCAGTTGAACTATGTCACCGGGCCGCTCGCATTCGCCGTCTCCCTGAACGACGGCTACTATTCCGACCGGTTCAACTGGCTGTCCGGCTCCCTCATCTGGACCATCGATTCCGCAGACACGGTCACCTTCGCGGCTGGCGGCTCCCTCGGCCGGACAGCGTACGCGACGCTCGCCACACCGCTGCCGCAGAACAACGGCGCCATCTACGATCTGATCTATACGCGCGCCTCCGGCCCGTGGACAGTTACGCCGTACCTCCAGGTCAGCGACGTGCCCCGCGACCCTGCCGTTGGCCTCGCGCGCAGCGCCGCCACCTACGGTGGTGCCGTGCTCGCCTCCTACCGGTTCAATACCAACTACAGTCTGGCTGGCCGGGTGGAATTCCTCGACTCCACCGGAAGTCTGGCGAATGGCACGCCCGACCTGCTGTACGGCGCCGGCAGCAAGGCGTTCTCCGTCACGCTCACCCCGACATACGAGTACAACCGGTTCTTCGCGCGCACGGAGTTTTCCTATGTCAGAGCCTTCAACCCGGTGCCCGGCGATACGTTCGGCCCGGCGCTCAACAGCGCCGGTCAGGTTCGCGGCTTGCTGGAAACCGGCATTCTGTTTTGAGAGTCACGCTTCCTCAGGGTGTGGGGCTGATTGCCGATCTCGATGGACCAGGCCGTGCATGATCTGCCGGTGTCGCTGACCTCACCGTGCATCCGTGGGAGATCTTGGACATCGCGGGCGTGTCCGGCAACGGGGCAGAAGGATCTGGCAGAACTACCGGGAGGCCAGCGCGTCACCGACAACCTCAACCTGCGCAGCTTCGATCGCGACAATGAGGGACGTCCCCGCCGCTGGCTCGATCGTCGCGGGATGGCGGCGCGGGCACGGCGCTTGATCGCCAGCTATGGGGTGCGCGCGCCGTCGGCGGAAGCGCCGATCGGCGTCCTCTCCGGCGGCAACGTGCAGCGCTGCGTGCTGGCGCGGGAGCTGGAAGGGGACGTGCGCTTGCTGATCGTCGCCAACCCGTGCTTCGGCCTCGATGTGAAGGCGGTCGCAGAGGTGCGGGCGCGCATCATGGCGGCGCGCAACGACGGCGCCGCGGTGCTGCTGATCTCCGAGGACCTTGACGAAATCCTGGAGCTTTCCGACCGCATCGTGGTGATGCATGCCGGGCGCATCGTTCACGAAGCGCCCGCGGCGGGCGCCGACGCGCAGACGATCGGCGCCCACATGCTCGGCGCGCATTGAGCGGCCTCGTCCTCCCTCATTCCGCCGATGCCTCGCCGAGCTTTGCCGCCAGTGTCGGCAGGCGGATGCTGCGGCGCGGCGCCAGCCAGCGTTGCAGACGGTCCAGATAAAGATAGATCACCGGCGTCGTATACAGGGTCAGCACCTGGCTCAGCAGCAGGCCGCCGACCATGGCGAGGCCGAGCGGCCGGCGCATCTCCGATCCGGCGCCTGCCTCCAGCATCAGCGGCAGGCCGCTGAGCAGGGCGGCCATCGTCGTCATCAGGATCGGGCGGAAGCGCAGCAGACAGGCTTCGCGGATCGCGTGCAGTGGTGTCGCCCCGTCCCGCCGTTCCGCGGCAATGGCGAAATCGACCAGCATGATGCCGTTCTTCTTGACGATGCCGATCAGCAGGATGATGCCGATCATGGCGATCACCGACAGGTCGGTATGGGCCAGCATCAGCATGAGCAGTGCGCCGACGCCGGCCGACGGCAGCGTGGAAAGGATGGTCAGCGGCAGGATGTAGCTTTCATAGAGCACGCCGAGAATGATGTACACGGCGATCAGCGCCGCCGCGACCAGATAGGGTTCGCTCGACAGCGAGGATTGGAACGCCTGCGCAGTACCCTGGAACGACCCTTGCAGCGCAAGCGGCAGGTTGAGCTGCTGGCTGATCGCCTCGATCGCCGCCACCGCCTGGCCGAGCGAGGCACCAGGGGCCAGATTGAAGGAGATTGTGACCGATGGGAACTGGCTCTGATGATTGACGGCGAGCGGCGTCACCGGCGCCGTGCTCGGCCTGACCACGGCCGACAGCGGCACCGTCGTGCCGTTGCTGCCGCGCACATACAGCATGTCCAGCGTCGAGACGCGGCCTTCGAGCTGCGGCGGCACCTCCAGGATCACCCAGTAGGAATTGAGCTGGGTGAAATACTGCTGCACTTCCCGCTGGCCGAAGGCATCGTACAGCACATTGTCGATCTGCGCCGGCTGGATCCCGAGGCGCTGCGCCGCCTCCCGATCGATCCTGAGGGATAGCGTGGTGCCGGCGATCTGCTGGTCTGTCGCCACGTCGCGCAGCATTGGCAGCCGGCGGATGCGGGCGAGCAGTTCCGGTGCGTAGCGGTTCAGTTCGTGCGCATCCGGATCCTGCAAGGTGTACTGATACATGGTGCGGGCAAGCCGGCCGCCGACATTGATGTCCTGGGCCGGCTGCATGTAGAGTGCGACACCGGTGAGCCGGCGCGCCTTCGCCGCCAGCCGCGCGATCACCTTCATGATGCCGTCGTTCGGCCGCTGGTCCCACGGCTTGAGGTTGATGTAGAAACGGCCGTCATTGCCCTGCTGCCCGGCCGTTCCGGCGCCGACCTGGGAGGCAAAGGAGGCGACGGCGGGATCGTGGATGATGATGTCGTTCAACTGCTCCTGCAGCTTTGCCATCCTGTCGAAGGAGGCATCCTGCGATCCTTCCGAAACGGCGATGATGAGACCGACATCCTGCTGCGGGAAGAAGCCCTTGGGAATGATGACGTAGAGGGCCGCGGTCAGCGCCACGGTCGCGAGGAACACCATCAGCGTCGTGAAGCGGAAGCGCAGCGCGATATCGAGCGTGCAGCGGTAGAAGCCGAGCATCGCGCCGAACATCGCCTCCACCATCCGATAGAGGCGGCCGTGTTCCCCATGCTCGCGGCGGAGGAAGCGCGAGCACATCATCGGCGTCAGCGTGAGCGATACGAAGGCGGACAGCAGCACGGCGGCGGAGACGGTGACGGCGAATTCCCGGAACAGACGGCCGACGATGCCGCCCATCAGCAGCAGCGGGATGAACACGGCGACCAGCGACAGGCTGATCGAGACGATGGTGAACCCGATCTCCCCCGCACCCTTCAGCGCCGCATCGAACGGCTTCATGCCGTCCTCGACATGCCGATAGATATTCTCCAGCATCACGATGGCGTCGTCGATGACGAAGCCGACGGCGATGGTCAGGCCCATCAGCGACAGGTTGTCCAGGCTGAAGCCCAGCATGTACATGGCGGCCAGCGTGCTGACCAGGGCGAGCGGCACCGTCACGCTCGGGATCACGGTCGCCCAGAGGTTGCGCAGGAAGATGAAAATCACCATCACCACCAGCGCGATCGACAGCACCAGGGTGAATTCCACGTCGTTGACCGAGGCCCGGATGGTCTGCGTGCGATCCA
>JAJZNE010000077.1 GCA_021847995.1 Pseudomonadota bacterium | reverse complement strand
GCCGCCGGTGCCGCTGGTGCCGCCGGTGCCGGGCGGGGCGGTCAGGGTGATCGGGGCGGACCAGCCCTTCACGGTCGGGTTGTTCGGATTGTTGATGGCGACGACGTAATCGCCGCTGTGCTCGAACTGGGCGGTGAAGCTGCCGTTGCCGGCGGCATCGAGCGACACCGCCTGCCAGTTGCCCTCGGCGACGTTGGCCGAGGTGAACACCGCCTCGTAGATCGTGCCCAGGCCCGGCGCCGACACCGTCTCCGTCACCGACGCCCCGGCCCCGGCGCTCGCCTGCTGCACCGTCCCCGGCGCCGACAGCGTGATCGTGCTCCCCCCGCCCCCGCCCGTCCCGCCGGTGGCCGGCGGCGGCGTGGTGGTCGTGCTGCTGCCCGGCGACGCGCCGCCATTGGCGGTCGCGTAGCTCATGCTATAGAGATGCAGCGAGACGCTGTTGCTGACCGGCGCACTGCCGGCCGCCGTGACCTCGGCACCGAAGGATTCGTTCACCCCCCCCTGTGCCGCATCCTTCGGCACGTTCGGGCCGGTGTACTGGAACACCTGAACCCCGTTGACATAGAAGGTCAGCGACCCCGGCTCCCAGTCCATCGCTACCTGGGTCGGCTTGGTCATGTCGGCGGTGAACGGATAGGTCTGATACTGGTTGCTGCCGTCGGCGCCGGCCCAGTGGATGGTCGCGTTGCCGGTCTGCCGCGTCGGATCGCTCCAATCCTCCGCCAGATCGATCTCGGGTCCCGGCCAGACGTTGTTTGCCGGCCACATCAGGATGGCAATGCCGATCCCCTGCCCGGCATCGAGCGAGAACGTCGCCGAATAGAGACCATAGCCCTGGCCGGAAGTTGGCCCGAAATCCGCCTGCATGAAGCCGACCGCCGCCCAGCCTTCCGACGCGGACGAGGTCAGGGTCAGCGCCCCGTTGGCGAACGAGAAATCGTTGCTGTTGCCCCAGGCGATCGGCCACAGGCTGCTGTTCAGTTGCGTATCGTTGGCAAAATTGTCGGACCATACGGTGGTATAGTCGGCAAGATCGAGGGACGTCGACGAACTCATGGCTTGTTCTCGCTCTCTTCCAATCGCGCCGGGCTTGAGTGATCTCCAGACTTGAGTGATCCGCGGACGAGATTGTTGGTAGCCTGTCACGTTCCTAACCTGAAACCCTGAATCCCTCACGGACCCGTGATTTAAGATGCGATTAATTGAAACCGAATCGGATATCGTTTCAGGCTGCCCGCCCTGCTGTCGCGGGGGGGGCAGCCGAAGCCCGGCGATGCGCGTATGATGCGGCGACCACACGCAGGAGGAACCAGATGAACCGCGACCAGCCGGACTCCGCCCCCCCGGCCGCCATCCCGGGCGGCGACATCGACACGATCGCCATCAACACCATCCGCACGCTGGCGATGGATGCCGTGCAGAAGGCGAATTCAGGTCATCCCGGCACGCCGATGGCCCTCGCCCCGGTCGCCTATACGCTGTGGCAGAAGGCGCTGCGCTTCGATCCGGCGGACCCGAACTGGCCCGGCCGCGACCGTTTCGTGCTGTCCTGCGGCCACGCCTCGATGCTGCTCTACGCCCTCCTGCATCTCGCCGGCGTGGTCGCGGTCAACGAGCATGAGGCACGCGGCACGCCCGCCATCACGCTCGACGACATCCGGCAATTCCGCCAGCTCTCCAGCCGCACGCCAGGGCATCCCGAATACCGCCTGACCTCCGGCGTGGAGACCACCACCGGCCCGCTCGGCCAGGGCTGCGGCACCTCGGTCGGTATGGCGATGGCGCAGCGCTGGCTCGCCGAACGCTACAACAAGCCCGGCTTCCCGGTCTTCGACTACCGCGTCTACGTGCTCTCCAGCGACGGCGACATGATGGAGGGCATTTCGCACGAGGCGGCGTCGGTCGCCGGGCATCTGCGCCTGTCGAACCTGCTGTGGGTGTACGACAGCAACAACATCACCATCGAGGGCAACACCGGCCTCGCCTTCAGCGAGGACGTGGCCGCCCGCTTCCGCGCCTATCGCTGGCACACGATCACGCTTGCCGACGCGAACGACACCGCCGCCTTCGCGCGCGCCCTGGACGAGGCGGCCGGCATCACCGACCGGCCGACCATGATCGTCGTGCATTCCCATATCGGCTTCGGCGCGCCGAAAAAGCAGGACACGCGCGAGGCGCATGGCGAGCCGCTGGGCGCGGAGGAAATCCGCGGCGCCAAGCGCGCCTATGGCTGGCCGGAAGACGCGCAGTTCCTGGTGCCCGACGGCGTGCGCGAGCGGTTCGCGCAGGGCATCGGCGCGCGCGGCGCGAAGCTGCACGGCGAATGGCAGGCGATGTTCGCGCGCTACCGCGCCGAATACCCCGACCTCGCACGCGAGCTCGACATGATGAACCTGCACGGGCTTCCCGCCGGCTGGGACGCCGACATCCCGACCTTCCCGGCGGATGCGAAGGGCCTCGCTTCCCGCGATGCGTCGCAGAAGGTGCTGAACGCGATCGCGCCGCATCTGCCGTGGATGATCGGCGGCGCCGCCGATCTTGCGCCCTCCACGAAATCCAACATGACCTTCCAGGGCGCGGGCAGCTTCGGCGCCGACAACTACGGCGGACGCAACCTGCATTTCGGCATCCGCGAGCACGCGATGGGCGCCATCTGCAACGGCCTCGCGCTTGCCGGCCTGCGCGCCTACGGCTCCGGCTTCCTGATCTTCAGCGACTACATGCGGGCGCCGATCCGGCTGTCGGCGATCATGGAACTGCCGGTCATCTACATCTTCACGCACGACTCGATCGGCGTCGGCGAGGACGGGCCGACGCACCAGCCGATCGAGCAGCTCGTCAGCCTGCGTGCGATCCCCGGCATGGTGGTCCTGCGCCCCGGCGATGCCAACGCGCTCGCCGCCGCCTGGCGCGTCGCCCTCTCGCTGCGCGAACAGCCGTGCTGCCTCATTCTGAGCCGCCAGCCGCTGCCGACGCTGGACCGCACCCGCTACGCCCCGGCCGACGGCGTCGCGCGCGGCGCCTATGTCCTGGCCGATGCCGCGGATGGCCAGCCGCAGATCATCCTGATGGCGACCGGCAGCGAGGTGTCGCTGGTCGTCGGCGCCTATGAGGCGCTGACCGCGGAGGGCATCCGCGCCCGCGTCGTCTCCATGCCGTCCTGGGAGTTGTTCGAGAAACAGCCGGAGGAGTACCGCCGCCGCGTGCTGCCGCCGGAGGTCGCGACGCGCCTCGCCGTCGAGCAGGCGGCGGTGATCGGATGGGACCGCTATGTCGGGCCGGCGGGCCGCGTCATCGGCATGCACACCTTCGGCGCCTCGGCCCCGCTGTCTGCGCTGCTCGGCAAATTCGGCTTCACGCCTGACAAGGTGCTGGAGGCGGCGCGCGCGCTGGTGCGCCATGCCGGCTGATCCCGCGGCCCCGGTGCCGGCGCTCGATTCGCTGCTCGCCGCCGATCCCGCCACGCTCTCCGGCGCCACCCCGGCGCCGCCGGCAACCCTGGTGATCTTCGGCGCCGGCGGCGACCTGACCAAGCGGCTGCTGATGCCGGCCATCTACAACCTCGCCGCGGCGAAGCTGCTCGATGACGGCTTCCTGGTCATCGGCGTCGATCGGCTGGACGGCGACGACGAATGGTTCCGTGTGCGGCAGACGGAAACCATCACCAGCTTCGTCTCCGACCGCAGCACCCGTGGCGCGACGATGGACGAGGCAGCGTGGGCGTGGCTGCGCCAGCGCCTGACCTATGTGCAGGGCGACCTGCAGGATCCGCGCACGTACCAGGCGATCAACTGGCGGCTGAACGACGGCGCGCAGGCGCACGGCAACGGCAGCGCCGTCTTCTATCTCGCCATCGCCGACCGCTTCTTCGGGCCGGTGATCGACCATCTCGCCGCCGAGCAGCTGCTGCGCGAGGCGCCGGACATGTTCCGCCGCCTCGTCATCGAAAAGCCGTTCGGCCACGACCTCGTCTCCGCCCACGCGCTCAACCGGCGCATCCTCAAGGTGATGGACGAACGCCAGGTGTTCCGCATCGACCATTTCCTGGGCAAGGAAACGGTGCAGAACATCATGGCGCTGCGCTTCTCCAACGGCATCTTCGAGCCGCTCTGGCAGCGCGACCACATCGACCATGTGCAGATCACCGCGGCCGAGACGGTGGGCGTGGAAAGCCGCGCCCGGTTCTACGAAGTCACCGGCGCGCTGCGCGACATGGTGCCCAACCACCTGTTCCAGCTGCTCGCCATGACGGCGATGGAGCCGCCCAACTCCTTCAGCGCCGACGCGGTGCGCACCGAGAAGGCGAAGGTGATCGACGCCATTCATCCGCTGACCGAGGCGCAGGCGGTGGAAAGCGTCGTGCGCGGCCAGTACGCGCCCGGGCGGCTGCACGACCAGGCCCTGCGCGGCTACCGCGAGGAGCCGGGCGTGGCCGCCGACTCCGCCACCGAAACCTATGTCGCGCTCAAGCTCTTCATCGACAACTGGCGCTGGGCGGGGGTGCCGTTCTATCTGCGCACCGGCAAGCGGCTCAACACCCGCAAGACGGAGATCGCGATCCAGTTCAAGCAGGCCCCCTATGCCCTGTTCCGCGACACCCCGGTCGCGGGCCTGACGCCCAACATCCTGACGCTGCACATCCAGCCGCACGAAGGCGCCTCGCTGCAATTCAGCGCCAAGGTGCCGGGGCCGGTCGTGCATCTCGGCGGGGTGGAGATGCAGTTCCGCTACGCCGACTACTTCGGCGCCTCCAACAACACCGGCTATGAGACGCTGCTCTACGACGTGTTCATCGGCGATAACACCCTGTTCCAGCGCGCCGACAACATCGAGGCCGGCTGGCGCGCGGTGCAGCCGGTGCTCGATGCCTGGGCCGCCGGCCGCGGCGAGGTGCACCCCTATCCCGCGGGCACCGCCGGGCCGCTGCCGGCGGAACGGCTGCTCGCGCGCGACGGGCGGCACTGGCGCACGCTCACATGACCGCCCCGCCCGATCCCTGCGTGCTGCCCGGTTCCTGCGTGCTCGTGGTGATGGGCGTGGCCGGCAGCGGCAAGACCACCCTCGCCACCACGCTCGCGCAGCGCCTGGGCTGGCCGTTGCAGGAGGGGGATGCACTGCATCCGCCGGAAAACGTCGCCAGGATGGCCGGCGGCACGCCGCTCACCGATGCCGACCGCTGGCCCTGGCTCGCCCGCATCGCCGCCTGGATCGATGCGCGGCTGGCGGCCGGGGAGAACGGCATCGTCACCTGCTCGGCACTCAAGCGCAGCTACCGCAACCGCATCATCGGCAGTCGCGGCGGCGTGCGGCTGGTGTTCGTGCATGGCCCGCCCGACCTGCTCGCCGCCCGCCTCGCCGCCCGCCGCGGCCATTTCATGCCGCCCGCCCTGCTCGCCAGCCAGCTCGCCACGCTGGAACCGCCGGCACCGGCGGAACGCGCCATCCCCGTCGATGCCGCCGCCCCGCCGGAGGCACAGGCGGCGGACGTGATCGCGGCACTGGAGGCAGACAATTGCCCGGACGCCTGACGCTGCTGGAAACCGACATCACGCGGCTTGACGTGGACGCCATCGTCAATGCCGCCAATTCGTCCCTGCTCGGCGGCGGCGGCGT
Organism: Pseudomonadota bacterium; assembly: GCA_021847995.1. Lineage (GTDB taxonomy): Bacteria > Pseudomonadota > Alphaproteobacteria > Acetobacterales > Acetobacteraceae > JAFKFJ01. The sequence continues at coordinate 9,538 of JAJZNE010000077.1, read as the reverse complement.
CGATGGCGCGATCCATCGCGCCGCCGGCCCGGATCTGCTCGCCGAATGCCGCAGGCTGGGCGGCTGCCCGACCGGGGAGGCGCGGATCACGCGCGGCTACCGGCTGCGCGCGCGCCACGTCATCCACACCGTCGGCCCGGTGTGGCACGGTGGGACCGCCGGGGAGCCGGCGCTGCTCGCCGCCTGCTACCGATCGAGCCTCGCGCTCGCGGCACTGCACGGGCTGCGCCGCCTCGCCTTTCCGGCAATCAGTTGCGGCGTCTACGGCTATCCGCCGGATCAGGCGGCACGGATCGCGGTGGCTGAGACTGCCGCCTTCCTCGACCGGAACGGCCTGCCCGCCGAGGTCATCTTCACCGTGTTCGACACGACGGTGCGCGCCGCCTACGACGCGGCTCTGCGGCAGCAACAGGGGTAAGCCGGCATGGACCTCGAATCCGAATACGACAACCGCGCCAAGGTGCCCGACCACGCCGCCATCCAGGCGCGCTGGCAGGCGGCGGCGGCGGCCTTCCGCGCCGCGCACCGCGACGCCGAACTGGGCGTGCCCTACGGCCCCACGCCGCGCCAGGCGATGGACATCTTCTGGCCGGAGGCCGGCCGCGCCGCGCCGCTCGCCCTTTTCATCCACGGCGGCTACTGGCAGCGCAACGACCGCAGCGGATCGAGCCACCTCGCGCAGGGACTGCTCGCGCACGGCGTCGCCGTCGCCATGCCGTCCTACGATCTCTGTCCGCACGTCACCCTGGCGGAACTGGTCGAACAGGTGCGCAACGCCGCCGCCTTCCTCGCCCGCCGCCACGCCCGCCCGATGCTGGCAAGCGGGCATTCCGCCGGCGGGCACCTCGCCGCCATGCTGCTTGCGACCGACTGGGCGGCAAGCGGCCTCCCCGCGCCGGCGGTCACCGCTGCGCTTCCGATCAGCGGCCTGTTCGATCTGCCGCCGCTCACGCACACAAGTGTGAACGACGCCCTGCGGTTGAACGCGGCCGAGGCCCGTCGCCTTTCGCCGCTGTTCCTGCCGCCCCCCGCCGGACGCCTGCATGCCGTCGTCGGCGGGGAGGAAGGCGTTGAATACACGCGACAAGCCAGCAGCATCGCAACGGCATGGGGCGGCACCTGGGAATCGCTTCCCGGGCGGAATCACTTCACCGTCGTTGAACCGTTGGGCGATCCCGAGTCGGGGTTGGTAAAAGTTGCGATGAGGCTTTTGTCAAGCTGAATCACGAAACTGCCGGAAAGCTGAAGCGTCTCCGCCTCCGAAGCAACGGAGGAGGAGATGCGGCAAATGCGCGCTGCGTCGGCCGATCTGCATTCGGCCATGCTCGGTTTCGCCACGGGTCTGGTGCTGGCAACATTGGCATGGTCCCCCCCTGCATTTGCGGCCGAATGGGAGCTTGATTCGCCGGCGGCACGGACGGAGGCGCTGCGCCTCGCCGCCGAACCGCCGCTCGCGCCGCCCGGCAACCGCATCGAGGTCGATCACAGCGGGCGGCTCGAATCGGGCAAGGCGTCGATCTACGCGCACAGTTTCGACGGCCGCACGATGGCCGACGGGCGCCGCTACGACCCGCGCCTCAATGTCGCGGCGAGCAAGTCGCTGCCGCTCGGCACGCTGGCACGCGTGACCAATCTGGAGACCGGCAAATCGACCGAAGTGCGGATCGAGGATCGCGGCCCGTTCGTCGAAGGCCGCGTCGTCGATCTGACCCCGCATGCGGCGGAGGCGATCGGGCTGACTTGGCGGGAGGGCATTGCCCCGGTGGTGGTGGCGCCGATTGCCGTGCCGCAGCCCGATGGCCGCCTCAAACCCGGCGCCGGCGCCGCCGCATCCCTCACCGCCTTCAGCCCGTGACGCCGGTATTCCCCCACCCGTCATTGCCAGCGTAGCGAAGCAATCCAGCGCCGCAGACGAAACTTTTTCCCGGTCGCCTCGCCGACCGGAAGCCCGTGCAACCGCCCTGCGCCAGCGTCATCCGACCGCCAGGTCGCGCACCAGCTCGCCGAGCGCGATCGCGGCGGTCAGGCCGGGGCTTTCGATGCCGAACAGATTGACCAGCCCGGCAAGCCCGTGCACCGCCGGCCCCTGCACCATGAAATCCTGCCGGGCGACCGAAGGCGGCACGATCTTCGGCCGCACGCCGGCATAGCCCGGCTGCAACCCGCCGTCCGGCAGCGCCGGCCAGTAGCGGCGGATGGCGTCGTAGAATGACTCCGCCCGGTCCGGATCGACGGTGTAATCCGGCGCCGGCACCCATTCCACATCGGGTCCGAACCGCGCCTGCCCCGCCAGATCGATCGTCAGATGCACGCCGAGGCCGCCCGGCACCGGCACCGGATAGATCAGCCGCCCGAACGGGTTGCGCCCGGCCAGCACGAAATAGCTGCCCTTGGCGTAGTATGGCGTGGGAATGAGCTGCCGCGGCATGCCGCGCAGGCCGCGCGCCACCTCCGGCGCCCGCAGCCCGGCGGCATTGACGACGAGGCGGGCGGCAAGGCGCAGTGTCTCCGCACCGCCCACCTCCAGCACCACGCCGTGCTCGCCGGCCTCTCCGCCGAGCACCGGGGCATGGAAGGCGAACAGCGCCCCCGCCGCCTCGGCCGCCCCCTGCAACGCCAGCATGTAGGCATGGCTGTCGAGGATGCCGGTGGACGGCGAAAGCAGGGCGGCGGTGCAGGACAGCGCCGGCTCCAGCGCCGCCGCCTCGGCCCGGCTCAGCAGGCGGAGATCGTCCACCCCGTTCGCCGCGGCGGCGGCCCGGATGCCGGCGAGCTTCTCCATCTCCGCCGCATCGGTCGCCACGATCAGCTTGCCGCAATTGCGGTGGGCGACGCCGTGCGCGGCACAGAATGCATAGAGCATCTGCTTGCCCCGCACGCACAGCCGCGCCATCAGGCTGCCGCGCGGGTAGTAGATGCCGGCGTGAATCACCTCGCTGTTGCGCGAGGATGTTTCCGTGCCGATGCCTTCGGCCGCCTCCAGCACCAGCACCTCGCGCCCGGCCTCCGCCAGGGCGCGGGCCACGGCCAGGCCGACCACGCCGGCCCCGATCACCACGCATTCGATCGTCTCCATCGGGCCAGGGTGGAGCGCCGCGGCGCGCGGAGCAAGCGCCCGCCGGGCAGGCCGCGTCTGCACCCCCATCCTCCCGCGGCAGCAGGCGATAAATCCCGCTTGCCCTGGCCGATAGTTATCATATATAACGATCTCCGTGAACACGCCCCACCCCCGCCCCCCGGCCGAACGCTTCGCCATCCTCACGGAAAGCGTCGCCAAAGCCCTCGCCGCCGAGGGGCTGCGGCTCGGGCTGGTGGCACCCTGGCTCGCCCTGGTGTGGTGCAAACTCCGCAGCACCGGTGCCCGCATCCTGCGGATTGCGGCAGCCCTTGAGGCGGGCACGCTGCGCCTCAGCCCGCCCCGCAAGCTGCCGCCCCTCCCGACCCGGACGGAGGCAAGAGCTACCGACGCTAAGCCGCAACGAAAAGAAATCCCGACAGGCTTCGGCTGGCTGCTCCGGCGGGTGACGGCGCTCAGTTTCGGCCGCTCCCAGCTCGAATATCTCCTCGCCGAACCGGACATGGCCGCGCTGATCGAAGCCGCCCCGCAGGTGGCCCACCATCTCCGCCCGGTCTGCCGGATGCTCGGGGTCAAGCCGCCGCCCGGTCTCTTTCCCGCCCGCCGTCCGTCCCGCCGGCAGCCGAGGCCGCCCGCACCGCCGAAACCGGCGCCGGAGGCGGCGGAAGAAAAGCCGGCGGAGCCGACCGGAAGGCCGGACGGCCCGTTTCCCGCCTTCGTGCCCCGAAAGAGAAGGCGGCGCCGGCGCCCGTTCCGCCTGTTCCCCCTGCCGGCCGCGACCGGCCCGCCCTGGCCCGGCTGAGGCGGCCGCCGCGCCCGCGCGCCTGTCCTCCCGGCAGCGCTATGGCGCCCAGGTTTCGGCGATCACCTCGCGGCCGGCGAGGCTGCCGTGCAGCACGGCGCGCGCGTCGGTCTGCCGGTCGTTCCAGGCTGCCTCCAGCGTCGCCTCCGGCCAGTGCAGCCGGGCATGGATCGCGCCGCTCATCTGGTCCCACGCCACGTCGCCCGATACCGGCAAATCCTCCGTCCAGCGCAGCGCATGCAGTGTCACCGTCACCACATTGCCGTTGACCGCAACGCCGAAGCTGCCGCCGCGCAGGCCGGGCATGTCGCCGGCGGCGAGCCACCAGCGCGCCAGCGCGTCCCCCGCCGTCTGCACCGCCGCGGCGGCCTGCGCCAGCCCATCCGGCGCCGCCCGGTTGCCGGCCAGCGCCACCGCCGCCGGCACCTCGGCGGCATGACGATAGAAGCCGGGCGGCAGGCGCAGCGGTTTCACCCGGGCGGCGCAGCCGGCATCGCCGGCATCCAGCGTCGCCACGAACCGGCGCACCAGCACCGACGCGCAGTCATCCGTGTCACCCACCGCATCGACATGGAAGCTGTTGGCCAGCACGATGTGCCGCGCCGCCGGGAACTGGCGCGTTACCGTCTCCGCCTCCTCCGGCGTCGTCAGCGAATCGAGCTCCCCCGACAGCACCAGCGTCGGCACGGCGGGAAAGCGCGCGCCGGACGGGATCGGCCGGCCCGGCGGATAGGGCGGGGCGGCCACCGGCCAGTCCAGGCACATGTCGAGCTCGGACAGATCGAGCGGCACCACCAGCCACTCGGCGATGGTGAGCGGCGCATAGACGCCGGGATCGGCCTTCTCCTTGGCCGCGATCCGCGCCGCCGCCTGGGCGCGGCGGACGGCGAACGGCGCGGTCATGTCATAAAGCTGCGGATAATCCATGCAGCTCACCGCCATGTTCAGTCCGCGGCTATAGGTGGCGGGCGGGCCGGCAGGCAGCCCGTCGCCTTCGGTGCGGACGTTCTCCGCGATCAGGCGCAGCAGCGGCACCGGATCGCCGGCATCGAACAGCGCCCGCGCCGCGGCATCCAGTTCGCGGTCATTGAGGCTGCCGGACGTCCCGTCGTACAGGATGTTGCCGATCGCCGGCGCATCGGCGGTGACGCTCATCCTGGTGCCGTCGGTGTCGGCCGTCGTCGCCGTGAACGGATGGGCGCGCAGACGGTCGAGCAGGCGCCCGATCCGGGCGAGCGAGGTTCCCGGCAGATCGCGGCAGGTCGGCGCGCGGCGGCACACGATATCGGTGTCGCGCCGCACCGCGCTGCCGGCCGCGCCGTAGAACGGATCCTCCCCGATCACCGGATAGGCGCCGTCGAGCACCAGGCTGCGCAGCCGGCCGGGATGGCGGGCGGCGAACACCTGGCCGAAGAACGTGCCGTAGCTGTCGCCATAAAGATCGATCCGTGGCGCCCCGAGCGCCTCCAGCAGCGCCGCCAGGTCATCGGCGGCAAGCCCGGTGCCGTAATAATCCGCCGCCCGGCCGAGCGTGCGCCCGCAGGCCCCGACGGCGGCGACGGTCTGGATCGGGTGCGCCTGCAACTCCCGGCAATCGATCGCCGCCGAGGTGCCGGTGCCGCGGTTGTCCATCAGCAGCAGGTCGCGCCGGTCGAGCAGCGGATCGAACAGATCGAGGTAATTGTTGCGCGATGCGGTGGTGGCATAGCCGGGACCGCCCTCGGTCGCGACGATCAGGCCGAGCGCCGGAAGCGTGCGGTCGCGTCGGGGATAATACTCAAAACCGATGCCGACCCGGCCCGGCACCTGTCCGGCCGGATCGAGCGGACGCTCCAGCCGCCCGCACAGCGCGCCCGGTGTGGCGCAGGGATGCAGCAGCATCCGCCCGATCCGCACCGCCCCGCTCGCCGGCTGGGGGTTGCCGCCGCTGACCGCGGCGATCACCGGCGGCACGGGCACGAAAGCCAGCATGCCGGCCAGCGCGGCAATCCCTCTCCAGATCATGCCGTCCGTTCTCCCCGCCGCCCGCGCCGGCAGTCCAGCCCCGCCCACCGCCGGAACAAGCCGGCGGCCGGCGCCATCGTTGCGGGATGCGGAGCCTCGGCACAAGGCCGGCGCCGAGGCCGCCGGCCGGCGGCATCACCGGAGGCCGGGATCAGTAGCGCGGCGCGCCGTAGCCGTAATAGCCGGGCGGCGGGTAGTACCAACCGGTCGGCAGCGCCGCTGCCGCGGCGGGCGAAGCGGCGGCCGGCGGGGCGGCGGCAGGCGGGGCGGCAGCGGGCGGCGGCGGGCGGTAATAGGAGGGCCATCCCGACCCGTACGGCGGCGCCCACGAATAGGGCGTCCGCCACGGCGCGTAATAGGGCGCGTAATAGGCGGACGGCGCCGGCCACGGCGCATAGGTCGGCCATTGCGGATAATAGGCGGGCGGCGGCGGATAGTAGGCCGGCGCCGGCGCCGGTGCCGCCGGCTGGGTGTTCTGGATGGTGATCTGCGGCGGCGGCGTGGTGACGATGATCTGTGTCGGCGCCGCCGCCTGCGGGGGCGGCTTGCTGCCGCCGCAGGCCGCAAGGCCGGTGCCGACCAGGGCCATCACAGCGCCGCCCACCACTCCCCTCGGCATCGCCACCCTCCCCCGTCGATCCGCGACCGGTGCACGCGACGGGAGTATAACGTTGTTGCATCGGCCAGGTGCTTTTCACATCGCGGTGTGACGGGTACTTTTAGCCGTTCTGGTCGTGACTTGAGCGGAAGGCTCGGTCGCTCGCCCGCCCCGCCGGCGCATCCTGCCGCCGTCCGCCGATCCAGGTCGCCGGCACCTCGAAGTCGGGTGTCAGGGCGGTAAGGTCCGCGGCATAGCCCGGCGCGATCCGTCCCCGCAGCGCCGCCATGCCGAGGAAGCGCGCCGGATGGAGCGATGCCATCCGCAGCGCCTCCGCCAGCTTCACGCCGAGCAGCCGCACGGCGTTGCGCACCGCCCCCGCCATGTCGAGCGCGGCGCCGGCCAGGGTGCCGTCCACCATCTGCAACCGGCCGCCGCTGAGCCGCACCGGCGCGCCCTGCAACAGGAACCGGGTGATGTCGGACCCGACCGTGCTCATCGCGTCCGTCACCAGCATGGAGCGCCCGCCCCCGCCGTCCGCGGGCGCGAGCCGCAGCCTCGCCGGATGCACATGGAGGCCGTCGGAGATGATCCCGCACCACACCCCCGCCGCCGCCAGCCCCGCCCCCACCATGCCCGGCGCACGCGCGCCGAGCGGCGACATGGCGTTGAACAGGTGGGTGAACCCGGTCGCCCCGGCGGCAATTGCGGCAAGCGCCGTATCATGGCCGGCGTCGCTGTGGCCGAGGCTCACCCGCACCCCGGCCGCGACCAGCCGGCGGATCACCCCCTCCTCCACCTGTTCGGGCGCCAGGGTGACGAGGATGCGTCCGGCGCCCGGCGTGGTCAGCAGCCCGATCTCCCCGTCGGCCGGCGCGCGCAGCCAGCCCTCCGGATGGGCACCGCGGCGCGCCGGGGTAAGCCACGGCCCCTCGAAATGGACGCCCAGCACGCCGGGCACGCCGGCAGCGATCGCGGCCCGCGCGGCGGCGAGCGCCTCTGCCATCGTCTCCGGCGACGCGGTGATCAGGGTGGGCAGCAGGCCGGTGGTGCCGAAGCGGCGATGGGCGGCGGCGATGGTGCGCAGCGTCGCCACCTCCGGCCGGTCATTGAACAGCACGCCGCCGCCGCCGTTCACCTGCACGTCGATGAAGCCGGGCGCCAGCACGCTCTCCGGCGGCAGCCGCCAGACCGGCAGGCCGGCAGGCAGATCGGCGGCGGCCACCAGATCGGCGATGCGGCCGGTGGCATGGTCGATCACCACCGCGCGGTCGCGCAGCCGGCAGCTCCCGTCGAACACCTCCGCCGCCAGCACGGCGGAGCGGCGGGGCGCGGTCAAAGTTCGGCCAGCGCCGCATCGACCGCGGCACCGAGCCGCTCGACGATGGTGCCGAGTTCGGTCGGCGTCACGATATAGGGGGGTGCCACGATCAGATGATCGCCGCGCACCCCGTCGAGCGTGCCGCCGGACGGATAGACGGCGAGGCCGCGCGCCAGCGCCGCCGCCTTGATCCGTTCGTGCAGGCGGAGGGCGGGGTCGAACGGCGTGCGGGTGGCGCGGTCGGCGACGAACTCCAGCCCGCGGAACAGGCCGCGCCCGCGGATGTCGCCGACATGGCGATGGTTGCCGAACCGCTCGGTCAGCAGCCGCTCCAGCAGTGCGCCCATGCGGGCGCAGTTGGCCACCAGATCCTCCTCGGCGACGATGCGCTGCACCTCCAGCGCCGCGGCACAGGCAACCGGGTGTGCCTGATAGGTCTGGCCGTGCAGGAAGCCGCCGGAGCCGCGCCGCACCGCCTCCGCCACCCGGCCGGCAACCAGGATGCCGCCGATCGGCTGATATCCGCCGCCGAGTCCCTTGGCGATCGCCTGGATGTCCGGCACCACGCCCTCCTGCTCCCAGGCATGGCGCGAGCCGGTGCGGCCCATGCCGCACATCACCTCGTCCAGGATCAGCAGCGCGCCGTGCCGGTCGCAGATGGCGCGGACGGCCGGGAAATAGCCCGCCGGCGCGGTGACGCAGCCGGTCGCCGCCCCCACCACCGGCTCAGCGACGAAGGCCGCGATGCGGTGCGGTCCGATGCGCTGGAACTCCGCCTCCAGCTCGGCGGCAAGGCGCTGCACATACTCCCCGTCGCTCTCGCCCGCGGCCTGGAAGTGATAGGCGAAGCAGGGCGAGACGTGGCTGAAAGCCGCGGACAGCAGCGGCTCGTACGGCGCGCGCCGGGCACGATGGCCGCCGAGGCCGAGGGCGCCGAGGGTGGTGCCGTGATAGCCCTGCCGGCGGGCGATCAGATGCTGGCGCGCCGGCTGGCCGATCTCCAGGAAATACTGCCGCGCCAGCTTGATCGCCGCCTCCATCGCCTCGGAGCCGGAACTCACCAGGAAGGCATGGGTCAGGCCGCCCGGCTCGCCGTCGAGCAGCAGGTCGGCCAGCGCCTCCGCCGGCTCGGATGTGAAGAAGCCGGTATGGGCATAGGCGACGCGTGCCGCCTGCGCCGCCATCGCCGCCACCACGCGGCGGTTGCCGTGGCCGATGCTGGCGACCGCCGCACCGCCGGAGGCATCGATCACCTCCCGTCCATCGGCGAGACGGAGCCGAATTCCCTCTCCGCCGATCGCGGTGGCCGGGGTCGCGTTGAGAGCGCGGTGCATCAGACGGCTCATCTTCTTATCATTCCTCCCCCGGCGCCTGCACCGCCGCCAGCACGGCGCGGGAGAGCGCGATGTTGAGCCGGAACGCCGTCTGCGCCTCTGCGATCACGGCACCGGGCTGGCGCAGCGTAGCACCGGCGGCATCCAGTGCCGCCCGCAGCTCGTCGCGCAGCGCCGCCGGATCGGCGATGGCGGGAAAGTCATAGAACCGCAGCTCCGCCGGACCCAGTCCGGGGGCGGCGCCGAGCAGCCGGCGCAGCACCTGCCCGCCGCTGAGATCGCCGAGATAGCGGGCATAGGCATGCCCGATCAGCAATGTGCCCGGCCCGGCGGCGGCGGCGCGCACCCGCGCGGCATAGCGCCGCCCGGCCGGCAGCAGCGGCAGCACCAGCCGCCAGCGCGG
>JAJZNE010000025.1 GCA_021847995.1 Pseudomonadota bacterium | reverse complement strand
GGTGGTGCGCAGCGCGGTCGCCGGCTTCCAGTTGACCAACGACGCGACGACGCCGGCCAGCGTGCTCGATATCGGCGCCGGCCAGTGCGCGGACGACAGCGCGGCGGTGTGGATCAGCACCTCGGCGACGTTCTACGCCAGCACGGGCGGCGCGTGGACGGCGGGCGCGGGCACCTCGGCCGCGCCGGTGAACAAGATGGGCACCGGCCTGACGGTGGCCGCGAGCACCTGGTATCACGTGTTCGCCATCGTCAACGCCGGCGCGGCGGACTTCTACTTCGACACCTCCGCGACGGCCGCGAACGCGCCCACCGGCACCACGGCGCACCGGCGCGTCGGCAGCGTGCTGACGAATGCCAGCAGCCAGATCCTGGGCTTCACGCAGGTGCTGACCGGCGGCGGCGCGTTCGTCTACTGGAACGCGGTCGCGACCGACTATCAGGGCACCGCCACCAGCACCACCACCGCGCGCCAGCTCATCACGCTCAGCGTCCCGAATGGCCCGACGGTGCGCCCGCTGGTGCGCGTCGCGAGCTACAACGCGCAGCCGTTCGTGCTGTCGTCGCCGCTGATGCCGGATGTCGCGCCGTCGGGAAACACCAACCCGGAGCAGTCGCCGGGGTGGGAGGCTGGGGGCGCCAGCAGCGGGGGCCGCGCCTACGGCCAGATCGTCACCACCACCGGCCAGATCGGCTTCCGCAGCGCCATCAGCGGGCCGACCATCGGCGTGTTCACGTTCGGGTATATCGACGACAGGGGGGCCGGCGCGTGAGCTGGAGCACCAAGATGGTTCCTCATGACGCCGCCCAGCAGACGGACGGAGAGCGCATTGCGCGACTCGAGGAACAGGTGGCGAGTTTGCGCAACCTGCTGACTGAAATACGGGTCGAACAACGCGCAATGCTGGATACGCTGACCCGCGCTTCGGGCGGCCTGCGCGTCCTGCTCGCCCTCGGGGCCATCGGTGCCGCAGTCGGCGTTCTGCGCAGCCTTGGGACTTCGGTCGGCTCCTGGCTTTCGCAATTCCATCACTGAGGGGCATCATGGACGCATATAGCGCGGCCTTCCGTGTCGTCGTCGGCGAAGAAGGCGGTTACGGCGCGGACCCGGCGGACCCCGGCAACTGGACCGGCGGGGCCGTCGGTGCGGGCGTCTGCCGCGGCACGAAATACGGCATCAGCGCCGCCGCCTATCCCGACCTCGATATCGAGCACCTGGCCCTCGCGCAGGCGCAGGCGATCTACCGTCGCGACTACTGGGACCGTGTTGCCGGCGACAGCCTGCCGGCGCCGCTCGCGCTGCTGGTGTTCGACGCCGCGGTGAACAACGGCGTGGCGCGCTCGGCCGAATGGTTGCAGGCGGCGGTGGGTGTCGCTGAAGACGGTGAAATCGGTCCCGAGACACTGGGTGCCGTCACCGCGCATGCGGGTGACGGCGCCGCACTCTGTGCGCAGGTGCTGTGCCGTCGCTGGCTGTTCATGACGCGCCTGCCGACATGGGGCGCATTCGGCGACGGCTGGGCCGCGCGCCTATCGGCATTGCCGTTTCATTCCATGAGCTATACGCAGGAGGCATGAACAATGGGCGCCCTGATTCCGCTCGCCCTGTCGGTCGCACCGGAGATCGGCAAATGGCTGTTCGGCGCTACCGGAGAGAAAACGGCAACGGCGGTCGCGCAGGTCGTCAGCACCGTCACCGGCACGCCGGATGCGGGTGTCGCACGATCGATGCTGGCGCGTGACCCGAAGCTTGCGATGCAACTGCGCGTCGAACTGGCGAAGCTTGCCGCGCAGACCGAGGAGGCGGCACGGGCAGGGGAACTGGCGACGCTGAAGCAGCAATTCGCCGATGTGGCGAATGCGCGCCAGCAGACGATCGGCCTCGCCGGCCTGCACAGCGGCATCGCCTGGGCGCCGGTTGCGGTCAGCGTGGTGGTGTTGCTGACCTTCGGTATCGTTATGTGGGCCGCGCTGACGCGCGTGCTGCCCGCCGGCAGCGAGACGATCCTGAACATGCTGCTCGGCACCCTGGCGGCGATGGCGACCAGCGTCGTCAGCTACTGGGTCGGCAGCAGCAGCGGCAGCGACAGGAAGACCGAACTGTTGTATCGCAGCACGCCGGCCGACGCGGTGCCGTCATCGCACTAGCGGCCGGGGACGGTGTGGCTCGGGCCGGGAGAATGCAGATGAAGGGTCAGATGCGGACGCCATCGACGTGGCTGCCGGCACTGGTGCTGGTGGTGCTGGCGGCGGGATTGTTCGCCGGATGGCTGCTGTTCCCCCGGCTTCTGGCGTATATGCAGCGGCAGGACTGCGTGGCCAGCGGGCATACCAACTGCGGCGACGGCTGACTTACGCGCTCCTGTTCTCCGCATCCACCATCAGGCGGATGGCGTAGGACGCCCGCGCCTCACCGCCCGGCGGGATGTGCAGGAGGCCGGGCTTCTCGGTGAAGGGGCCGGCAAAACCGACCGGATCGGCATGACCATGCCAGGGTTCGATACAGAGAAAGTCGCCGCCGGGCCGCATCCAGAGTCCGAGCTGTCGGAAGCCGTGCCATGTCATCTCGATCGCAGGGCCGTCGGGGGCGGCAAACTGCACGGAATCGCTTGCCACCTGATCGAGAATGATCGCATCGGCGGCAAACAGAGACTCGTCGAGATGGAGGCGGCGCCCGGCGACCGGGGAGGCGAAGCGCTCGGGCAATATCAGGCCGCCGGCGAGGCGGCGGATCGGAGCCGGTTCAGGGGCCGCGAAGGTCAGCGTGTGCCCGGATTTTGCGGCACCCGCGCGAAGCGGCCAGCGCAGGGCCGGGTGTGCGCCGAACGACGCCGGCAAGGTCTCGGCAGCGGGATTATGCACGGAATAGGTGACGAGGAGGGTCGCGTCGGCGACGGCGAACCCGATTTCGAAGCGAAAGGCGAACGGGAAACTGGCGCGGGTCGCGGCGTCGTCCTCCAGCACCAGATGGCATGCGGTGTCGCTCCGGCCGCTCCATCTGAACCGGCGGTCGCGGGCGAAACCGTGCTGGGTCAGCCGGTAGCTGCGACCCTCGTGGCGCAGCGTGTCGTCGGCGAGCCGGCCGACGATGGGGAACAGCACCGGGGCATGCCGCGGCCAGACCGGGCCGGCCTGCCACAGCATCTCGTCACCGGCGGCATTGGTCAGCGAGCACAGTTCCGCCCCATCGGCCAGGACGGTTGCTGCAATGCCGGCAGCGGCAATGCGATGGCGATCGTCACTCATTCGGCCGCCGGTGCCGTCACTTCCAGGGCGTGCTCCGCCGGCGCCGTGGGTTTGGTCCGCCGGTGCAGCACACTGAACACCGTCGGCACGAAGAAGAATGTGGAGATGGTGGCAAACATCAGCCCGCCGATCACGGCGCGTCCGAGCGGAGCGTTCTGCTCCGTGCTGATCGCGGTCGGGATCATGCCCATGACCATCGCCAGTGCCGTCATCATCACTGGACGGAACCGCGTGAAGCCGGCCTGCAAGGCAGAGGAGAACGAATCGTTGCCCTGCGCAAGCTGTTCGCGCGCGAAGCTGACCACCAGAATGCTGTTCGCCGTCGCCACGCCCATGCACATGATCGCACCCGTCAGGGCCGGGACCGACAGCGTCGTTCCGGTCACGAACAGCATCCAGACGATTCCGGCAAGCGCCGCCGGCAGCGCCGTGATGATAATGAAGGGATCGAGCCAGGACTGGAAGTTCACCACGATCAGAAGATAGATCAGCACGATCGAGAAGCCGAGGCCGAAGAACAGCTCGTTGAAGGCAGTGGTCATGGTGTTGACCTGGCCGGACAGTATCACCAGCGATCCGCGCGGCACCTCGTTCTTCATCGCCGCGATTTCCTTCTGGATGTCGGCGGCGACGCCGCCCAGGTCGCGGCCGGAAACGCTGGCGTAGATGTCGAAAACGGGTGCGACGTTGTAATGCGAATAGACTGCTGGCGACGCCCCGACCCGAACCTTGGCGATGGCGCCGAGCAGGTTGCTTGCGCCGTTCGCTGCCGTGATCGGAAGATTGTGCAGCTTGGTGATGGAGTCGATGTCATACTGCTGCGACTCAACGACGATGGGGTAGGAGACACCGTTGTTGGGATTCAGCCAGAACGTCGGAGCGGTCTGGATGCTTCCGGCAAGCACGTTCTGGAGGCTGTTTGTCACGTCCTGCTCGGTGAGGCCCACCTGGTCGGCGAGCGTGCGATCGACATCGACATAGAGGGTCGGCTCCTTGAAGGACTGCTGGATGCGGGCATCGGCAATGCCGGTGATGCCGCGAACGCGCTGCAGGAGCTTGTTGATATAGGCCTGGTTCTCCTGGAGACGCTGGCCCGTCACCTTGATGTCGATCGGCGAGGGCAGGCCGAAATTCAGGATTTGCGTCGTGATGTCGGCCGGAAGGAAGGAGAAGGTGGCGCCGGGGAAAAGCCGCGGCAGGCGGTCGCGCAGGATGCGGACATACTGGTCGGTCGGCCGATGATTTTCCGACAGCGTGATCAGGACATCCGCGTCCTCCACGCCGATGGTGCCGGAGTTGTTGTAGGCCATGTTGATGCCGCTGATCGGCAGGCCGATGTTGGAGACGACGCTGACAAGCTCCTGCGGCGGGATCACCTGGCGCAGTACGTTCTCGACATCGTTGGACAGGCGTTCGGTCTCTTCGATGCGGGTGCCGACCTGGGCGCGGACGTGCAGCTTGATCTGACCGCCGTCCACCGACGGGAAGAAATTCTGCCCCAGGAATGGTGCCAGGCCGAAGGAGAGCAGCACGAAAGCGAGGAAGGCGCCGATGAACCGCTTCGGGTAGGTCAGCGCCAGCGCGAGAAGACCCTGATACCGCCGCCGTACGATCTCGAACCGGTGTTCGAATCCCTGCTGGAAGCGGACCAGGGGATTGCGGCTGGGGGGCGCATGGCCGTGCCCGTGGCCATGCGCTTCGCCCTCCTTGCCGGCCTCGTGGCCGCCTTCCTCGCGCAGCATGAAGCGGGCCATGGTCAGCACCAGGGTGCGCGACAGCAGGAAGGAGGCGATCATCGCGAACACGACGGCCAGCGCCATCGGCACGAACAGGTAATGGGAAACGCCGGTCAGCAGGAACATCGGCACAAAGACGATGCAGATGGCCAGCAGCGAGACGAACGCCGGCACGACGATCTGCCGCGCGCCATCGACCACGGCGCGCTCGATGTCCTTTCCCTGTTCGAGATGGTAATTGATGTTCTCGATAGTGACGGTCGCCTCATCCACCAGCATGCCGACGGCGAGCGCGAGGCCGCCCAGCGTCATCACGTTGATCGTCTCGCCGAGGGCCGAGAAGGTGACGATGGAGGCCAGGATGCAGAGCGGGATCGAGGTCGCGATGATCAGGGTCGAGCGCCAGCTTCCCAGGAACAGCAGGATCATCAGCGCGGTCAGCAGGCCGGCGATGGCCGCTTCGCGAACCACGCCCATCACCGCGTCCTTGACGAACACGGACTGATCACCCACCGCCTGCACGTCGATCCCAGGCGGTAGGGTGTCGCGCACATGCGGCAGCATGGCCTTGATGCCGGCGATGATGTCGAGGGTGGAGGCGGAACCGACCTTCTCGATCGTCAGCAGCACGGCATGCTTGCCATTGACGCGCACGGCATTGATCTGTGGCGGCCAGCCGTCATGCACCCAGGCGACGTCGTGCATGTAGATGACGGTCCCGTTCACGCGCTTCACCGGCAGGTCATTCAATTCCGAAATCTTGGTCGGCGCGTCATTGAGCTGCACGATGTATTCGAACTTACCGTTCTTCATCGTGCCGACGGGAGTGATCTGATTCTGCTTTGCCAGCGCCTCGCCGACTTCCTGCGCCGAGACATGGTTCGCTTCCATCTTGTGCGGATCGATGTCGATCTGCACCTGCCGGACATATCCGCCGTATGGCGACGGAATGGCGGCACCGTTGACGCTGGACAGCATCGGCCGGATGAAGTTCTGCGCCAGATCCTGCAACTTCATCTCGGAAACCGTGTTGCTGGACAGCGCGATCTGGATGATAGGCACAGACGAGGCGTTGAATTCCAGCACATAGGGTGGTGTAATGCCGGCCGGAAGCAATTTCAGCACTGTCTGTGACGCGGCGGTTACCTGCGCAAGAGCCGCATTGATGTCAACATTCTCATGAAAATAGATCATGACAATGCCGTAGTTCCAGAGCGAGTTCGATTCGATGCGCTGGATACCATTGACCTGCGTGGTCAGGGTGCGTTCGTAGAAATATACCACCCGGCCGGACATGTCGTTGGGCGACATCTCATTATAAGTCCAGACGACGGCGACGACCGGGATGCCGATATTGGGAAAGATGTCCTTCGGCGTCTTGACGATGGACAGAATCCCGAACAGCAGGATGACGATCGCGAGAACGACGAACGTGTACGGCCGCTTCAGCGCGATAATGATCAGTCCGACCATGCGGTGTCCCTCGATGCAGCCGGCGCCAGATCCGGCATCCTGACGGAGGCTGTACAGCCGTCCGCCTGCGGCCGGCGCGCCCCGCGCCAGCCGCGTCGAGGTATCGCTGCCGCCCGGCGGGCACGCAAGTATAAAGGGTTTTATGTGCCGTCGCGCCGTTGCGCCGGACGGGGAGATGCGCTATCGCACCGGTGGGCCACGCCCCCCCACCGGGGCGCTTCTCTTCTGGAAGGGAGAGCCGCCGATGGCACTCACCCCCGTCGCCCCGGGCCTGCGCCCGGCCAATCCTCATTTCTCGTGCGGTCCCTGCGCCAAGCGTCCCGGCTGGTCGCTGGCCGCCCTCGACGCGGCCGAGCTTGGCCGCAGCCACCGGGCGCGCGGACCGAAGGCGCGGCTGGCCGAGGTCATCGCCCGCTCCCGCGCGATCCTCGGCCTGCCCGCCGACTGGCGTCTCGGCATCGTCCCCGCCTCCGATACCGGGGCGGTGGAAATGGCGCTGTGGTCGTTGCTCGGACCACGCCCGGTCGATGTCCTGGCGTTCGAGAGCTTCTCGCAGGGCTGGGCGACCGATGTCGTCAAGCAACTCGCGCTGCCCGGTGCCCGCCTGCTGGCCGCGCCCTACGGGCTCCTGCCCGACCTGGCGCAGGTCGCGCCCGCGCACGATGTCGTGCTGGCATGGAACGGCACCACCTCCGGCGTGCGGCTGCCGCACGGCGACTGGATCGCCGCTGACCGCGACGGGCTGGTGATCTGCGATGCGACCTCGGCCGCTTTCGCCATGGCCCTGCCGTGGGATCGCCTCGACGTCGTCACATGGTCGTGGCAGAAGGTGCTGGGCGGGGAGGCGGCGCACGGCATGCTGGCGCTGTCGCCGCGCGCGGTGGAACGGCTGCTCAGCCATAAGCCGGCCTGGCCGGTGCCGAAGGTGTTTCGCCTCACCTCCGGCGGCCGGCTGATCGAGGGCATCTTCGCCGGCGAGACCATCAACACCCCCTCCCTGCTCTGTGTCGAGGATGCGCTGGACGGGCTGCGCTGGGCGGAGCGGATCGGCGGCCTGCCGGCGCTGATCGCGCGGTCGGAGGCCAATCTCGCCGCAATCGCGGCCTGGGCGGCGGCGCGCGAGTGGGTCGATTTCCTTGCCAGCGATCCGGCCACGCGCTCCCCCACCTCAATCTGCCTGAAAATCACGGCGCCCTGGTTCACCGCGCTGGATGCGGACAGGCAGGCGCGGGCGGCGAAGCGCATCGCGGCGCTGCTGGAGGCCGAGGGGGTGGCCTTCGATATCGGCAGCTACCGCGATGCCCCGCCCGGTCTGCGCATCTGGGGCGGGGCGACGGTGGAGACCGACGATATCGCGGCGCTGCTGCCCTGGCTCGACTGGGCCGAGGCGCAGGTCGCCCCCACCGCGGCTGCGGCGTGAACGCCATGAAAGTTCTGATCAGCGACAAGCTGTCCCCTGCGGCGGTGGAAATCTTCCGCGCCCGCGGCATCGAGGCCGACGTGAAGACCGGCCTTTCGCCGGCCGATCTGCGCGGCATCATCGGCGGCTATGACGGCCTCGCGGTCCGTTCGGCGACCAAGGTGACGCGGGAACTGCTGGACGCGGCGACCAGCCTCAAGGTGGTCGGCCGTGCCGGCATCGGTGTGGACAATGTCGATGTCAAATCTGCGACGGCGCGCGGCATCGTGGTGATGAACACGCCATACGGCAATGCCATCACCACGGCCGAGCATGCGATCGCGATGATGTTCGCCCTCGCCCGCCAGATCCCGGAGGCCAGCGCCTCCACCAAGGCGGGGAAGTGGGAGAAGAACCGCTTCATGGGCGTGGAGCTGTCGGGCAAGGTGCTCGGCCTGATCGGCTGCGGCAATATCGGCTCCATCGTCGCCGACCGGGCGCAGGGGCTCAGGCTGCGCGTCATCGCCTACGATCCTTATCTGACCGCGCAGCGCGCGCTCGATCTCGGTGTCGAGAAGGTGGAACTCGACGATCTGCTGGCGCGGGCGGACATCATCACCCTGCACGCGCCGCTGACCGAGGCGACGCGCAACATCCTCTCGCGCGAGGCGCTGGCGCGCACGAAGCGCGGCGTGCGCATCATCAACTGCGCGCGCGGCGGCCTGCTGGACGAGGCGGCGCTGGCCGGGGCGCTGCGGGCGGGACATGTCGCGGGCGCGGCGCTCGACGTGTTCGAGACCGAACCGGCAACCGAAAACCCGCTGTTCGCGCTGGAAAACGTGGTCTGCACCCCGCATCTCGGCGCCGCGACGGCGGAAGCGCAGGAGAACGTGGCGCTTCAGGTCGCCGAGCAGATGAGCGACTTCCTGCTCACCGGTGCGGTTGCCAACGCCATCAACATGCCGTCGGTGTCGGCCGAGGATGCGCCGCGGCTCAAACCCTACATGGAGCTGTGCCGCCTGCTCGGATCCTTCGCCGGCCAGCTCACCAGCGCGCGGGAAGGGGTGATCCGTTCGGTCACGATCGAGTATGAGGGGCTGGCGGCGCAGCTCAATCACCGGCCGATGACGGCGGCGGCGCTGGCCGGGATGCTGTCGCCGATGATGGCCGGGGCGAACATGGTCAACGCACCGGTGCTGGCGCGCGAGCGTGGCATCAACGTCGCCGAGACGGCGCATGACCGGCCGAGCGAGTACCAGACACTGGTGCGGGTCACGGTGGCGACCGATCAGCAGACGCGCAGCGTGTCCGGCACGCTGTTCGCCGGCTCCCGCCCCCGGCTGGTGGAGGTCAAGGGCATCCGGGTGGAGGGGGATTTCGCCCGCCACATGCTTTATGTCACCAACCAGGACAAGCCGGGCTTCATCGGCCGGTTCGGGGCGACGCTGGCAGGCGCGGGCATCAACATCGCCACCTTTCACCTGGGGCGCTCGGAACAGGGCGGTGACGCCATCTGCCTCGTCTCCGTCGATGAGGCGGTGCCCGAGGAGGTGCTGGCGATGGTGCGCACGCTGCCGCTGGTGGTTCAGGCGGTGTCGCTCGCGTTCTGATCCGGCGCCAGCACGGCAGCGACCAGGGCATCGATATCACGCGCGCCGCCCGGCAGTTCGTGCAGCGCCGGCTGGAGCCGCCCGTCGATCAGCAGGACGGCAAGACCGTGCGCCAGCGCCCACGGTGCGATGCGACCGGCGAGACGGTTCAGCGGCGGCGCATCCGCCGCCCCGGCGGCGGCGGAAAGTGCCTGCCATGCGGCATCGGCGGCGGCACGCAGCGCCGGGCGCTGCATGTTCAGCCGGTCGGCACGGAACATCAGCGTGAACATGCCGGGATGCGCACGGGCGAAGCCGACATAGGCGAAACCCATCGCACGCAGCGGGTCGGCCGGCGTGGCCGCGGCGGCGCTGCGCAGCCGCGCCCCGAAGCGCGCGAAGCCGACCGCTGCGAGCTCGCTCAGCAGCCCGGAAAGGTCGCCGAAATGGTACGCCGGCGCCGCATGCGACACGCCCGCCTCACGCGCCGCGGCCCGCAGCGTCAGCGCCGCGAGACCCTCCCGTTCCAGGATGGCCTCGGCCGCCGCCAGCAGGGACTGGCGCAGGGCGCCGTGGTGGTAGGGGCGCGAGCGGGCAGGCATCTCCCGACCTTTATACCAGCCGCCCTTTGAGTTGACCCATCTGCGATGGGTCAACGGCGGCCGGTATGATTCATATTTCGCGCGCCGCCGCCCACCAACCCGGCGCGCATACCAGGTCGCGGAAAGACCGGAAGGCTCGGTCTTTCCGCGACCTGATATTACCTCGCTGACATTGCGCTTGACCGTGTTGATTCCGTGTGTTCTGATCTTGCCGTTGTCAAGATTGGAGCCGTCATGCCGTCAGTCATGCAGGGCAACCATGCGCCGATCTGGACCGAGTCCGATGCCTATGCGCTGCCGGTCGTCGGGGAGCTGCCGCGCAACCTGTGCGGAACGCTGTACCGCAACGGCCCCAATCCCCAGTTTATCCCCATCAGCCCTCACCACCACTGGTTCGGCGGCGACGGGATGATCCATGCCTTCACGATCGGGGATGGTCGCGTGCGCTATCGCAACCGCTGGGTCCGCACCCCGAAATGGCTGAGGGAGAATGCGGCCGGCCGCCCCCTCATCGACGTGTTCGGACCGCCCGATGCCGAACGGAGGGCGGACCCCGAGGACAAGCTGAGCTGCGTTGCCAATACCAACATCCTCGCCCATGCCGGTCGGCTGCTGGCGCTGGAGGAGGGGCATCCGCCGGTCGAACTTGATGCCGGGACGCTCGCGACGATCGGCCTTTATCGCTTCGGAGGTGATTTTGCCGGTCCCTTCACCGCGCATCCGAAGATCGATCCGCGCACCGGGGAGATGCTGTTTTTCGGCTATTTCGCGGCCGGTGCCTTCACGCCCGATATCGCCTTCGGCACCGTCGATGCGGCCGGAAGGCTCGGCCCGATCCAGCGGTTCGCCGCCCCCTATGCGAGCATGGTACATGATTTCTGCGTCACTGAGGGGCATGTCCTGTTTCCGGTCCTGCCGCTCACCGGCAGCCTGGAGCGGGCGATGCGTGGCGGGCCGCCGTTCGCGTGGGAGCCGGAACTGGGGGCGCATGTCGGCATCCTGCCGCGCGGCGCACCGGCCGGCGCGATTCGCTGGTTCCGCGGCAGCAGCCGCTACGTCTTCCACGTCATGAACGCGTGGGAGGAGGGGGCGCGCATCCATGCCGATGTGGCGCAGTACGAACAGGCGCCGCTGTTCCCCTGGCCGGACGGTCGTCCACCCGACCCCGCGCGGGCAGAGGCGCGGCTGTGCCGTTGGACCTTCGACCTCGGCGGCGGCACCGACAGCTTCACGAGCGAATACATCGATGATCTGGCCGGCGAGTTTCCGCGGCTCGACGAGCGGCGCGCAGGACTGCCCTATCGTCACGGCTACTATGCCTGCCATCACGGTGCCGGCAGCGGGTTGAACGCGATCGCGCACATCGACCACGCCACCGGCCGCCGTACCCTGCATGCCCTGCCCGAAGGCGATGCCACCTCCGAGCCGGTGTTCGTTCCGCGCGCGCCGGATGCGGCCGAGGGTGACGGGTTCCTGCTCGCCGTGGTCTGGCGAAACGGCGAGAGGCGCAGTGACCTGCTGGTGCTCGATGCCGCCGCGGTCGATCGCGCACCGCTGGCGACGGTGCAGTTGTCGCACCGCGTGCCATTCGGCTTCCACGGCAACTTCGTCGCCGCTGCCTGAGGCGGCGGCCGTGACGCTTGCCCCGCTGCGCGATGCGCCGCCGGTCATCATCGTGCATGCGCTCGCGGCGATGGCGGCGTTCGTCCTCGGTCTCGTGCAACTGGCGGCGCCCAAGGGGACACTGCCGCATCGCCGGCTCGGCTGGATCTGGGCGGGGCTGATGCTGGCCGTGGTTGTCAGCTCCTTCGGCATCCACACCATCCGCAGCATCGGGCCGTTCAGCCCGATCCACGGGCTGTCGCTGTTCACCCTGGCGATGCTGCCGCCCGCGCTGCTCGCGGCGCGGCGGCACCGGCCGAGGCAGCACGGGGTGGCGATGCTGCTGCTGTTCACCGGCGCGCTGGTGATTGCCGGCGCCTTCACGTTCTATCCGGGCCGGATCATGCACGCCGTTGCCTTCGGCGGCTGAGGCGGGCGGCCCTGTTGCCCTGGCGGGACCGGTGCTATAGCGCCGCGCCGTTGCCGGGACCGCCCATGACCGAGGATCCACCGCCCCATCCCGCCCTGCTTCCCGCCGGCCTGCGCGACCTGCTGCCGCCGGATGCCGAGAGCGAGGCAGCCTCGGTCGAGGCGCTGATGGCGACCTTCGCCGCGCACGGCTACGAGCGCGTCAAGCCGCCGCTGCTGGAGTTCGAGGACGGGTTGCTGGCCGGCACCGGAGCGGCCACCGCCGAGCAGACCTTCCGCCTGATGGACCCCGAATCGCACCGCATGATGGGATTGCGCGCCGACATGACGCCGCAGGTGGCGCGCATCGCGACGACGCGGCTCGCCGGCGCGCCGCGTCCGCTGCGGCTGTGCTATGCCGGGCAGTGCCTGCGGGTGCGTGGAACCCAGCTCGCGCCCGACCGGCAGGTCGCCCAGGCGGGGATCGAGCTGATCGGCGCCGACAGCCCGGCGGCGGATGCCGAGATGGTTCTGGTCGGCGCTGCGGCGCTGGCCGAACTCGGCCTGACGCGCCTCAGCTTCGACCTGACGCTGCCGCCTCTGGTGCCGACGCTGATGGAGGAGGCGGGGATTGCGCCGGACCGCCGCCCGCCGCTGGCCCGCGCGCTCGACCGCAAGGATGCGGCGGCGGTCGCGGCCCGCGGCGGCATCCTGGCGCGGACACTGACCGATCTGCTGCTCGCCGCCGGTGCTGCCGACCGCGCCCTCGCGGCCCTCGCCACGGCTCATCTGCCGCCGGCCGCCGCCGCCCTGGCTGACCGCCTTGCCGCCACCGTCGCCGCGATCCGCGTCCGTGCGCCCGCCCTCAAGCTGACCATCGATCCGATCGAGTTCCGCGGCTTCCGCTATCACACCGGCGTCTGCCTGACGGTCTATGCGCCCGGCCGACGCGAGGAACTGGGCAGCGGCGGGCGGTATCTGTGCGGCGACACCGAACCGGCGACCGGCCTCACGCTCTATCCGGATGCGATCCTGCGGGTCGCGGCGCCGCGTCCGCCGCGCCTGCGCGTCTTCGTCCCTGCCGGCACCGACGGCGCGCGGCTGCGGGCGGCCGGGCATGCCACGCTCGCCGGGCTGGAAGCCGTGGACGATCCGGCGGCGGAGGCGCGGCGCCTCGGCTGCACCCACTGGCTCGACCGCGAAACGCTGGTCGCGCTGCAACAGGAGACAGCGTGATGGCGAATGTCGCCGTCATCGGCGCCCAATGGGGCGACGAGGGCAAAGGCAAGGTGGTCGATTGGCTGGCCAGCCGCGCCGATATCGTGGTGCGTTTCCAGGGCGGCCACAATGCCGGGCACACGCTGGTGGTCGGCAACCAGACCTACAAGCTGTCTCTGCTGCCGAGCGGCCTCGTGCGCGGCAAGCTCGGCATCATCGGCAACGGCGTGGTGATCGACCCGGAGGCGCTGCTGAGCGAGATCGCGCGCGTCGGGGCGCAGGGCCTCGCAGTGACGCCGGCGACCCTGCGCATCGCCGACGCCGCGCCGCTGATCCTGCCCCTGCACGCGGCCCTCGACCGGGCGCGGGAGGCGGCGCGGGGCGAGCGGCGCATCGGCACCACCGGGCGCGGCATCGGCCCCGCCTATGAGGACAAGGTGGCACGCCGCGCCATCCGTGTTGCCGACCTTGCCGAGCCGGCGACGCTTTCCGACAAGCTCGACGAATTGCTGCTGCACCACAACACGCTGCTCGCCGGTCTCGGCGCCGCGACGTTCGACAGGCGGGAGCTGCTGCAACGCCTTCTGGCGCTCGCGCCGCAGGTGCTGCCGTTCGCCGAGCCGGTATGGGAGCGGCTGGACGAGGCGCGGCGTGCCGGCCGGCGCATCCTGTTCGAGGGGGCGCAGGCCGTGATGCTGGACGTGGACCACGGCACCTACCCGTTCGTCACCAGCAGCAACACGGTTGCCGCGACGGCCGCCTCCGGCTCCGGCATCGGGCCTGCCGCGGTCGGGTTCGTGCTCGGCATCGCCAAGGCCTATTGCACGCGGGTCGGCGCGGGGCCGTTCCCGACCGAGCTGACCGATGCGACGGGAACGCTGCTCGGCGATCGCGGGCTTGAGTTCGGCACCGTCACCGGCCGCCGCCGCCGGTGCGGCTGGTTCGATGCGGCCCTGGTGCGCCAGGCGGTGAAGGTGGGGGGTATCCAGGGCCTCGCGCTCACCAAGCTCGACGTGCTGGACGGGTTGCCGGAGCTGAAGATCGGCGTCGGCTACCGGCTGGACGGCGCCCTCCTGCGCCGTCTGCCGGCATCGCCGCAGGCGCAGGCGGCGGCGGAGCCGGTCTATGAAACGCTGCCGGGATGGCCCGACAGCACCCGCGGCGCGCGAAGCTGGGCCGATCTGCCCGCGCCGGCGGTGAAATACGTCCGCCGCATCGAGGAACTGGTGGAGGCGCCGGTGACGCTGCTGTCCACCAGCCCGGAACGCGACGACACCATCCTGATGCGCGACCCGTTCGAAGGCTGAGCTGCCTTTACCCTCCGTTCAGGCGGGCGCCGCTAGCCTGCCGCGGATGAGCGTCACGCAGCAGGCCGGGATTGCGACGCTGCCGGCCGTGACCGCGGCTGGAAGGCTGATTGCCGGCCGCTTCGCCGTCGATCGGGCGTCTCCCCTGCCGGATGCCGGCGGCGGCCTGCCGGCCTTCGCGGCGAGCGACCGCAGCGGCGCGGCAGATGCGCTGATGGCGGTGCAGGTCGCCGCCGACACGGCGCCCCGCAGCGCGGCCGACTCCGCCGGCCTTGCCGACCTTCCCGGAGTGCTGGCGCCGCTCGGTTGCGGGCTGGCGCCGGGGCAGGACGGCCGGCCGGCGTGGTTCGTGATCTGTCCGGTCCCGCCCGGGCCGCCGCTGTGGGCGGAGGGCGTGGAACAGGGGGCGCCGTGGCCGGAGGCCGAACTGCTGCGCTGCCTGATCGCGCCCGTCGCGGCCACCCTGGAGGCGCTGCGCGGCCGTGGCCTGACGCATCGCGCCATCCGGCCGAACAACCTCTTCCGCGCCGCAGCCGGGCAGCCGGCGGTGCTCGGCTGCGCCTGGGCGGCGCCGCCGGCGCTGCACCAGCCGGCGGCGTTCGAATCGCCGCACGTCGCCATGTGTCTTCCCGCCGCCCGTGGCGAGGGAAGCGTGGCCGACGACGTCCATGCGCTCGGCGTCACCGCGCTGGCCCTGGCGCTCGGGCGCATGCCGTGGCTCGA
>JAJZNE010000152.1 GCA_021847995.1 Pseudomonadota bacterium | reverse complement strand
CGAGCGGCGGGCGCGGGCGGCGCGGCTGCGGGCGGCGGGCGCGGCGGAGGCGCGGCGGTTCTATGACGGGCTGGTGGGGCAGACGGTCGAGGTTCTGAGCGAGAACGGCGGGCGCGGACGGACCGAGCATTTCGCCCCGGCCCGCATCGCCGCCCCGCCCGGCCGGCTGCTGCGCGTGCGCATCCGCGCCGCCGATGCCGCCGGCGTGACGGCGGAGGCGGTGTGATGGCACTCGGCTTTCTCTCCCGCCTCAAGCAGGGCCTGGCGCGGAGCAGCGCGAAGCTGACCGAATCGATCGGGGCGGTGCTGGTGCGCCGCCGACTGGACGAGGCGGCCCTTACCGAGCTCGAGGATGCGCTGGTTGCCGCCGATCTCGGCCCGCATGCGGCGGCGCAGGTGATCGCCGCGTTCCGCCGCACCCGCTTCGGGCGCGAGGTGACGGACGAGGAGGTGCGGTCGGCGCTGGCCGAGGAGATCGCGGCGATCCTGGCACCGGTCGCCAAGCCGTTCGAAATCGACCGGGTGCGGCGCCCCCATGTCGTGCTGGTGGTCGGCGTCAACGGCACCGGCAAGACGACGACGATCGGCAAGATGGCGCTGGCGTATCGCGACCAGGGGCTGCGCCCGGTACTGGTCGCGGGCGACACGTTCCGCGCCGCCGCGGTCGAGCAGTTGCAGATCTGGGGCGAACGCACCGGCGCGCCGGTGATCGCCGGCCCCGCCAACACCGACGCCGCCGGCCTTGCCTTCGACGCGCTGACGCGCGCCAGGGCGGAGGGCGCGGACGTGCTGCTGATCGACACCGCCGGAAGGCTGCACAACAAGACGGCGCTGATGGAAGAGCTGCGCAAGATCATCCGCGTGCTGCGCAAGCAGGACGCGACGGCGCCGCATTCGGTGCTGCTGGTGCTGGACGCGACCACCGGGCAGAACGCCCTGACGCAGGTCGAGGTGTTCAAGGAGATGGTCGATGTCACCGGCCTCGTCGTGACCAAGCTCGACGGCAGCGCGCGCGGCGGGGTGGTGGTAGCGCTGGCGGAGGCGTTCGGACTGCCGGTGCATTACGTCGGCGTCGGCGAGCAGGCCGGCGACCTCAGGCCGTTCGTCGCCGAGGAATTCGCCCGCGGCCTGGTCGGCACCTGACGGCGCCGGCAGCGGCTCGGCGGCAACCGCCGGCGCGCCGGCAGATCATGCGATCGCGCGGCCCCATTCGCGCAGATCCGCCACGAACAGGTCGGGAACCTCCATCGCCGCGAAATGCCCGCCGCGCGGCTGTTCGGTCCAGCGCGAGACCGCATAGCCGCGCTCCACCCAGGTCCGCGGCGGCGCCGGCGAGCGCGGATCGGGATAGGCGGCGAAGGCGGTCGGCACCTCGACCCGGACGCCCTGCGGCATGCGGCGGACACCTTCCGCGGCGGCGGCGGCGTAGTACCAGGTGGCGGTGACGAAGGCGTCGTTCATCACATAGATCATCGCATTGGTGAGCAGGCGGTCCATCGGGAACACCTGCGCGAACGGCCGTTCCCGCAGGTCGGCCCAGTCGTGGAAGCGTTCCACCAGCCAGGCGAGCTGGGCGACCGGGTTGTCGGCCATGGCGTAGGCGAGGGACTGCGGCCTGGTCCCCTGCAACTGCGCATAGGCGCCGAGTGCCTGCTGCGTGCCGGCGTGGGCCTGCTGCCAAGCCAGTTCCGCCGCGGTCTGCGGCACCGCGGCGGGCTGGACCAGCAGATAGTTGAGATGGATCGCCGCCACCGAGGCGGCATGATCGAGCGCGAGCCACGCTGCCACTCCCGCCCCCCAGTCGCCGCCCTGGGCTGAGTAGCGGGCATAGCCGAAGCCGTCGCGCATCAGGGTGTCGAACAGCCGCGCCGTCGTGCGGGCGCCGATGGGCGCCGTCGGCTTGCCGGAAAACCCGTAGCCGGGCAGCGAGGGGACGACGAGATCGAAGGCATCCTGCCGCCGTCCGCCGTGGCGCGACGGATAGGCGAGGGCGTCGATCACCTCGTGGAACTCGTAGATCGATCCGGGCCAGCCGTGGATCAGGAGCAGCGGGCGCCGCCCCTCCGCCTCGCCGACGACATGCAGGGCGTGGATGTCGATGTCCCCGACCGGGACGATGACCTGCGGATAGCGGTTGAGCACGCGGGCGGCGGCGGCGGCGTCGAAACCGTCGGTCCAGTGGGCGCACAGCGCGGAGAGGAATTCGGGGTCGCAGCCATAGCGCCACCCGGCATCCGCAGGCGCCGGCGGCATGCGATAGTCGCGCACCTGCCGCATCAGCCGCGCCAGCTTCGCCTCGTCCCACGCCACCGCGAAGCTTCGCGTGTCCATTGTCATACTCCTTGTCCGTTGCACCGCGTAAGCATCCGGTAAGCCCCGCTTTCCGCCGACCCCAAGCTGACTTCGGCGCTGTCTTGGCGCATGGCCCTGGTCGGTTCGGGAGCAGGGTGAAGATTGTTGCGGGGCACGCATTGGCCGAGACCGAAACGGGCTTCCTAATTGCGCATCCTACCCCGGCGACGGGTTCGATGGATAGCTTGGCGGCCGGGACGAAGCGGAGGACATCGCGAACCGAGGCACGGTTAATCCGTAAGCGTCCGGCGAACCGCGCCTTCCTGTGACCGCTGCGTTCAGGCAGCCTTGCGCTGATCACGCCTGGTGTGGACGCCGGGCAGGTTCCAGGGCAGCAGCTCAAGCACGCGGGTCACCGGATGATCGGCAATCCGTATCGTAAGCGACGCGGCGTCGGCACGTTGCCGCAGCCGACCTTGGTGTGATGGAACGCGGGGATGGACGAAATTCCCGATGCCATTACCACGGAAGAGGGTGGTCATACGACCAGACCCGGCCATCGTGGAGGCGTTGCATGTCTGGCTGGAGGAGCAGTTGCCGCGCCTGCCGGGCAGTTCCGGCCTGGCCAAGGCGATGCGCTACGCGCTGCGCCACTGGTCAGGCCCGGTCGCCTTCCTCGACGACGGCCGCATCGAGATGGACACCAACGTGGTCGAGCGCGCGATCCGCCCGGTAACTCTCAATCGAAAGAATGCGCTGTTCGCGGACAGTGACGGCGGCGCGCGCCACCGGGCGGTCGCAATGACGCTGATCAACACCGCCGAGCTTACCGCCATGGCCGCGTGATGATCGACAACCCGCTCGCCGCGATGGACCTGCTGGACAAGCTTCAGGCGTCCTTGCCGGTGCCGGCCCGGCTGACGCCGAAGCTGCCGGCCGCGCTCGCCAGCAGGAGCGCCGCCTACCCGAGGCATAGGGTCCAGCGCCCTCGTGGCCAGAAGCCCTGATCCGCGTACCTTCCCGCCTGTCAACCAAACAACGCCGTGGTGGCGCCCCAACGCTTTCGCAGTTCCGCGAGACAAATAACCTGCGCTTTGGCATGGGACTGTCCTCGACGCGGATCAGCGAGCCGATGCGCCGTGATCGGCTGCTGCTGATCCGCGCCTTCGCCACCGTCCTGCTGACGCTGCTGGGTGCGGTGGGCGAACGCCTTGGCATGGATCGGCCATTGCAAACCAACCCCTGCAGGACGCGAACGCACTCCCTGCTTCGGCCAGGTCGCATGCTCCACGAACTGATCCCGACCCTCCCGAGCACCGGCTCGTGCGGCTGATGCAGGAATTCGCCGAGGCCGTGTCTACGGCGGGGGTTTTCGCAGCCGCCAGTGACGCGTCAAACTGAGGGGATGGGTGCTCAGCCATCCCCTCATTTCGTGATGGGGAACATGGTGGCGAACTGCGGTGCCTGTGACACGGCTTGCGCGAAGGCTTCCATGAGCGGGAGCAGCCGGTGTTCAGGCATGCTGGGGATCAGGTCGTGGAGCATGCAGCCCTGGCGGAACAGGGAATGCGTGCGGGTCTTGCTGGTATAGGACTTCAGCAGCCGGTCCATGCCGAGGCGCTCGCCCACCGTGCCGAGCAAGGTCAGCAGTGCCACGGCGAATGCGCTGACCAGCAGCAGCCGGTCGCGCCGCATCGGTTCGCCGACACGGGTGGACGACAACCCCATGCCGAAGCGCAGGTCCTTGGTGTCGCGGAACGCCGGCTCAATGGTCCAGCGGCGGGCGCAGTGGTTGACCAGCATCGCCGCCGGGGCTTCGGGGTCACTCGCGGCAAGGCACCAGGCGCCTTCATGCCTTTGGCATGCACGCACACCACCGCCCCGACCTGTTGGCCGCGGGCGGTGACGCGGGCATCGCGCAGCGTGCGCGCCCGGCCGGATTTGCCGACCCACGCGGCGGCCGGCCGCGTCTCGCCCGAGACATCGGTGACGCCGATATTGCCGCAAAAGCGGATCACGTAGCCGAAGCCGAGGGTGCCAAGATGGGCGAACAGCTTCTGGTCGCCGAACCCGCGATCGGCCAGGATCGTCGTACGGCATCCCGCAGGCAGGGTCTCGGCCAAGCGGTGCAGGCAGGCGTCCTCGAAATCATTGCGCCGGGTCGCGATCTCGTCCTTCCAGACGGTCAGCCAGATCAGCGGCGCCGCTCGGCCGTGGTCGGTTACCCGGCTCAGCACCAGGGTCGCCTGGTCGTCATGGTCGCAGTCGGTCCAGTCCATCGCGACGAGGATATCGCGCTGGCTGCCGATCTGGTGCGGCACCCAGCGGGCGAAGCTGTCCCACACGTCGATGCCCTGGTTGCTCATCAGACGGTCGATCTGCTTGACCGCATGTTTGGTCACCAGCCCCCGCGCCTGCGCCAGAGCCTGACCGATCGTCGCCACCGCCAGCGAGGCTCCGGCCATCACGCCGAGCGTCGCACCGGCCAGCGCCTCGACCCGCTTGGCGTGCAGATCGCCGCCGTAAAGCTCGCCGATAAACCCCCGGACCTCCGAAAGCCGCCGATGTGGAAGCTCCAACTTGACCACCGCCGCCCTCCATGCCGCATCCAGCGGTCATATGAAGTCGACGCGAATCGGCGCTATAACCGTCGCAGCGCAAAATGAGGGGATTCGTGAGGGATGGATGAGGTTCTGATAAGCAATTGACACGCTTTCCACTGGGAGTTTAAAATCGTCCTTGCTGAGATACAGGTTGTACCAAATTGCATGCTGGCGCTCGAAACCCGAACCGCAGAGGTGTTCCATGCTGCTTACGCCCCGGGAAATTGAGAAGCTCCTGCTTTTCACTATGGCCGAGGTCGCGAACAAGCGCAAGGCAAAGGGGCTGAAGCTGAACTATCCCGAGGCGGTTGCCGTGATCTCGGCCGCTGCCTGTGAAGGCGCGCGTGAGGGAATGACCCTGGAGCAGGTCATGTCCTCCGCCGCCAAAGTGCTCAGCAAGTCCGATGTGATGGAGGGCGTCGCCGAGATGGTGCCGTTCGTCCAGGTCGAGGCCGTCTTCACCGACGGCAGCCGTCTCATCACCGTCCACTCGCCGATTCAATAGCCGGCGAAGCGGCGCAACCGCCAACCCAGCACGGAGAATACGATGTCAACCGGCGCAAATCTGAACGGAGTCGGCGGGATCGTCCTTGGCGAAGGCGATATCGAGATCAATGACGGCCGTCCGGTCACCAAGCTCAAGGTTCGCAACACCGGCGACCGTCCGGTCCAGGTCGGCTCGCATTTCCATTTCTTCGAAGTCAACCGCGCCGTCGAATTCGACCGCGAGAAAGCCTTCGGCCAGCATCTGAACATCCCGTCGAGCACCGGCATCCGTCTCGAACCCGGCGCCGAGCAGGAAGTCGAGCTGGTGCCGTATGGCGGCAAGCAGTGCGTCTACGGCTTCAACAACCTGGTCGATAACTGGGCGGGTGCCACCGCCTACAATCCGGCCCGCATCGAGGCGCTCGCCAGGGCCGCGGCCCTGGGCTTCAAATCCAAGCCGTAAGCGGCTCACTCACTCGCAGCACAAGGAAGGGGGCGGTTTGCGATGGCCAGGATGTCAAGGCAGGAATACGTCAGTCTCTTCGGTCCCACCGTTGGAGACAGGATCCGCCTCGGAGACACGGATCTCTTCGTCGAGATAGAGAAGGATCTCCGTGTTTACGGCGATGAGTCGCTGTGCGGCGGCGGCAAGACCCTGCGTGACGGCATGGGTCTGGACAACCGCATCACCAGCTCGGGCGGCGCGCTCGACCTTGCTCTGACCAACGTCACCATCATCGACGCGGTAATCGGCGTGATCAAGGCCGACGTGGGCATCAAGGACGGCAAAATCGCCGGGATCGGCAAATGCGGCAACCCCAACACGATGGACGGCGTGACGCCGGGCCTCGTCGTGGGTGGTGCGACGGACGTGATTTCCTGCGAGCAGCTGATCCTGACCGCCGGCGGTATCGACACCCATATCCACATGATCTGCCCGCAGCAGGTCGAGCACGCCCTGTCGAACGGTGTCACGACCTTCTTCGGCGGCGGCCTGGGCCCGACCGACGGGACCAACGGCACCACCATCACCTCCGGCCCGACCAATCTCAGGTTCATGCTGCAGGCCTTCGAGGGACTGAACGTGAATGTCGGTCTTCTCGGCAAGGGCAACGTCCGCAATCCGCAGGTTCTCGAGGAGCAGCTGCTCGCCGGCTGTGTCGGCTACAAGAACCATGAGGATTGGGGGACCACGCCGTCCAACCTGCGCGCCGCTCTGCGCTTTGCCGACGAGCATGATGTCCAGGTGGCGATCCACACCGATACGCTCAACGAGTCGGGCTATGTGGAAGACACCATCGCGGCTCTCGAAGGCCGCACCGTGCACACCTACC
This sequence comes from Pseudomonadota bacterium, assembly GCA_021847995.1. GTDB lineage: Bacteria > Pseudomonadota > Alphaproteobacteria > Acetobacterales > Acetobacteraceae > JAFKFJ01. Next base: position 8,689 of record JAJZNE010000152.1, on the reverse strand, counting down.
ATACCGAAGGTGCCGGCGGCGGACACGCTCCGGACATCATCCGCGTGGCGGGCTACCCGAATGTGCTGCCGAGTTCGACCAATCCGACCCTGCCTTATGGCATCAACTCGCAGGGCGAGTTGTTCGACATGATCATGGTTTGCCACAACCTCAACCCGGCGGTGGCATCGGATGCGGCCTTCTGCGAAAGCCGCGTGCGTTCCGAGACAATCGCGGCCGAGAACGTGCTGCACGATCTGGGTGCGATTTCGATGTTCTCGTCGGACTCCCAGGCGATGGGGCGGGTTGGCGAGAACTGGCTGCGGGCGATCCAGACTGCCGATGCGATGAAGCAGGGCCGCGGCAAGCTCGCCGAGGATGCCTCCGGCAACGACAACTTCCGCGTCCTGCGCTACGTCGCGAAGATCACCATCAACCCGGCCATCACCCACGGCATCTCGCACATGCTGGGGTCGGTTGAGAAGGGCAAGGTTGCCGACCTCGTGCTGTGGGACGCGCGTTTCTTCGGCGCCAAGCCCAAGATGGTGCTCAAGGGTGGCCAGATCGCCTGGTCGATCATGGGCGACCCCAATGCCTCGCTGCCGACCTGCCAGCCGGTGTTCTACCGGCCGATGTTCGGCGGCTTCGGCCCGGCGATGCACCGGATGAACTATACCTTCGTCTCGCAGGCAGCCTATGACGCCGGCGTGAAGGAAAAATACGGACTTCAGCGCAACGTCACCCCGATCAAGAATGTCCGGGCGATCTCCAAGAAGGACATGGTGCGCAACGCCTACCTGCCCGACATCAAGGTCAATCCCGAAACCTTCGCCGTGACGGTGGAAGGTGTCCACATGACCGTGAAACCGCTCAAGGATATCCGGCTCAACCAACTCTATTTCTTCAGCTGATCCGACGCGGCTTCGGGTGTGGTCGCCACCGGCGTTCAGGCCCGCTCTGGACCACCGAAACCCTCGGGCGGTGATCCGCCCGAGGATCCGGCCGGCGAACGCAAACGTTAATGGTCAAGGACGTCATGGTCATCATCGAAAAGGTGCTGGGAAACATCTCGGACGAGCGCTGGAAGGGGATCGCCGCCGGCGCCAGGCTCGACGAGCTTCGGCTCAACCAATGGGACGCCCAGAAGAACCGGCTCCGCAAGATGTCGGAGGGCGGGACCGAATTGGCGATATCGCTCGACCGCAACAGCTTCCTCCACGACGGTGACGTGTTGAGTTGGGATGCGGCAACCAGGGTTCTGGTGGTCGCGCGGGTCATGCTGAGCGAGGTTCTTGTCATCGATCTTTCGGAGTTGTCGGGGCGTGATCCCGAACAGATGGCCAGGACTTGTTTTGAACTCGGGCACGCGCTCGGCAATCAGCACTGGCCGGCCGTTGTCAAGGATCACCGGGTGTTTGTGCCGCTGACGGTTGACAGGAAGGTCATGGCGTCGGTGATGAGAACGCACGGCTTCAAAAACATCTCCTATGACTTTGCCCCCGGGGCCTTCGTGATTCCCTACCTGCTGCCTCACGAGGCGCGGCGCCTGTTCGGCGGCGCGGAACAGCAATCGCACGCGCGTCACGCCGCAGGGGGCGACGCTGCCGGCTGGGAAACGGACGCCGGAGCACAGCTGCATGACCACGATCACAGTCACGGCCATGGCCACCATCATTGACGCCGGGCCGCAGGCGGCACCGGGGCCATCCATGCTGAACCTCGCACGCGCATTGCAGTTTGGCGATTCGACGCTGCCGACCGGCGCGTTCACCTTTTCGCACGGGCTGGAATCGGCGATCGAACGCAGGGTGGTCACCGATGCGGCGACGCTGAAGGCCTTCGTCCGCACCGCGCTCGAACAGGCAAGCGGTTCCGACGTGATTGCGCTGCAGGAGGCTTACGACGCAGCACTTGAGCGCGATCTCGACCGGGTCGCACTGATCGACCGCTACCTCTTCAACCGCAAGCTCAACGAAGAGCCGCGACTGATGACGATCCGCACCGGCAAGAAGCTCGTCGAGATGGCCGCGAAGGCGGTCGGCGGAGAGATGATCGGGGAGTGGCTTGGCCGCATCGTCGCCAGCGGCACGCCCGGCTGCTACCCCGTGTCACTCGCCGTGATCTTCGTCGCGACCGGACTGTCGCTGCAGGATTGCGTCGTCGTTCACCAGTACGGTGTTGCGATGGCGATCCTGAGCGCGGCTCTGCGCCTGATGAAGGTGGATCACTTCGAGACCCAGCGAATTCTGTTCGAACTCAACAGGGAGATCGGCAACGACTTCGTTTGCTCTTCGAAGAAGAAACTGACGGACATTGCGGGCTACGCGCCAACCATCGACGTTCTGGCGGCCGTTCACGTCAGGGCGCATGTTCGTCTGTTCATGAGTTGAGCAGCAACTTCTGTCAAATACGAAGGCAACGATGAAAAAGATCACTCGAATCGGTGTGGGTGGCCCGGTCGGCTCGGGCAAGACCGCGATCATTGAGGCACTGACGCCATTGCTGCTGGAAATGGGCGTGCAGATTGTCATCGTGACCAACGACATCGTCACGACTGAGGACGCCAAGCATGTCCAGCGGACATTGAAGGGCGTCCTGATCGAAGATCGCGTGGTGGGTGTCGAGACGGGAGCCTGCCCGCATACCGCGGTACGCGAGGATCCCAGCATGAATCTCGCGGCGGTGGAGGACATGGAAGCGAAGTTTCCGGATACCGACCTGGTGCTGATCGAGAGCGGCGGTGACAACCTGACGCTGACCTTCAGCCCGGCGCTCGTCGATTTCTTCATATATGTCATCGACGTGGCCGCCGGCGACAAGATCCCGCGCAAGAACGGCCCCGGCATCTCGCAGTCCGACATTCTGGTTATCAATAAGATCGATCTCGCCCCGTATGTCGGCGCGAGCCTCGAAGTGATGGACCGGGATGCCAGGATGATGCGGGGCGACAAGCCCTTCGTCTTCACCAATTGCAAGACCGGTGAGGGCATTGTCGGACTCGCGGAGATGATCCGCCGCGACATTCTGTTTGATCTGCCGCTGAAAGCGGCTTCCGCTGCGACGGCGGCTTGAAGGCGGGCCGGTGCGCCAGGGACAACGGCGAAGCGTCATGGCGCCGGCTCCACGGGACGTTTTCGTCGGTGCGCCGCTGTCCGACGCATGGAATCGCGTCCAGACATTGGGCGCAGATGCGATCGAGCTCGCGCCGTATCAGGACGAACCGCCGCAGATGAGCAGCGGCGCGGTGGGCAAGAACGGCTTTCTTCACATGGGGTTCGAGCGCCGCGGTGCAAGGACCGTGATGGTCGATGTGGAGCGTCGCGTGCCGCTCCTCGTGCAGCGTGCTCTGCACTGGGATGTCGGCATGCCGGAGATGGCCTGCGTCTTCATCCTGACCACGTCGGGCGGCATCCTCCAGGGTGACCGCTATACGCTGGAGATCGACGTGGAGGCGGGCGCCGCGGCGCATGTGACGACGCAGAGTGCGACGAAAGTCCAATCGATGGATCACAACTACGCCGCCCAGGTGCAGGTCATACGCCTGCGTGCAGGTGCGTATCTCGAATACATCCCGGAGCCGATCATTCCCTATCGCGGGTCGCGCTTCATCAGCGACACGCGGATTGAGGTGCATCCCTCCGCCGTGCTGATCTATGCGGAAATTCTGCTGCCGGGGCGCCGCTATCACAGTCCGGATGAACATTTCGGATTTGACGTATTTTCCTCGACGGTCACGGGTTACACACCCGAAGGGTTGGAGACCTATGCAGAAAAGTTCGTCCTGGAACCGCGGAAGCGACCGCTACGCCAGCTCGGCGTCATGGGGGCCTATGACGTCTACGCCAGTGTCATGCTGCTGGCACCCAGGGCCGACGCCGACGCGATCAGCGCCAGGATCGGCGCCGACATGCAGCCGCAGTGCGCAATTGCCTATGGCGTCAGCAGGCTTCCGAACGAGGTGGGGCTGATCTTCAGGATTCTCGGCGACCAGGTCGGACCGGTGAAGGAGAAGATCCGAGAGATTCAGGCCGTCGTTCGAGAGCGAGCCAAGGCCGCTTCGCTGCCGCCCCGATTTCTCTGGCGATAAGGAGCGGAGGGGCGCAAAGGGCGTTTGCCCGACGCGATATCGCCGTGTTCGCGTTCGGTCACGGCGCCGGTGGGGGCCGGCTTAAAGGGCAGCGGCAAGCCGCAGAATGCGGGCACCGGTACTGCGGAGTTTCCCCCGCACCAGGGCGAGCAGCGGTCCCACCAGAATGCGCCGCAGCCCGTCGGCGGCGAACGCCCTGGCAACGCTCTCCATGATGGTGGCGACGCGTTCGGCCAGGGAGGGGGTGTGCGCAGGTTAGCGTCACAAGTTACAAAAAGATAACTGACCGCCCGGCCGAGCGGTGTCTTGTTGGACGCATCCGGCGTCGCTCTGCCGGTGGAGCGATTGCGACCGGTCGCGGCGGTGCGGGTCAGCGCGGCGCGCTGCCGGGGCGGCTGCGCCAGCGCGCGAGGGCGAAGGCAATCGCGGCAACGGCGATGGCGAGCAGCGCGATGCCGTTGGGTTCGGGGATGGGCAGGCTGCCCGTGTGCTGCGAATTCTGGGCCGTGATCACCACGGCCTGGACCGCGCTGCTGACGCTCGGCCAGCAGACGTCGCTGCTGACGGTATCGACGACACAGGGAATATAACCGTGGGTGGCCGGCAGAAGGTCGAAGACGCTCGACGGCAGGATGTTGATGCGCGACAGCGGCGTGCCCGGCACAAACGTCGAGAGGGTGACCAGCCAGCCGGCAAAGTTGGAGCCACTGAGCGTCACGAGCGCGAGCAGGCTCGACGGCAGGGTGATGATCGGGTTGCCGAACGCCCCACCGGCCGCACCGAGGACGCCGAGCCCGGCCACATTGCCGACCACCGCACGCACCGAAGGAAGCCGCATCGTCAACCTCGCCCTCTTTCAAACAGTCATGCTATACCGATTCGATGTCGGATGCAACACGGGCGCGTCATGTTTCCCGCCGGCAATGGCGCCTGCCGCCGGCCTTGTTCCTGATCGTCGCCGTCTGGGGGCTGGATGCCGTCTGGGCGTCATGGGCGGGGATCCGCATCGGACAGGCCGGGAGCATACTGGCGACGCTGGTGCTGCTCGGCGGCAATCTGCTGCTCTATCGCGGCCGACGCGGCGCCGAGCGGGCCTCGGCTCTGCTCGCCGGCGTCGCCGCGTTCTTCGCGCTCGCTTCCGGCACCGCGGCGCTGAGCTATCTGGCCGCGACCTCCGGCGCTCCGCTGGCCGACCGCTGGCTCGCGCGGGCGGACGCGGCGCTCGGGTTCGACTGGCGGGCCTGGCAGGCATTCGTCCACGCCCATCCCGCCCTGCACCGCCTGCTGCAATTCGCCTATGCCAGCATGTCGTGGCAGATCCTGTTCTGCCTGCTGGCGCTGCCGCTTGCCGGCAGGACAGCGCGGAACCGGGAATTCATCCTGGCCTCGGCGCTTGCCCTGCTGCCCACGGTCGCGCTGTTCGCCGCCTTCCCGGCGGCGAGTGCCTGGGCAGAGTACGGCGTGATGCCGCCGCCATCGCTCGGTTTTTTGCGGCAGCTGCTGGCCCTGCGCGCGGGGCAGGCGCCGGTGATCGAGCTCGGTGATCTCTATGGCCTCGTCACCTTCCCCTCGTTTCACGCCGCCGCCGCGGTGCTGCTGGCGAATGCCGCGCGGGGGACGATGTTCGCCTTCCTCGGTGCCGTGTTGAACCTGCTGATGCTGGTCTCGGCGCTGAGCGAGGGGGGCCATTATCTGGTCGATGTGCTGGCAGGCATCGCCATCGCAGTGCTGGCGATCGGGGCGGCGCGCCTCGTCCTGCGGCGGTTTGACAGCGGCGCCGGCGCCGCCCTATAGGCCGCGCCACTGTCGGGAACGCGGACAGGCGGCACGCCGCCTGCGCCCGCCAGCGTGCCATGCACGCGGGCCTACCGGCGCAACATGGCTCCCGCGGGGGCGCACGAAAACAGGTGACGGGCCGATGACCAAGCGCCTTGCAAGCAAGTACAAGATCAACCGCCGCCTCGGCGTCAATCTGTGGGGGCGGTCCAAGTCGCCGCTGTCGAAGCGCGATTACGGGCCGGGCCAGCATGGCCAGCGCCGCAAGGGCAAGCCGACCGATTTCGGCGTGCAGCTGATGGCCAAGCAGAAGATGAAAGGCTATTACGGCAACATCGGCGAAAAGCAGTTCCACAAATACTATTTCGAAGCGGTGCGCCGCAAGGGCGATACGTCGGAGAATCTGATCGAGCTGCTGGAACGGCGGCTGGACGCCGTGGTGTACCGGCTGAAATTCGCCATCACCCCGTTCGCTGCGCGCCAGTTCGTCAACCACGGCCATGTCACGGTCAACGGCCGGCGCGTCAACATCCCGAGCTTCCAGGTGCGCGACGGCGACGTGATCGAGGTGCGGGAGAAATCCAAGCAGCTCGCGGTGGTGCTGGACGCCGCCCAGAATTCCGAGCGCGACGTGCCCGAATACCTGGAGGTGGACCATCGCGCGATGAAGGGCCGCTTCGTGCGCGCGCCGAAGCTGTCGGACGTGCCGTTCCCGGTGCAGATGGAGCCGAACCTGGTGGTGGAATTCTATTCGCGCTGAGCAGGGGGCGGCCGGCATGGCGCCGCTGATTGTCGAGGTGACGCGCGGCAACCATGTCGAATCGCGCCACGCCGTTGCCGCCGCGGTCATCGATGCGGCTGGTGCGGTGGTGTTCGCCGCCGGGGACATCGACGCGGCGGTGTTCCCGCGCTCTGCCGTCAAGGCGCTGCAGGCACTGCCGCTGGTCGAGAGCGGGGCGGCCGACCGGCTCGGCCTGACGCAGGCGGAGCTTGCGCTGGCCTGTGCCTCGCATACCGGCGAGGCGGTGCATGTCGCGACCGCAGCTTCGATGCTGGCGAAGGCGGGGCGCGAGGCATCGGTTCTGGAATGCGGCGCGCACTGGCCGGCCGATGCCGCGGCGGCGCGGGCGCTGGCGGTGTCCGGCGGGCAGCCGGGGGCGCTGCACAATAATTGTTCCGGCAAACACGCCGGCTTCATCTGCCTCGCCTGTGCGAGCGGAGAGGAGCCGGCGGGCTATGTGCGCGCCGGGCATCCGACGATGCGGCGGGTGACGGCTTCCCTCGCCGCGGCGACCGGCACGGCGCTGGAGGCGCGCAACCGCGGCACGGATGGCTGCTCGATCCCGACCTATGCGATCCCGCTGCGGGCGCTGGCAGGGGCGTTCGCACGGTTCGGCGTGGCGGCGGGCGCACCGGCGCGGCTGCGCTCGGCGGTGGCGGCGCATCCGTTCCTGGTCGGCGGCACCGGCCGGTTCGACACGGTGCTGATGACGGCGCTCGGCGCGCAGGTGTTCGCCAAGGGCGGCGCGGAGGGTGTGCATTGCGCGGCGCTGCCGGGGCAGGGTCTCGGCATCGCGCTGAAATGCGCCGACGGCGCCGGGCGGGCGGCGGATGTGGCGTGTGCGGCGCTGATCGAACGGTTCCTCGGCGGCGTGCCGGCGGCCCTGCTGCGGCCGGAATTGCGCAACTGGAACGGGGCCGTGGTCGGGGGTCTGCGGCTGGCGGCGGAGGTTTCCGGCTAGAATGCCGCCGCCCGGCGGTGCATGACGCCATTCCGCACAGCGTCCCCGAAAGGCCCCGGTCATGCCCGCAACCGTCATCGATTCCGCCATTTTCGGCAACATCTTCAGCACCGGCGCGATGCGCGGCGTGTGGTCGGACGAAAGCCGCACGCGGAAATACCTGGAGATCGAGGTTGCGCTGGCCCGCGTGCAGGCGCGGCTCGGCATCATCCCCGCCGCGGCGGCGGCCGAGATCGCCGCCAACTGCGTGTTCGCGAAGATCGACATGGCGATGCTGCGCACGACAACCGAGCGTATCGGCTATCCGGTGCTCGGTGTGGTGTCGCAGATCAATGCCCTCTGCCGCGACGGGCTCGGTGAGTATTGCCACTGGGGCGCGACCACGCAGGACATCACCGACACCGCGACGGTGCTGCAAATCCGCGACAGCCTCGATCTGATCGCGGCCGACCTCGCCGCCATCGCGGCGGCGCTGGCCGCGCTGGCACGACGCCACCGCGACACGCCGATGGCCGGGCGCAGCAATCTCCAGCAGGCGGTGCCGGTGACGTTCGGCTTCAAGATGGCGGCGCTGCTGGCCGCGGTCGAACGCCACCGGACGCGGCTCGCGGAGCTGCGTGCGCGCGTGCTGGTGGGCGAATTTGCCGGCGCGGCAGGCACCCTCGCCGCGATCGCCGAGGGGGCGATGGCGACCCAGGCGGGGCTGATGGTGGAACTCGGCCTCGGCCAGCCGGTGATCGCCTGGCACACCATGCGCGACACGATCGCGGAAGTGGGCTGCTTCCTCGGCCTCGTCGGCGGCACCCTGGGCAAGCTTGCGCTCGACGTGCGGCTGATGATGCAGACCGAAGTGGCCGAAGTGCAGGAGCCGTTCGCCCATGGCCGCGGATCGAGCAGCACCATGCCGCAGAAGCGCAACCCGATTTCCTCCTGCTACATCCACGCGGCGATCTCGGTGGTGCGCCAGCATGCCGCCGCCCTGCTCGATGCCATGGTCGCCGACCATGAACGCTCCACCGGCCCGTGGGAGATCGAATGGATCGTGCTGCCGGAAGCCTTCTGCCTGCTCGCCGGCGCGCTCCATCAGGCGCGCGGGGTGCTGGAG
>JAJZNE010000068.1 GCA_021847995.1 Pseudomonadota bacterium | reverse complement strand
GGGTGTTCCTGCCGCTCACGGTCGGTGGCGGGGTGCGCAGTATTGCCGACATGCGGGCACTGCTGCTGGCGGGTGCCGACAAGTGCAGCATCAACTCGGCCGCCGTGGCGCGGCCGGCGCTGGTGAGCGAGGCGGCGGAGAAATTCGGCAGCCAGTGCGTGGTGGTCGCGGTCGATGCCAAGCGCGCGCCCGCCGGCGGGTGGGAGGTGTTCACGCATGGCGGACGGCAGGGCACCGGCCGCGATGCCGTCGCGTGGTGCCGGCAGGTGGCGGCGGCCGGGGCAGGCGAAATCCTGCTGACCAGCATGGACCGCGACGGCACCGGCAAGGGGTTCGACCTCGACTTGCTGCGGGCGGTGTGCGGTGCCGTGCGGGTGCCGGTGGTCGCCTCGGGCGGCGTCGGCACGATCGCCGATTTCGTCGCCGGCGCGCGGGCCGGGGCGACCGGGCTGCTGGCGGCGAGCGTGTTCCATTTCGGCACCTTCACGATCGCCGAGGTCAAGGCGGGGCTGGCGGCGGCGGGGCTGCCGGTGCGCCTGCTGCCGGCGGCGGCCTGAGGGCGGGCGATGGCGAAGAAGGCCCCTGCCCGGAACAAAGCGCCGCCGAAGAAGAAGTCGGCGCCGGCGGAGAGCGCCGCGAAGCTGCCCGCCGTTCCGGTTGCAGCGGAGGGGGGCGGCGCGGTGCTGGACCGGCTCCATGCCGTCGTCGCCAGCCGTCGCGGCGCCGATCCCGCGACCAGCCACTCCGCCCGCCTGCTCGCCCGCGGCACTGCCAAGGTGGCGCAGAAATTCGGCGAGGAGGCGGTGGAATGCCTGATCGAAGCGGTCTCCGGCAACCGTGCTGCGCTGATCGCCGAAAGCGCCGATGTGCTCTATCACCTGCTGGTCATGTGGGTGGATGCCGGGGTGCAGCCGCAGGACGTCTGGGCCGAGCTGCAACGCCGTGAAGGCATCAGCGGCATCACCGAGAAGGCGCGCCGCTCGATCGGACTGCCGATGCGTTTCGCCCTGCGGACACGGAAGATTCCATGACGCTTCGCCGCGCCGCCTCGCGCGGGGGCGCGTCCAGAGAGCCGAATTGCGGCGGCGGGCCGGCCCGGTCGCGACCGGTCAGCACCGTCTCGACCAGGAAGATCGGTCTTGCCTTCACCTCCTGGAAGATGCGCCCGACATATTCGCCGAGGATGCCGAGGAAGGCCATCTGGATGCCGCCGAAGAAGATCACCGCGGTCATCAGGCTCGACCACCCGGCGACGGTATCGCCCCTGGCCCAGGCCCGCAGGGTGAACAGCAGCAGGAGCAGGGCGATGGCCGAAGCGCCGAAGCCGCAATAGAGAGAGAGACGCAACGGGAGCGACGAGAAGCTGGTCAATGCGTCGAGCGCCAGCCGCAGCATCCTGAGCAGCGGGTAGCCGGTGCGCCCGGCGTGGCGCGGCTGGCGTTGGTAGCGCAGCGCGACCTGCCGGCCACCGACCCAACTGACCATGCCGCGGATGAAGCGCTGCCGCTCGGGCATCGCCGCCAGAACCTTGACGACGTTGCGGGTCATCAGCCGGAAATCGCCCGTATCCCGCGGGATCGCGATGTCGCTCATGGCGCCGAGCAGCCGGTAGAAAAGCGACGCGGATGCCCGCTTGAACCGTGTTTCCGCCTGCCGTCCGGCGCGCTGGCCATAGACGACATGGGCACCCGCATCCATGGCCGCCATCATGGCGCCCAGCAATTCCGGGGGATCCTGGAGGTCGCTGTCGATCAGCAGCACCCGTTCCCCGGCGCAAATCGCGAGCCCCGCCGTCACGGCCGCCTGGTGTCCGAAATTGCGCGTCAGCCGCAGCCCGGTCACCCGGTGGTCCCGGTGTGCCAGTTCTTCGATGACCTGCCAGGTTTCATCGCGGGAACCATCATCGACCAGAATGAATTCATAGCTGCATCCGACCGACTCCGTGGCGGCGTTGACCGCCCGGCGATAGAATTCCCGCAGCCCTGCCGCCTCGTTGTAGCAGGGGGCGACGATGGAGAGCGCCATCTCATTCATTGGGTTGGGACCGGCGGACGGGCCGGGAGAGTATCGGCGGCGATCCCGACGCACAGGCTGTCGCCGGCACGCTGGGCATTCCGGCTCCGCAACTCGAAATTGCCGGCCACGGCCACCAGATCGAATCCGGCGTCCAGCGCCGCGGCGAACCGCCGCGTTTCGTTCGGTTGCGGTTGCGGCATGGACGGATAGATCAGGTGCAGGAATGCGGGATCGGACAGCCGTCGATCCATGACGGTCCAGGATGCCGATTGCATCACCGACCGGCAGACGGCGCGGTATTGCGACGGCGTCGTATAATAGGGCACGACGTAATCGATCGGGGAGACATCCTTCCTGGCGCTGAGAAACGCCAGCGTCGAATCGCTCGGAAAGAAGTAGAACCCTTCGGCCTGCGGCGTTTGCCCGATGCGGGCGATGATTTCATCGACTCCGCCAAGCACGTCCAGACCAGGCGGCCGGACGACAGCAACCCTCCCGCGCGGCGTGGTCACGACCGGTGCCCCAAATGCGACCACGGCCTGAAATTCGGCCATCAGGACCGGCACGCCGACGCCGAGGAACGCCACGACGCCGGCAATGCCCGCGATCATGCGGGAGGGGAGCGATGCCCTCTCCCGCACCCGGACGAAGCAATAGGTGAAAATGGGCAGGCCGAGCGGTACGTTGAAGGCGATGTGGTCAACGTCCGGGCGCGGGAAGCTGCCGGCAAAGCCGGCAATGGCGTAGGCGCTGCACACAAGCAGTTCCCTGTTTCCTGCCAGCCATTTCCAGGGCCCCTGGAAGGCAAACAGCCACAGAACGGCACAGGCGGGGAAAAAGAGCGCGAGAGGGAAGCTCATCGGACCCACCCCTTTTCCGAAATGGACTATTTGTATGGATGCATAATGCGCGACAGTCCACAGTATAATATCGTCCAACGCGGATGGTATACTGCCGATGGATGCCAGATAGAGCAGCAGCGCCAGCGGCACCGTGACGCAGCCCAGGGCATAGAACGCCAGCGACGAACGCCGCCCGCCCGGCCACAGGAAGGCGGTCGCGGTGGCCAGCAATGCCCAGGTGCCACAGGTCTCGACCATCATCGCGCTGGTGCCGGACGCGAGGCCGGCGACGAACGGCCAGGCGGCGGCGGAAACGCGATCGGCACTTTTTATCACCGCCCACAGGGCCACCATCGAAAACAAGGTGGCAAACCAATGATAATGTACGATTGTCCAGTGCCCCTGGGACGTCACCACCCACAGGAGCACAAGAAATGAAGAAAGCCTCACGCTTCGCGACACATGCGCCGCGACGAGATAGGTCACACCTGCGATCAAAACGATGGTCAGGATCGCCAGCACTCTGACCGAAAGGAAGGAAAGGCCGGCCACCAGGAACCACACCGCGGTCAGGACGAATCCGCCGGGCGGCAGGAATTCAAAGAAATCGCCATACAATCTCTGACCCTGCAACATGCGTTCCGCACCATGCAGCAGGACGCCCTCGTCGCTCAGCCAGAACAGCGACCGCCAGTAGGGTGCGCAGATCAGGGCAGAAGCGACGACAACGACCAGCGCGCCGACTGCATTCCGCTTTCTGAAACCGTCGTCGGTGCTGGAGAGGATGCCGTCACGTTGCAACCCGGCCATTTGATCCGTCCGTTCTGTCGTGTGCCCCGGACCCGGCGGCACCGGAGCATCCCTCGTTCCCCCGGCGAGCTTCCGGCAAAACCCCTCCGCCGACGGAACAGGCGCGCTGGACCGCAGCGATATAACTGGCCGAGTATAATTGTCAACAAGGAATATAGACCCGGTCAGACGACCAGTATCCGACGATCATCTGCAACTTATGCGAAAATGAATATCAGCCGGCCCGGCCCGGACGGGCGCCGGCATCGTGCCATGCCGGCCCCGTTGCCGCCGCGGCCGGACCCCCGGCCGCCCTCCGCCCACACGGCGTCAGCTTCGGCGCCGGTGGGAGCGGGGCATTCCCTTGCGCGAGTTGACGGTCATTGCACCGCCGGCGAACAGCAGGCCGAGACTGATCGGCACCAGCCAGGACGGGCGCAGCAGCAGCGGCATCATGGCATGCCCCCACAGCCAGCCGAGATTGTTCGCCACTGCGAATTCATGCGCCTGATACAGCAGCCGCGCGTCGAACATGGCGATCAGTTGCGCCAGCGTCAGCGGCGGCGGCAACAGGGTGGCGAGCGCGAACGCCCCCACCAGGCATGCCGCCGCCAGCACCGCCAGCACGCGAGAGGCCATCACCGCCCCTCCCCCCCATCAGGGCAGAGACCGCTCACGGCGGGAACGGGCGGCGCGATCGTCACGCGAACAGACGCTCCTTCGTCTTGTCGGCATACATGGCTGCCACAAACTCCCCGTAGCCGTTCCAGATCTGGGTCGGCACCATTTCATCGGTGCCGATCAGCCGCTCCTGCGCCTGGCTCCAACGCGGATGGGGCACCGCGGGATTGACGTTGGCCCAGAATCCATACTCGCTGTCCTGCAACTGCTCCCAGAAGGTCTGCGGCTGCATGTTGGTGAACTCCACCCGCACGATCGATTTGGCCGACTTGAAGCCGTATTTCCACGGCACCGTCAGGCGCAGCGGCGCACCGTCCTGCGGCGGCAGTGTCTTGCCGTACATCCCGACCGAGAGAAAGGCCAGATCGTTCATCGCCTCCTGCATCGTCAGCCCCTCGGTGTAGGGCCAGGGATACCACGGCTTGTGCAGGCCGGGCATCTGCCGGGGATCGGCGAGCGTGGTGAACTTCACGAACGTGGCACTGCCCAGCGGTTCGGCAAGCTTCACCAGGTCGGCGAGCGGGAAGCCGATCCAGGGCACCGTCATCGCCCAGGCCTCGACGCAGCGATGGCGATAGACCCGCTCCTCCAGTTTCACCTGCCGCAGCAGGTCGTCCAGCCCCAGCGTCCGCGGTGTCTTCACCATGCCGGCGATCGTCACCGTCCAGGGTGCCGTCTTCAGCGCCTGGGCGGCCCCGGCGATGTCCTTGCCGTCACCGAATTCGTAGAAATTGTTGTAGCTCTCAACCGCCGCCGCCGGCGTCAGCGGCCGGCCGGCGAGGTAGCGCGGGTCGCGCTGCGCAGCGAGCGGGGCCAGCACGGCGGGCGGCGCCGCCGGGGTGCTGTCGAACAGGCTCCACGCCCGCGCCTTCCGCCCCATGCCGGCGGCGGCGAGCGCCCCCGCGGCACCGCCCAGCACGGCGCGCCGCCGCAGCATGGCCGCTTCCGGCGTGACGCGGCTCCCGGCGATCTCCCAGCCTTTCCGCCGATGGATGAACATGGCCCGATATCCCTTCCGGTGGTCTCCTCCACCTACGTCCCGGCGGACGGGGCGGATGTTACTCTGCGCCCTCCCCGTCCCGGCTTCAATGGCGACAGGGGATTTGACCCGGCCCCGCCGGCCGCGCAGGATGTCGGCATGATCCTGCTGATCGACAACTACGATAGCTTCACGTTCAACCTCGTCCACTATCTGGGCGAGCTCGGGGCGCGCTGCACGGTCCGCCGCAACGACAGCCTCGATGTCGCGGCGGCGCTGGCGCTGCGGCCGCGGGCGATCGTGCTTTCCCCCGGCCCCTGCACGCCGAACGAGGCGGGGATCTGCCTCGACCTCATCGCCGCCGCCGCCGCCGCGCGCCTGCCGGTGCTCGGCGTCTGCCTCGGCCATCAGGCGATCGGCCAGGCTTTCGGCGGTGAGGTCGTGCGCGCCAAGCTGCCGATGCACGGCAAGGTGAGCGCCATCCATCACGACGCGACCGGCCTGTTCGCCGGCCTGCCCAGCCCGTTCGCCGCGACGCGCTACCACAGCCTGGTGGTCCGCGCCGATGCGCTGCCGCCGGCGCTGGTGGCGACGGCGCACACCGCGGACGGGATGGTCATGGGACTGCGCCATCGCGATCTGCCGATCGCCGGCGTGCAGTTCCACCCGGAGAGCATCGCGAGCGAGCATGGCCACACGCTGCTGCGCAACTTCCTCGATCTTGCCCGCGACGCCGGCAGCGCGCCGGCGTGCGCCGCCTGACGCGGCAAGGGGGATCAGCGGGCGTGCTCACCAACCTCAAGCCGGTGCTGGCCCGCGTGGCGACCGGGGAGACGCTGTCTGCCGGCGACGCCGAGGAGGCATTTGGCCTGATCATGTCGGGCGAGGCGACGCCGGCGCAGATCGCCGGGCTGCTGATGGCGATGCGGGTGCGCGGCGAGACGGTCGCCGAACTGACCGGCGCCGTGCAGGCGATGCGCGCCCGCATGCTGGCGGTGGAAGCGCCGGAGGGGGCGATCGATGTCTGCGGCACCGGCGGCGACAATGCCGGGACGCTGAACGTCTCGACCGCCGTCACCTTCGTGCTCGCCGGCGCCGGCGTGCCGGTCGCCAAGCACGGCAACCGCGCGCTCTCCTCGCGCACCGGCGGGGCGGACGTGCTGGCCGCGCTCGGCGTCAATGTCGATGTGCCGGTCGAGCGGCTTGCCGGCGTGCTGCGGGCGTCCGGCTGCGCCTTTCTCTATGCTCCGCGGCATCATGCGGCACTGCGCCATGCCGCCGGCCCGCGCGTCGAGCTGGGCACCCGGACCATCTTCAACCTGCTCGGCCCGCTCGCCAATCCGGCCCGCGTGCGGCGCCAGCTCACCGGCGTGTTCGATGCCCGCTGGGCACGGCCGATGGCGGAGACGCTGGGGGCGCTGGGCACGGAACGGTGCTGGCTCGTGCATGGCGAGGGCCTCGACGAATTGACCGTCGCCGGCGACAACCAGGTGGTGGAATACCGCGCCGGCATCGTCCGGTCCTTCATCGTGACGCCGGAGGATGCCGGCCTGCCGCGCGCCCCGCTCGCCGCCATCCGCGGCGGAGAGGCGGCCGTGAACGCGGCGGCGCTCGGCGCGTTGCTGCGGGGGGCAGCCGGCCCCTATCGCGATACCGTGCTGCTGAACGCCGCCGCCGCGCTGATCGTGGCCGACCGGGCCGGGGACTTGCGGACGGGCGTCGCCGCCGCCGCCGCGTCGATCGACGGCGGCGCGGCCCTGGCAGCCCTGGAGAGCCTGCGCAGGGAAACCGCATGACCGCCGCTGCCGACACGCTTGCCCGCATCTGCGCCGAGACCACGGCCGAACTGGCCCGCCGCCGCGCCGAAACGCCGCTGGAGACGATCCGAGCCCAGGCGCTCGCCGCCGAGGCGCCGCGCGGCTTCGGCCGCGCCCTGATGGAGACCACCGCCGCCGGCCGGCTCGCGCTGATCGCCGAGATCAAGAAGGCCTCGCCCTCCGGCGGCCTGATCCGCCCCGATTTCGACCCCGCCGCCTTCGCCCGCGGCTATCGGGAAGGCGGGGCCACCTGCCTGTCGGTGCTGACCGAGGCGCCGCATTTCCAGGGCAGCCCCGAGCATCTGCGCGCCGCCCGCGCCGCCGTGGACCTGCCGGTGCTGCGCAAGGACTTCATCCTCGATCCCTGGCAGGTCTATGAAAGCCGGGCGATGGGCGCCGACTGCATCCTGCTGATCATGGCAGCCCTTGAAGACGCGCAGGCGGTGGAACTGGAGACGGTGGCGCGCTCGCTCGATCTCGACGTGCTGGTGGAGGTGCATGATGCCGCGGAACTGCGCCGCGCGCTCGGGTTGCAGAGCAAGCTGATCGGTGTGAACAACCGCAATCTCAAGACGCTGGAGATTGACATCAACACGACGCTGCAACTCGCGCCGAACGTTCCGCCGGACCGCTTCCTGATCGCCGAGAGCGGGCTGCGCAGCCATGCCGACCTGCTGCTTCTGGCCGAGCTCGGCGTACATTGCTTCCTGGTCGGCGAGCACCTGATGCGCCAGCCGGATGTCGCCGCTGCCTGCCGCGCGCTGCTCGACGGATGAGCGGGCTGTCGCATTTCGACGCCTCCGGTGCCGCCGTCATGGTCGATGTCGGCGCCAAGCCCGAGACGGCGCGCGAGGCGGTGGCGACGGCGAGCGTCGTGATGCAGAAGGCGACATTGCGCATGATCCTGGACGGCACCGCGCGCAAGGGCGACGTGCTGGGGGTCGCGCGGCTCGCCGGCATCATGGCGGCCAAGCGTACCGCCGAGCTGATCCCGCTCTGTCATCCGCTGCCGCTGACCGCGGTTGCGCTCGATCTGGCGGCGGCGGGCGAGGACCGGGTGGCGATCACCGCGACCGTGCGCACCACCGGCCGCACCGGCGTCGAGATGGAGGCGCTGACGGCGGCGAGCGTCGCGGCGCTGACGGTGTACGACATGTGCAAGGCGGTCGATCGAGGCATGCGGATCGAAGGGGTACGGCTGCTCGCCAAGTCGGGCGGCAAGTCCGGCAGTTTCCGGCAGGACTGAGCACGCATGATCCCGGTTGCCGAGGCCCGCGCCCGCATCCTCGCCGCCCTCCGCCCGACCGAGGCGGAGATCGTGCATCTGGCGGAAAGCTGCGGCCGGGTGACTGCCGCGCCCCTGGTTGCACGGGTGACGCAGCCGCCGCGGGATGTCTCGGCGATGGACGGCTACGCGCTGCGGGCGGCGGATGGCACCGCCGGCGCGCGGCTTCGTGTCGTCGGGACGGCGCCGGCCGGCCATCCCTGGACGGGGCGGTTGCTGCCGGGCGAGGCGGTGCGGCTGTTCACCGGCAGCGTCATGCCGGACGGCGCCGACGCGGTGCTGTTGCAGGAGGACGCGGCGGAGGCCGACGATGGCCGCGTGACCGTGGGCGAGGCGATGGCGGAAGGGCGGCACGTGCGCCGCGCCGGCCAGGATTTCGCCGCCGGTGACACCCTGGTCGCGGCCGGGCGGCGGATGACGGCGCGCGATGTCGGGCTGGCGGCATCGGGCAACCTGCCCTGGGTTGCGGTGCATCGCCGCCCGCGGGTCGCGATCCTGGCGACCGGCGACGAGATCGCCCTGCCCGGCGAGCCGATTCCGCCGGGCGGCATCGTCAGTTCCAATGCCCACGCGCTCGCCGCCTTCGTGCGCGCGCAGGGCGGCGAACCGCTGGTGCTGCCGATCGCCGCCGACGACGCGGCAGGGATCGGGCGGGCGGCGGCGGTGCCGGCCGATCTGCTGGTGACAACCGGGGGGGCCAGCGTCGGCGCGCATGATCTGGTGCAGGAAGGGCTGACCCAGCGCGGCCTTGCGGTTGATTTCTGGAAGATCGCGATGCGGCCAGGCAAGCCGCTGATGTTCGGCCGCCTCGGCGCGACCCCGGTGCTGGGCCTGCCCGGCAATCCGGTGTCGGCGCTGGTCTGCGCGGTGCTGTTCCTGCACCCGGCGCTGGCCTGCCTCGCCGGCCTGCCGGACACGGATCTGCCGGTCGAGACAGCCCGACTCGGGGCCGAGCTGCCGGCCAATGACCGCCGTGCCGATCATCTGCGCGCGCGGCTCGCGCCGGGGGCGGCGGGCGAGCTGGTGGCGACGGCGTTCACGCGGCAGGATTCGGCGCTGCTGCGCCTGTTCGCCGCCGCCGATGCCCTGATCCTGCGGCCGCCGCACGCGCCGGCGGCAGCGGCGGGCGACAGGGTGGACATCCTGCGGCTGCCGCCGCTCGGCCTGTGATACCAAGCGCCCTAAAGGCCGACTCTTCCGGCCTTTAGGGCGCTTGGTATGCGCGCCGGGTTGGTGGGCGGCGGCGCGCGAAATATGAATCATACCGGCCGCCGTTGACCCATCGCAGATGGGTCATCTCAACGGGCGGGTGGTATGACCGCGGCCGAAGCTGCCCGGCGGCGCAGGCGCCCGTCAGGCGTGTCGCCCGACAATCAGAACGGGATCTCGTCGTCGAGGTCGCTGCCGCCCTTGGGTGCGTCCCACGATGCGCCGCCACCGCCGCCGCTCTCACGCGGCGGTGCGCTGCTGCGGGAAGACGCACGCTCCCGCGGTGCATAGCCGCCGCCCTCGCCCGCCCCGCCGTCGTCGCCGCGCCCGCCCAGCAGCGTCAGGTCGCCGCGGAAGCGGCTGATCACCACTTCGGTCGTGTATTTTTCCTGTCCCGACTGGTCGGTCCATTTGCGGGTTTGCAGGCTGCCCTCGATATAAACCTTCTGGCCCTTGCGCAGGTATTTTTCGGCGATGCCGCCCAGGTTCTCGTTGAAGATCACGACGCGGTGCCACTCCGTGCGCTCCTTGCGCTCGCCGGAGGCACGGTCGTTCCACGTCTCGCTGGTCGCGAGGGTGAAGTTGACGATCTTGGTGCCGTCCTGCGTGGTCCGCACTTCCGGATCCTTCCCGAGATTGCCGATCAGGATCACCTTGTTCACGCTGCCCGCCATAGTTTTCCCCTTCCCTCACGCGGCCTGATCGCCATATAACCGGAACACCTATAGAACGCAATCCGACTCGGGATTCCTCACAGCATGGCCGGCTCCATCGTTGTCCGTGGCGCGCGCGAACACAACCTCAGGAACGTCGATGTTGCCATTCCGCGCGACAGTCTGACCGTGATCACCGGTCTGTCCGGGTCGGGCAAGTCGTCGCTTGCCTTCGATACGATCTATGCCGAGGGCCAGCGCCGGTATGTCGAGAGCCTGTCGGCCTATGCGCGGCAGTTCCTGGAACTCGCCGGCAAGCCCGATGTCGATGCGATCGAGGGGCTGTCGCCCGCGATCTCCATCGAACAGAAGACCACCAGCCGCAACCCGCGCTCGACCGTTGGCACGGTGACCGAGATCCACGACTACATGCGGCTGCTGTGGGCGCGCGTCGGCGTGCCCTATTCGCCGGCGACCGGCCTGCCGATCGAGGCGCAGACGGTGAGCCAGATGGTCGATCGCGTGCTGGCGATGCCGGAGGGGACGCGGCTGCTGCTGCTCGCCCCGGTGGTGCGCGACCGCAAGGGCGAGTACCGCCGGGAACTGGCGGAATTGCAGCGCCGCGGCTTCACCCGCGTCAAGGTCGATGGCAAGCTCTACGAAATCGCCGAGGTGCCGGCACTCAACCGCAAGCTCAAGCACGGTGTCGAGGCGGTGGTGGACCGCATCGTGGTGCGTGACGGCATCGCACCGCGGCTCGCCGACAGTTTCGAGACGGCACTCGGGCTTGCCGACGGGGTGGTCTATGCCGAAAATGCCGACAGCGGCGAGCGCACCGTGTTCTCCTCCCGCTTCGCCTGCCCGGTCAGCGGTTTTACCATCGAGGAGATCGAGCCGCGGCTGTTCAGCTTCAACAGCCCGCATGGCGCCTGCCCGGCCTGTGACGGCCTGGGGATGGAAACCTTCTTCGATCCCGCGCTGGTGGTCCCCGACGAACGCCGACCGCTGGCGGAGGGGGCGGTCGCGCCGTGGACCGGGGCGCAGAGCCCCTATTACGACCAGACCCTGCAAAGCCTTGGGCGGCATTTCAGGATCGCCATGCGCACGCCGTGGCACGAGCTTCCGGCACGGGTGCGCGATGCCATCCTCAACGGCACCGGCGAGGAGGAAGTGTCCTTCACCTACAAGGACAGCGTGCGCAGCTACACGGTGAAGAAGCCGTTCGAGGGCGTGCTGCGCAACCTCGATCGCCGCTGGCGTGAGACCGACAGCGCCTGGGTGCGCGAGGAGCTTTCGCGCTATCAGGCCGAGAAGCCCTGCGCCGTCTGTCACGGTGCGCGCCTGAAGCCGGAGGCGCTGGCAGTGCGCGTCGCCGGGCGCAACATCGCCGCGGCGGGCGAGGTTTCGATCAGCGCCGCACTCGACTGGTTCCGCAGCGTGCTGCCGACGCTGACGCCGCAGCGCCAGGAGATCGCGCGCCGCATCCTGCGCGAAATCGTCGATCGGCTGCAATTCCTGGTCGATGTCGGCCTCGATTATCTCACGCTGGCGCGCGGCTCGGCGACGCTCTCGGGCGGCGAGAGCCAGCGCATCCGGCTGGCGAGCCAGATCGGCTCCGGCCTGACCGGCGTGCTCTATGTGCTCGACGAACCCTCGATCGGCCTGCACCAGCGCGACAACGAGCGGCTGCTGGCGACGCTGCGGCGGCTGAAATCGCTTGGCAACACGGTGCTGGTGGTCGAGCATGACGAGGATGCAATCCGCGCCGCCGATCATGTCATCGACATGGGACCGGCGGCAGGTGTCGCCGGCGGCCGCGTGGTGGCCGAGGGTACGCCCGCAGAGATTGCCGCCAACGTACACTCGCTGACCGGCGATTACCTGTCCGGGCGGCGGCGCATCGCGGTACCGGCGCAGCGCCGCCCGGTGCAGAAGGGCCGTGCGGTGCGCGTGATCGGCGCCACCGGCAACAACCTCAAGGACATTACCGCGGCCTTCCCGCTCGGCACCTTCACCTGTGTCACCGGCGTTTCGGGCGGCGGCAAATCGACCCTGGTGGTGGACACGCTGTATAAGGCGGCGAGCCGCCAGTTGATGGGATCGGGCGAAGTGCCGGCGCCGCATGCGCGCATCGAGGGGCTGGAACTCCTCGACAAGATCATCGACATTGACCAGTCACCGATCGGCCGCACGCCGCGCAGCAATCCCGCGACCTACACCGACCTGTTCGCGCCGATCCGCGACTGGTTCGCCGAACTGCCGGAAAGCCGTGCCCGAGGCTACAAGTCCGGCCGCTTCAGCTTCAACGTCAAGGGCGGCCGGTGCGAGGCATGCCAGGGCGACGGCGTGCTCAAGATCGAGATGCACTTCCTGCCCGATGTGTTCGTCACCTGCGACACCTGCAAGGGCAAACGCTACAACCGCGAGACGCTGGAAGTGAAATTCCGCGACAAGTCGATTGCCGACGTGCTGGCGATGACGGTCGATGAGGCAGTGCCGTATTTTTCCGCCGTCGCGCGCATCCACGACCGGCTGCGCATCCTGCAACAGGTCGGCCTGGGCTACATCAGCCTCGGCCAGCAGGCGACAACACTGTCCGGGGGCGAGGCGCAGCGGATCAAGCTGGCGAAGGAACTGGCGCGCCGGGCGACCGGGCGGACGCTGTACATCCTGGACGAACCGACGACCGGGCTGCATTTCGAGGACGTGCGCAAGCTGCTGGAGGTGCTGCACACGCTGGTTGCGCAGGGCAACACCGTGGTCGTGATCGAGCACAACCTGGACGTCATCAAGACGGCGGACTGGATTCTCGATCTCGGGCCGGAGGGCGGCGACGGCGGCGGCCGCATCGTTGCCGAGGGCACGCCGGAGATGATCAGCGCCGTGCCGGGAAGTTATACCGGCCGGTTCCTGGCGCCGCTGCTGGACGCGCCGGCGGCGGAGCGGCGGGCAAAGCGGCGGGCGTGATGCGCGCGCCAGTCACGCGGCGCACCGCGCTGCTGCTGGGCGGCGGCGCGCTCGCCTCCGCCGCCGCGCAACCGGCCGCGCCGCTCGACATCCGCAGTTTCGGCGCCATCGGCGACGCAAGCGCGCCCGCCACCGCGGCGATCAACCGCGCCATCGCCGCCGCCGCGACTTCCGGCGGCGGTACCGTGCTGGTGCCGCCCGGCACCTGGCTCTGCCATTCGCTGCATCTCGCGAGCCGCGTCATTCTCGTCCTCGCGCCCGGTGCCACGATCCTTGCCGCCGACGCGCCGGCGCACGGCGACGCGGACGGCTACGACCCGCCGGAGCCAGAGGCGCCGTGGGCAGCGTATCAGGATTTCGGCCACAACCACTGGCGCAACAGCCTGATCTGGGGCGACGGGATCAGCGATGCGGCGATCCTCGGCCCCGGCCTGATCCACGGGCGCGGCCTGAGCCGGAGCGTGCGCGCCGAGCGCGGCCTGCCGCCGGCGACCGCACCCGGGGCGGGCAACAAGGCGATCGCGCTGCGCAACTGCCGCAACATCGTGCTGCGCGATCTCGGCATCCTGAAGGGCGGCCATTTCGGCGTGCTCGCCACCGGCTGCGTCAATCTCACCCTCGATGCCCTGACCATCGACACCGACCGGGACGGCATCAACATCGATTGCTGCCGCGACGTGCGGATCACCGGCTGCCGCGTCAATTCGCCGTGGGACGACGGCATCTGCCTGAAAAGCACGTGGGCACTGGGCGCGGCGCGGCCGACCGAGAACGTGACGATCAGCGATTGCCGCGTCACCGGCCTCTATCGGCCGGGCACGCTGCTGGACGGCAGCGTCCGCCGCTTTGCCGATCCGCGCGAGGACAACGGCGACGATCCCACCGGACGCATCAAGTTCGGCACCGAGTCCGCCGGCGGATTCCGCAACATTGCCATCAGCAACTGCATTTTCGAGGGATGCCGCGGCCTGGCACTGGAATGCGTCGATGGCGGCACGGTGGAGGATATCATCATCACCGGCCTCGTCATGCGTGACATCCGAAACGCCCCGATCTTTCTGCGCCTCGCCGCGCGGCTGCGCGCCCCGCCGGGGCGGCCGGTCGGGGTGCTGCGGCGCGTCATCATCAGCGACGTGGATTGCGACGCGCCTGCCAACACCATGCCGGCCATCATTGCCGGTCTTCCCGGCCATCCGGTCGAGGACGTGACGCTGAGCAATATCCGATTGCGCCAGCAGGGCAGCGGCAGCGCGGCAATGGCTGCCGTGATCCCGCCGGAACTGCCGGATGCCTATCCCGAGCCGAGCGGCTTCGGCCCGCTTCCCGCGCTCGGCCTGTTCGTGCGCCATGCACGCAACCTTGAACTGCGCAATGTCGGGATCGAGAGCGTGGCGCCGGACGCGCGGCCGGCGCTGTGGCTCGCTGATGTCGATCGGGCGACGCTGAACGGGCTGCGCCTGCCCGACGATGCGCGCGCGCCGGCCTGCATGCTTGCGGATGTCCGCGGTCTGCGCATCACCGACAGCGACCGCCTCGGGGACGGGCGCATCGCTGCCATCGCGCACGGCACGCTGCCCTGATCCGCGCATGGCGACGCTGCCTGCCGCCTTTGCCGCCTGGTTCGCCGCACGGGGCTGGCAGCTTCGCGCGCATCAGCAGGCGGTGCTGGATGCCGCCGAAGCGGGGGAAAGCGTGCTGCTGATCGCGCCGACCGGCGGCGGCAAGACGCTGGCCGGGTTCCTGCCCAGCCTGATCGCGCTTTCGGCACGGCCGCGCGCCGGGCTGCACACGCTCTATGTCAGCCCGCTGAAGGCGCTTGCCGCCGACATCGCCCGCAACCTGATGCGCCCGGTGGCGGACATGGGGCTTGCCGTCAGCATCGCCATCCGCAGCGGCGACACCGGCACCGCGGAGCGCCGGCGCCAGCGCGAGCAGCCGCCCAACCTGCTGCTGACCACGCCGGAGAGTCTTGCCCTGCTGCTGTCGCTGCCGGAGGCGCCGGCGATGTTTGCGACCCTCGCCGCCATCGTGATCGACGAGGTGCATGCGCTGGCCGGTAGCAAGCGCGGGGACCAACTGGCGCTCGGCCTCGCGCGGCTTGCCACGCTCGCACCGGGGGCGCGGCGCGTCGGGCTGTCGGCGACGGTCGCGCATCGTGCGCCGCTCGCCGCCTTCGTCGCGCCGGACGCGAACCAGGCAGGCGTGCGCATCGTCGAAGGTGAAACGGGCGCCGCGCCCGCGATCACGATGACATTGCCGCGCGATCGGCTGCCCTGGGCCGGCCATATGGGGCTGGCGGCGGCACCCGACATCCTCGATGCCATCC
>JAJZNE010000062.1 GCA_021847995.1 Pseudomonadota bacterium | reverse complement strand
GTCGAGGCCTCGCCGCTGCGCGCCCGCGGCGGCGCCGGCGGGCCGGTGACGGCGCCGATCTGCCCCTGCTGCGGTGCGAGCGGTGCCGTCTCTTCCGCCGCCAGCGTGACCGCCTCGATGCCGCAGCCGGGATCGACGGTTTCGAGTTTTGCGCCGAGCAGCCGCGTCAGCCAGTCGGGGTCGCGCAGCGGCAGAGCGGTGGCGACTGCGATGGTCGGGCAGGCGCCGTCCAGCCGCTGAAACCGGGCCACGAACCGCTGCCCGCCCAGTCGCGCCGCCGCCAGCCGCGCACACAGCCTGGCCGCCAGCCAGGTGAGCGCATGGGCGAGCGATTCCGGGGTGCCGATCGGCTCGGCGAACGCCCGCCGTTCCTGCCAGGGTGCCTGCGGATGCGGCCAGACGATCGGTTCGGCGGCGGCGCCGAGTGCCTGATCGAGCCGGCGCAGCGGTGCCGTGCCGAACCGTGCCGCCAGTTCCGCCCGCGGCAGCCGCGCGAGGTCGGCGACCGAGCGCACGCCCAGCCGGTGCAGCCCCGCCACCGTGCGCGCATCGAGCCGCAGCAGGGCCGGCGGCAAGGGCGCCAGCGCTGCGGCCTCCGTCCCCGGCGGCCTGACGCCGGGGCTGGCGCGGGCCAGTGCCCAGGCGGCGGCGGCGCTGCCGGCGACGGCGATGGACGCCGCCAGCCCCACGCGCGCCAGCCGCGCGCCGAGGTCGGCCGCCAGCCCGGCCTCATCGCCCCACAGATGCGCGCAGCCGGTGATGTCGAGCACCAGCCCCTCCGGCGGGTCGGCGGCGGCGAGCGGGGTGTAGCGCCCGCACCAGGCGGCGAGCCGCCCCAGCCCCGCCGCCTCGCCGGCGGGATCGGCCTCCGTCACCACCAGCGCCGGCAGCCGCGCCCGCGCCGCGGCGAGCGGCATGCCCTCCAGCAGACCGGCCGCCGCCGCCCGCGGGCAGAGTCCGACCAGCCGCTGCTGGCCGCGGATGGCGGTGACGGTGGCGCGCGGCCGGTCAGGCGCGTCGCCGCTGCCGCGCGCCGCCAGAAGCGCCGCCCAGTGCGGCAACCACACGCAGAGCTTGCGGCGCATCGTCCCCCCCTTCGTCCAGCCGCAGCAGCCACGCCCCCGGCCGGCCGCCGCGCGCATGCAGCAGCGTCACCTGCCAGCACACGGCCCCCGGCTCCCGCCCCTGCGGCACGCTGGGGGCGGGGGCGAGGCGCCAGCGCGTCGCCGCCGCAACGCCGTCCTGCCCCGCCACCGCGCGCCGCCCATCTTGCGCAAGCCGTTCTTGCGCAAGCCGTTCTTGCGCAAGCGGGGGCGGCCGGCGGCGCAGGACGAAGCCGGTGCTGCCGCCGGCCTGTGCCGCCAGCATCAGCCGCCGTCCGGCCAGACGGGGAAATCCCCCTGCCTCCGCCACCACCGCCGCCGCCGTGCCGTCGCGCAGCGCCGCCTCTGCCGCGCCGAGGATGAGCGCGTCGCTGCTGCCCTGCGCCAGCAGCAGCCGCGCCGGATCGAGGCCGTAGGCGGCGAGGCCGGGCGGGTAGAGATCGGTCGTGCCGGCGATCCAGATCACCGGCCGCGCCGCGGCATCGCGGGCGAGCAGGCGGGCGAGCAGGCAGGCGGCGAAAGCGGCGGCGAGGGCGCCGGTTTCCGCCTCCATCCCGTCGGCGAGGATTTCGTGCAGCGCGCCGAGCATCAGGCCGCCGCCCGGCAGATGCGCGGCCAGCAGCGGATCGTCGAAGGCGAGCGTGCCATGCCGCCCCGCCGGCGCGGCGGCGGCGGCGAGGCGGGCGCGCAGGATGGCAGGAGAAGGCGGGGTGGGCATGGCGGGACGGACCCATGTTCATCTTTTGTTCGATATCGATTCCCGCCCTGCGCGCGCGAGTCAAGCGCCATCGCAACGGCTGTCAGGGGGGCCGTTCAGGGGAACGCGGGCAGCAGCCCGGCGCCGCGCAGGAAGGCGGGCGCCTGGCGCGTCACCCGCCCCGCGTGGCGCGCCAGGAATCCCGGCAGATCGGCCGGGGCGACGAAGGCGAGGGCGGCATATTCGGCGTTGCCGCGGGCCGCGTGGGCGGCGCGGATCGCGCCTTCCTCCCACTCGGTCGCGAGGGCGATGCCGAGGTCGCAGACATGACTGCCCGGGTGCTCGACGATCACCAGCGGGCGCGGGGCGCTGACGGCGTGCGGGGGCAGGCCGAGTTCCTCCGCCAGTTCGGCGTGCAACTGACGCAGCGGGTCGAGCGTGCCGTCGGCGCCGGCGGCGCCGGGGTCGAGGGAGCCGGCGGGCGGCAACTGCCATTCGCCGGGCTGATAGACGGCGTCCGCGGGCCGGCGGCCGAACAGCACGAAATCCCTGCCGACGATGACGCCGCCGACCGCGAGCGGGCGGATGCCGAGGGCGGCGAACAGGGCGGGGCGGCGCATCTGGGCGACGACGCGGCGGAATTCGGTCCAGTGGCCGTCGATGCGGGCGGGCGTGATGGTATCGGCGCTGAACACGCGCCCGTTGAACAGCCGCCCCCCGGCCGCGTGCTGTGCCGCCTGCCACAGCGTTGCCACCTCGGCCGCGAGTGGTGCGGGCAGGGCGGGGGTGGGGCGGGCAAGCCGGATCGTGAGGGCCGGCCCGGTTTCGTGAATGCGCCAGATATCGTCCGCCACCCGCCTGCTCCGTCCGTTCCGCCGCCATCAGATGCGCCGCCGGCCGGGCGGCACAAGCCGGCGCACAAGTCCTGGCCGGCGCACAAGTCCTGGCCGGCGCACAAGTCCTGGCCGGCGCACAAGTCCTGGCCAGCGGAACAAGTCTTGACGGAGGAAGCCGGCGGGCGGCCTATAGCCGCATGTCAACCCTGCCAGCGCCCCCGTTCTGATGCCGCGGGTTGGCACGTTCATCCCCGCCGATCTGCCGCAGGCGGCGGATTTCGCTGCCCTGTGCGAGGCAGTTGGCCGCGCCGCCGGCCCCGGCCCGGCCGGCGCCGATCTGGCTTTCGTGCATGCCCCGGCCCAGACCATCGCGCAGATGCCGGGCGGCCTGATCGGCGGCGTCAACCTGTTCGGCCCCGGCCATTCCCCGGTCATGACCGACAATCCCACCGCCACCACCATGACGCGCGAAATCGCGTCGGTGCTGCTGCACGATGCCTGCATGATCGACAGCTCGCTCACCGTGCTGGATCGCGCGGACCGGGTGTTCGCAAGCGGCGTCGAGAACATCGGCATCCAGCGGCTCGCGGACGTGGACGGGCATTTCCGCCTGGACGAAGCCGGCATGCTGTGCCTTGCCGATGACGTGCGGGCGCGGGCCGAGCGGAGCGGGCTGGTGGCGCTGCCGGTCTGCGGTGCCGGATTCCCGAATTACGGCCATTTCCTGTATGACGGGCTGCCGGCGGTGTTCATGCTGCGCGAACTGCTCGCCGATCCGCGCCTGCGCGTGGTCGGGCAGCGCCTTGTGCCGTGGCAGCGCGACATCCTCGCCGTCCTCGATCTCGAACGCCATTACCTGGAGATTTCGCGCCCGGTGGTGTTCGACCGGGTGCTGGCCAGCACGCTGCTGGCGATGCACGTCTCCTACCCGACGCCGGCCATTCGCCCGATGTTCGGGTTCATCCGCGCCCGCTGCGGCGGCACCGGCCGCGGCGGCCCGCGCAAGGTGTTCCTCTCGCGCGCCGGCGACACGCGCCGGCATCTGCGCAACCGTGCCGCGGTGGAGGACATGATGGCGCGGCATGGTTTCGCGATCGTGCGGCCGGAGCACATGGCCTTCCGCGACCAGGTGGCGCTGATGGCATCCTGCCGCGTGGTCGCCGGGGAAAGCGGGGCGGCGATGGCCAATCTCGGCTTCTGCGCGCCCGGTGCACGGGTGCTGGAAATCCAGCCGGAACGGTTCGTGGAAGGCTGGGTGCGCGGCATGTGCTTCATGCTCGGTCACGCCTGGCACGTCTATTTCGCCCGCATCGACGGCAGGCAGCCCGATATCGCGGATGGCGAGGGGCACCGCTTCGCCTATGATGTCGATATCGCCGAACTGGAGCAGGTGGTGAGCATGGTGGAGCAGCCGATCAACCGTCCCGTTGCCCCTCCATTGCCGTTCGCCGCTGCCGATGACGAGCACGAGGTGACGGCGCTGGAGGCGTTCGGTGCCGGTACGCTGCCGCAGCGTCTGGACCTGTTCGCCGGTGCGATGTCGCCGCCGCCGCTCGAACTGCTGAGCAGCGGCGATGCCGCCGCGCTGGCGGTTGCCGACCCGTTTCATCGCCGGCAGCTTCCGCCGGTCGGCGTGCATGCCGTGCCCGGCGGCACCCTGGGCGGCGCCGGCCTGCTGCGCGGCGCCGACGGCCGGCTGTTCGACCGCGAGGACTGCCTGCCCCCCGCGCTGCGCGCCGCCCTCGCCGCCGGGCAGGAGCGGGGGTGGATGGGTGCGCTCGACCGCGCCGATGCCGAGGTGCTGGAGGTCGATCGCCCGTGTTTCGTCGCCCTGCAGCCGGAAGTGGGCTATCCCGAGTTCCTGATCGACGTGCTGCCGCGGCTGTTCCTGTTCGCGACGCTCCGGCGGCTCGGCCGGTCCTTCCCGCTGGTGGCCGGCCGCGACACGCCGGACTGGATCCGGCGGATCATCGCGCTCTATGTGCCGGAGCGCGAGATCGTCTGGTACGATCCGGCGGTGCAGGTGGTGCGCGCCCCGGCCTTCATCGTGGCCGGTGCGATGCGTGCCGACCATCTGCTGCATCCGGCACTGAGCCTGGCGGCCGAGGATCTGTGCGCGCGCGCCGGGGCGATGGCGCCGACGACGCCGGGGGCCCGGCTCTATCTGAGCTATCGTGCCTTCGGCGACGGCAGCTTCAGCCGGCTCGACGACGAGGAGCGGGTTGCCGAAGTGCTGTGGGATGCCGGGTTCCGCACCCTGCAGCCGTGGCGCATGACGCTGGCCGAGCAACTGGCCGCCTATCGCGATGCGGCCTGCCTGCTGAGCGAGCGGGGGGCGGCGGCGTGCAATGCGCTGTTCGCACCGTTCGGTTCCGCCGTGGTGGTGATCGGGCGGCCCGATCCGCTGCTGCGCGCCATCTGCGCGCTGCGCCGTCAGCGGCTGTGCGTGATCGAGCCGCTGGGCGGCTTTTCCGCCGACCCGGATGCGCGGCTGCGCGTCGATCCTGAGGTGGTGCGCGATTTCCTGGCGAATGTGCTGGCGGTCCCGGCCGATCCCGGCTCCGCGCAACTGCGCCGCCTGCCGGCACGCCCGGCGCCGGCCGTGGCGGCGCAGCCCCCGCCCGCCGCCGCCCCCGTCACGGCGCCGGCAGCGGCGCCGGTGGGCGTGGAGGAGTTGCCGCAGGGCCCGTATCTGACGCATCTCGCCGAGATGCACGGCCTTCCGGCGCTGCTGTTCGCCGGCGAGGAGGAACGGCCGCGCCGGCCGTTCTTCCACACCACGCCGATCGATCCGGCGGTGGCGCAGTTCGGCCCCCGCTTCTCCGACCCGTCCTATCGCAGCTATCGCAGCCCGCGCATGGTCTGCGTCGCCCTGCCGGGGGCGAGTGCCATCGGTGCCACCGGGCTGGTCGCCTTCCGCGGCCGGCTGGTGCGCGACTCGACCCACAGCGTCGATGACTGGCGGCCCGAATCGGTCGTCGCGCACCGCGACATGGAACGGGGCATCCGCTTCAAGCGCCCGATCGCCCTGCCGGGACGGCGCCTGCCGGGGGAAGCGTTCTGTGCCGTTTCCGGCGGCTGGCGCAACCATGCGCACTGGCTGACGGAAACGCTGCCGCGGCTTTATCTGTTCCGCTGGCTGCGCGCGCAGTTGCCCGGCCTGCGGCTGCTGGTGCCCGATTTCGGCGACAGCGCGGTGCATCGGCGCACGCTGGAACTGCTCGGCATCGATCCCGCAGAGGCGATCCTGCTGGGCGAAGATGCGGTGGTGACGCCGGAAGTGCTGTGGAACGTGCCGGTGATCGACCTGTGGAGCGTCCCTTCGCTGTGCCGGATCGCGGCGCAGGAGATGGCGGCGGCGGTGCATGCGCGCAATGCCGCGTCCGGCGGCCCCAAGCGCGTCTATATCCACCGCACCGGCGGCGTGCGCCGGCTGACCAATTTCGACGCGGTGGCGCCGGTACTCGCTGCCTTCGGCTTCACCGTGGCGGCGACCGAATCGCTGACGCTGGACGAGCAGGTGCAACTGATGCAGGGCGCCCGCCATGTTGTCGGCGAGCACGGGGCGGGGGTCGCCAACATCATGTTCTGCCGTCCGGGAACGCGGGTGCTGGAGTTGTTCAATCCGGCCTGTGTGCAGCCGGCACACTGGGTGATGGCATCGATGTGCGATCTTGAATACGGCTACGTCGTCGGCGAGCATGTCGCGCTGCCCCATGCGCCGCGCGCCGACTGGAATACGGATTATGCGGTGGCGCCGGAAAGTCTGGCGCAGGCGTTGCAGGTCATGCTCGCGGTGTCGGGCTGAGCGCGGCGGCGGCACGGAACTCCGCCAGGAAGGCTTCCATCGCGGCGACCTTGTCCGGCAGCCCCCAGAAATGCACGATGCCGGTGCGCGACGGGGGTTTTGCCTCGCTCGATCCGACATGCTCGATCAGGGGTGTCAGCGTCCTGCCGTCAAAACCCCCGATCTTCGCCGCGACGTAGTTGGCGCATGCCTGGTCGAACCAGTGCAGGGATGCCCGCCCGTGCAGCGTGGCGTAGCGCTCGATCACCTCGGCAATCGCGCGCAGATGCAGCCGGTGGTCGGCGATGTTCGGAATGCCGATGGTGCCGGAATTGAAGCCGAGCGTCATCGGCGACTCGAACGGGTCGGCGGCAAACAGTTTTGCCCCGACCGACTCGGACTCGCGCAGCGGATTCCATGATTCCTCGCCCACCATGATCGACGGGCTCAGGGCGATCCGGCCCAGCGCGCGGGAGATGTCGGCGTTGAACAGGATGTCGGTATCGACATAGAGCAGCGGCTGATAGTCGGCGGCACGATCCCACCCGGCGATGCGGTAGCGTTGCGCGAAGATATCGACGATGTTGGTGGCCGGCACGTCGGAGCCTGCCACATGCACCCGCGCGCGCAGGTCGCCCGGCACCTCGGCCAGCACCGCCTCGCGGTCCATGTTGGTGAGCAGCAGGAACTCGGCGAGGGGACCGTGGAACAGGACGAAGGAGCGGATGCTCAGCACCGCCATCCGCAGATATTGGCGATGATCCGGATGGCGGCAGAATACGGTGAAATAGACCAGCGGCCGGAACAGCCGCAATTCCTCGATCTTCCAGCCTTCGCTGAACAGCAGCAGCCGGTTGGGGACGGCGCCCGCCCCCTCCGCCACCGCCGGCATGCCGGCGGAAAAATCAGCGGTCAGTGGGCCGATGCGCAGCCGGAACTCCGGCAGCAGGTGAACCTCCGCGGCCGGCACCACGGTATGTGTGCGGGCGATGATCCAGGAATGGCCGAGCAGATGCGCAAGCAGCCCGAGGTCGGCGGCGGAGATGATGCGGAACTCCTCCCATCCCTGGGGCAGGTCCACGTCACAATCCAGCATTCCGTCCGGTGTCGCGCGCAGATAGCCGCTGGCGCGTTGCAGATGCACGCGCCCGCGCGCCGCCGCGGTCGGACGTACCAGGAACCCGGACGACGGCATGGCATGCGGACCGGCGCCGCCATCCCCGGCCGGCGATGAAACGAGGCGTTCGCCGCCGCAATACCGCCAGGTGGCCGGTGGGGGCGCGCCGGGGCCGGCGATCAGCGGACGGTGGACGAGACGCCCCTCGGCATCGCAGCAGACAACCGTGCCGTGGAAGGTCAGCAGGTGCAGCCCGTCCGCAGCACTCATCGGCCCCGCCCGCCCTGCGCCGTTCCCGCAGCGGATTTACCGGGCGCGAGCCGTTCTGGCAACGCGGGCGCGACCCTATTGCACGCTGCCGCCGAAGCCGAGGAATCCAGCCTGCGGGTCGGGGCGGCCGGGATCGGCCGAGCCGGCGTACTGGCGCGGCGCCGGGGAGGTCGCGGACGGCTTCGGCGCGCTCTGCTTTTCGGTGAATTTCACCGACTTGATCAGTGATTTGTCGACAGCGGCCTGCTTTGCCGCCGTCGGCTTGCCGGAAGCCGGTGCCGCCGCCTGCTTGGCCGCGACCTGCGCCGCCTTGGCCGACAGGGCGCCGGCCGAGGCGCCGCGCAGCGACAGCAGCATGAAGGTGATGTCGTTGCGGCTGAGATCGACCGACAGTTCCAGCGGCGTCATGCCCAGCACGTTCTGGGCGTTGATGTCGGCGCCGCGATTGACCGCATCGCGCGCCTGGCCGATGTCGCCGCGGTTGATCGCGTCGAACAGCGCCTCATTCGGTGGCAGATCGGCGGTGCTCTGGTCGGCCGGTGCCGCGCCGAAGCCGGGTGTGGCCCCCGGCAGCGCCGGCGGCGCGTTCGACACCGGCTTGCTCGATTCGCCCTGGTCCGGCTTGACGATCGGCTGGAATCCGCTCATCGACGGCATCATGTTGGAGGTATTGGGGGTTTGCGCCAGCGCCGGCGCCGATACCGCCACCAGCAGCGCGATGCCGAGGGCGATGCCGATGGGCGCAATGCCGCCGAACGCGGTGGAAGGAAGACGGGTCATTTGGCAATTCCTCAGCTCTGGCCCGGATTCAGCCACCAGAATCCGGCGTTGAGGTAGGCCGCATAGCACGTCCAGCCGAGATAGGGGAGCATCAGGATCGCCGCCGGGCGGGACAGGCGGACGAATTCCAGCGTGGTGAGGACAATCAGCATCAGCAGCAGCAGCACCTCCGCCAACGCCACGCCGATCTGGTGCAGGCCGAAGAAGATCGGCGTCCACAGAGCGTTGGCCAGCAACTGCCAGCCCCACAGCAGCAATGCGCGGCGGTGCCACGGATGCTGCCAGGCGAGCCAGGCGGCGACCGCGATCAGCAGATAAAGCGCCGTCCACACGGGGCCGAACAGCCAGTTCGGCGGGGTACCGGGCGGACGCTGCAATGACAGATACCAGGTTCGGATGGCCGGTGCCGTGACCGCGGCATCGACCGCGCCGACCAGCAGCGTCAGCCCGACGAACCCCACCAGCGCCGGCCACGGCGTCGAGGAGCCAGGGGAACCGCGTTCCGGATCCTGCACGTTCTGGAAGACACCGAACTCCTTCAGCCGAGCACCGCCGTCACGCCTAGCTTGCCTCTCGCCGCCATGCGGCGACAGCAAGGCCGAGCAGCAGCGGCAGCGCCGCCCAGGCGGGCAGCAGCGGCAGTGCTGCAATCCCGGTTACCAGATGGTCATGCCGCCGCTGCAAGCCAATCCATCCCGCGCCGGCCGCCTCGTGCCCCTGCTCTGTCCGGCGCAGCGTCGGCGCGCCGTCCGGGGCCAGCCAGTGGACGCTGCCGCCTGAGGCATGCGCGAGCGGGGCGAGCAGGGTCGCGGTCGCGCGAAGATCGGCGAACTCCAGCGGATTGGCCGCGCCCGCCGCGGCATAGGCGGTGTGCGTCCCGTCATTCGCCTGCCACACGCCGGGTGCTGCCGCCGGGGCCTGCGCCGTCGCACGGCCCGGGCGCAGCGCCGTCAGCGGCAGCGTCGTCTGCGTTCCGTCCGGCGCCGTCACCGTCACCTGGCCGGGCGGTCCGTCTTCCGTCGTGCGGCGTTCGATATGCAGCGTGCCGTCGGCGACGCGAGCGGTGAGCGCGGTTTCCTCCAGCGCCGGCTCCTTCATCAGCCAGTGGGCGACGCGGCGCAGCAGTTCCGCCTGCGGTCCGCCGCCGTCATGGCCGCGCGACCACAGCCAGATCTGGTCGGACAGCAGCATGGCGACGCGCCCGCCGCTGTCCGGATCGCCGACGCGATCGAGCAGCAGCAGCGGCGCGCCGTCGGGCGCGCGCATCAGCACCTCGCCGTGGCTTTCCATCGGCGCGATGCGGCGGTACCACTGGCCCCATGCCGGCGGGGCGTCGCCGTGCAGGCCGGGCAGTTCGGCGGTGACCGGATGGCGCAGGCCGAGCGGCGTCACTGCCGGGCGGAAGGCGCCGTCCACGACGCCGCCGCTCTCCGGCGGCATCGCCGGCAGGATGGCGCCGAGCGGGCCGGCGGCGAGGCTGCTTTCCCCGGTGAACTCGGGCCCGACACTCATCAGCAGCGCCCCTCCGTCGCGAACGTAGTCGGCGATGTTCCGCAGATAGATCGGCGGCAGCGTGCCGCGGTTCTGAAAACGATCGAGGATGATGAGGTCGAATTCCTTGATCTTCATCATAAACAGCTCGCGCACCGGAAATGCGATCAGCGCCAGCTCCTTGAGCGGGGTCAGGTCGTCCTTCTCGGGCGGGCGGAGGATGGTGAAATGCACCAGATCGACGGCGGGGTCGGATTTCAGCAGCCGCCGCCACGTCCGTTCGCCCGGATGCGGCTCGCCCGAGACCAGCAGCACCCGCAGGCGGTCGCGCACGCCGTTGATCTGCACCACCGCGCGGTTGTTGAGGTCGGTGACGGCGCCGGGCAGCTTCTCGGCCTGCATGTCGATCACGGTGGGGCCGGCGCGGGTGATCGGCACTTCGATGACATGCTCGCGCCCGATCGGCACGCTTTCCACCCGCGGCGGCTCGCCGTCGCGGCGGATGGTCAGGCGGGCGGCGCCCGGACTGCCGCCGAGCAGGCCGCGGGTGACACCGAGATCATCGATGGCGACGTGCAGTTCCACCGATTTGCCGACGATGCCGTATTCCGGCGCGGCGATCACGCGGATGCGCCGGTCGGTCTCCTCGCCGCGGCCGGTGAGCAGGACGTGCAGCGGCACGCCGCCGGGCGGGGCGGCGGGGATGTCATGCACCTGCCCGTCGGTCACGGCGACGATGCCGGCGAGACGGGCGCGCGGAATATCGGCGAGCGCGCGGTCGATCGCGGCGAACAGGCGCGTGCCCTCCGACCCTCCTTCGGGGACGGTGATGGTACGCAGTTCCAGGTCGTGCAGCCCGTGTGCTTCCTGCTCGATGCGCCGGCGCGCCTGCTCGGCCAGGCGGGCACGGTCGGCGACCGACATCGAGGCGGTCTGATCGATCACCAGCAGGCCGATATCGGGCAGGGTCTGCCGCGTCTCCTCAACCAGCAGCGGGCCGGCGAGCCATGCCAGCAGCACAGCGAAGGCGAGGGCGCGCCAGAGCGTGCCGGGCGCGCGCCGCCACGCCGCGACGGCGAGCACCCCCGCGCACAGCAGGCCGAGCAGGAGCAGCAGCCAGACCGGCAGGGCCGGTTGCAGACGCAGCGCGGCGATCGCCTGTTCCATGTGCATCGCTACTGTCCCAGCCGTTCCAGCAGCGAGGGCACATGGACCTGATCGCCCTTGTAGTTCCCGGTCAGCGCGTACATCACCAGATTGACGCCGAAGCGATAGGCGAGCGTGCGCTGCCGTGCCCCGCCCGGCAGCGTGGCGAACGGGTTGTGCCCCTGGTCATCGACCGCCCAGGCGGCGGCCCAGTCATGGGCGCCGATGATGACGGGGCTGACGCTGTCGTTGCTGCGGTCCTGGTCACGCTGCACCCAGACCGTGTCGCCATCGTAGCGGCCGGGGAAATCCTGCAACAGGTAAAAGGACCGCGCCAGCACATGCGCGGAGGTGAGCGGGGCCAGCGGCGGGATAGCAAGGCCGCCGCCGAACTGCCGGAGGGCGCCGGCGGCGCCGGGCGCCATGCCCTCACCGCTGCCGCCGCCGCGGGTGTCGATCAGGATGATCCCGCCATGCGACATGAAGTCGTTCAGCGCCGCCACCGCCTCCCCCGTCGGCGGCGCGGCGTCGGCGGAGATCGGCCAGTAGAGCAGCGGATAGAAGCTGAGGTCGTCATGCCCCGGCGCGACCGGCGCCGGATCCCCGAGCGTCGCGGCGGTGCGGTGGTTGACGTAGTCCGACAGTCCGGCCAGCCCCATGCGCGACACCGCATCAAGCTGCGCATCCCCGGTGACGACATAGGCGAGGCGGGTGATGAGCGCCGGATTCTGCTCGGCGCCGTTCTGTTCCGAGGCCGCCTGCCCCGTGGGGTCATCGGCGCGGGCCGGTGGTGCGAGCAGCAGCCCGAGCAGCAGCGCCGCGGCGGCGGGGCGCAGCAAGCCGCGCAGACGCAGCGAAACCAGCAGGTCGCAGGCCAGCAGCGCCAGCGCCAGCGCGATCAGCCACGGCCCCACCGCCCGCTCCGGCGCCCGCCCTGCGATCGGCTCGACGCGCGCACCGACGAGCGCGGCGGCGGCTTCCGGCGGCGCGATATGGGCGGAGAGATTGAGCGCGCGCCGCCCCGATTCCGGTCCGTAGAGGCCGGGCGGATGGCGCGGAGAGGCGGGCGTGGCGGCGATTGCGCCGGCGGGGAGGGCGGCGGCGGTGGAGGGGGGATCGACCATCTGGCCGAAGCCGTCGAGCGTGGCCGCCGGCGCCAGTGTCGGATTGCCGGGGGCGGCGCCGGCGACGCCCGCCGACAGCGCCACCAGCCGGCGCAGGATGTCCACGAACAGGCCGGAGAGCGGCAGATCCGACCAGTCGGCATTGGCAGTGACATGGAACAGCACGATGCGCCCGGCGCCGCGCGGTGCCGCCGTCACCAG
Source organism: Pseudomonadota bacterium (assembly GCA_021847995.1). GTDB lineage: Bacteria > Pseudomonadota > Alphaproteobacteria > Acetobacterales > Acetobacteraceae > JAFKFJ01. Next base: position 3,048 of record JAJZNE010000062.1, on the reverse strand, counting down.
CGGGGTGCCGTCGGCGAGCCGTGCCCACGTCTGATCGGCGAGCCGCGCCCCCGGCTCCGCCAGCACCTGGCGTGTCACCCGCACCTCCGCCGGCACGGCAAGCCCGGCGAAGGGAGAGCCGGGCGGGAACGGGGCGAGCGCCGCCGGCTCGCTCCAGGACAGCGTGCCGCCGAGTTGGCGGTCGCCGTCGAGCAGCCTGACCGGCAACAGGCTGTCGGGATGCGCCGCCGTTTCCGGCCCGGCGAAGCGCACCAGCAGGCCGCCTTTCTCCACCCAGGCGGCGATGCGGTCGTGCTCCGGCCCGTCGGCGATCACGTGGTCGGCGAGGATCAGGACGGAGAGGTCGCGGCCGAGCAGCGCATCGAGATCGCCGGCCCGCACCTCGGTGAACGGGTCGAGCGCGCGCCTCAGATAGAAAGCCTCGCCGATCAGCGGGGTTTCGGCCCCGCTCTGATCGCCGGCCAGGATGCCGACCGGGCGGCGGCGCCAGCGTTCGTCGAGCAGCACCACGGAACCGGCGGAGGACTGGCCTTCCAGCACCAGGCCGGCAAGCCGGTTGCGGATCTCCAGCGGGATTTTCAACGTTGCCTCTCCGATGGCCGCACCGGCGGCGATGTCGAGCGGCAGGCGGGCGAGAGTGCGGCCGTCGCCGGTCTGACCGAGCACGGCGAGGGCGAGCGGATGCGGGCGCGGCACCGCGGCGACGCGCACGCCGATGCCGTCGGCGCCCGATCGCGGCGGCAGCAGCAGGCGGGCCGGGGCGATCGGGTCGCGCAGCACCAGCACCGGCCCGACCGCCCGCAGCGCCGCGGCGAAATCGGGCCATGCCTCTCCGTCGGTCAGGCCGTCGGCCACGTAGGCGACGCTGCCGGACTGTCCCCAGACGCGCAGCGCGCGGGCGGCGGCGGCGCGATCGACCGGCCACGGCTTCGGACGCAGGGCCGCGAGGCGGGCGCGCAACGCGCTCACCGGCATCGCGAGCGTCGCCGCCGGGGGTGCGCCGGTTTCGGCGGGGGCTGTGGCGAGCAGGGCGGCATCCCGGCCGTCGCGCTCCGCCCGGTCGAGCACCGCGTCGGCCGCTGCCATGCGGCGCGCCCAGTCCCCGGCGCTGGCCCAGCCGTCATCCACCACCAGCAGCACCGGCCCGCGCCCGGCAAGGCGATCCCCGGCATCCAGGATCGGCCGCGCGAGGCCAAGGATGATGAGACCGGCGGCGAGCATGCGCAGCGCCAGCAGCCAGAGCGGCGTGCGCGCCGGGGTCTCGGCCACCGCCTTGAGGCCGAGCAGCAGGCGCACCGCCGGGAACACCTCCCGCCGCGGCGCCGGCGGCGTGACGCGCAGCAGCCACCAGAGCAGCGGCAGCGCCGCCAGGGTCAGCAGGATCCAGGGGGCGGCAAAGATCATCGCCGCCGCGCCGCCGGCGCCAGCGCGGCATAGAGCGCGAGCAGAGCGCCCTCCGCCGGGTGATCGGTGCGATGGAAGGCGAAGTGCCAGCCGGCGGCGGCGCAGATTGCGGCCAGGCCATGCTGTTGGGCGGCGAGACGGGCGGCGTATTGTTCCCGCACGCTCTCGACACGCGGGATCAGGGTGGTGGCAGAACCGGTGCTCATGCCCTGGAAACGCACGCGCCCCTCGTACGGCAGCATGACTTCCGCCGGATCGAGCACCTGTAGCATGACGCCGCCGACCGGAATCGCGGCGAGCCGCGCAACCGTCGCCTGCCATGCGTCGAGGGGCGCCAGCAGATCGCCGATCAGCACGACGCGGGCATGGCGCGGCAGCGGCGCCTCCGGCGGCAGACCGTTCCCCTCCGGCTCGCGCGCCAGCGCACCGGCCAGACGATCGAGGCCGCTGCGCCCGGCGAGGGCGCGGCCATCGGCGGCGAGCAGCCGCACCCGTTCGCCGCCGCGCAGCAGCAGGGCGGCGAGGGCCAGCAGCAGCAGCGCCGCGCGATCGGCCTTCTGCTCCGGCTGGCCATGCGACTTCCAGCGCATCGAGGCGCCGCCGTCGCGCCACAGGCAGACGGTCTGCGCCGCCTCCCACTCCGTCTCGCGCACGAAGGTGCGGTGAGAGCGGGCGGAGACGCGCCAGTCGATGCGGGACGTGGCGTCACCGGCAAGGAAGGGGCGGAATTGCCAGAAACTGTCACCCTGGCCGACGCGGCGGCGGCCATGCACGCCCTGCGCGACGGTGGCGGCGACCCGTTCGGCGGCCACCATCAGCGGCGGCAGATGCGCACCCAGCGCCTCCGCCCGGCGGGCGGGGGAAGGGTTCACCCGGTGCGCTCCACCAGCCGGTCGATCACGGCACCGACGGTCAGCCCGGCAGGGGCGGAGAATTTCAGCGCCATGCGATGCCGTAGCACGGGATGCGCCAGCGCCGCCACGTCGTCCATGCTCGGCGCGAGCCGGCCATCGAGCACGGCGCGGGCGCGGGTGGCCAGCATCAGGGCCTGGGCGGCGCGCGGGCCGGGACCCCAGGCGACGTGCTCGCGCACTGTTGTGTCGTCGCTGCTTTCCGGCCTGCCGCCGCGCACGAGGCGCAGGATCGCCTCCAGCACCGACTCGCCGACCGGGACGCGACGGATCAGGGCCTGGGCGGCCAGCAGTTCCTCCGGCAACAGGGCAGGCTGCGCCCGCGCCTCCGCGGCCCCGGTGGTGGCGAGCAGCATGGCGCGCTCGGCATCGCGTTCGGGATAGCGCACGTCGATCTGCAACAGGAACCGGTCGAGCTGCGCCTCCGGCAGCGGATAGGTGCCTTCCTGCTCGATCGGATTCTGCGTCGCCAGCACATGGAACGGACGCGGCAGCGGATGCTCGACGCCGGCGACGGCGACGCGCTGTTCCTGCATCGCCTGCAACAGCGCCGACTGCGTGCGCGGCGAGGCGCGGTTGATCTCGTCGGCCATCAGCAACTGGCAGAACACCGGGCCGGGGACGAAGCGGAAGCTGCGCCGCCCGTCCGCGCCCTCGTCCAGCACCTCGGCGCCGATGATGTCGGCCGGCATCAGGTCCGGCGTGAACTGCACCCGCTTCGAGGCGAGGCCGA
>JAJZNE010000031.1:10224-15681 GCA_021847995.1 Pseudomonadota bacterium | reverse complement strand
CGCTGGCACGGCTGGATGCGGCGCTGGGCCGCGTGACGGAGCCGGTCGGCTGGCCGCTTCCGGCGGTGCCCTGGTCGGAAACGCGCGCCTTCGCCGAGCCGCTGCTGACCGCGGCACAGCTCACGGCGGCGCTGGCGCTGCTCGCCGGGCGGCTCGCTGCGCGGCTGGCGGCCGGGCAGCGCGGCGGCGTGCGGTTCGCCGCCCGCTTCGCCCGCGTCGATGGCGCGGCACCGGCGATCGCGGTCGCGACCGCGCGGCCGGTGCGCGAGGCCGCCTACCTCACCCGCCTGCTGGCGGCGCGGCTGGAAACGGTCGATCCCGGCTTCGGCATCGCCGCGGTGACGCTGGCGGCAACCATGACGGAGCCGCTGGCGCCGGTTCAGACGCGGCTGGGCGATCTGGCGCAGGCGGCGGAGGGGCGGCTGGCGCAGACGCTCGATACCCTCGCCGGCCGGCTGGGGGAGGGCGCGGTGTGGCGGCCGGTGCCGGTGGCGAGCCATGTGCCGGAACGCAGCCTCGCCCGCACTGCCCCGCTCGCCCCGACGGTGCGGTGGCTGGCGGACGGACCGCCGCGGCCGGTGCGGCTGCTGCGGCGGCCGGAGCCGATCCTGGCGATGGCGCCGGTGCCGGACGATCCGCCGGTGCTGTTCCGCTGGCGCGGCGCGGTGCACAAGGTGCGCGCGGCAAGCGGGCCGGAACGGATCGCCGCCGAATGGTGGCGGCATCCTGCGCCACCGGACGGACGGCCGGAAACCGATCTGGTGCGCGATTATTACCGCGTCGAGGACGGCAACGGGGCGCGGTTCTGGCTGTTCCGCACCGGGCGCCACGCCGGGGTGGCCGGCGCGCGCTGGTTCCTGCACGGGCTGTTCGGCTGACCGCCCGATGGCGGCGGCCAGCCGATGCCCGCGTCAGGCGGCGGTGGCGACCGGGGCCGCGATGGCGGCGGCGCGGGCGGCAAGCTGGGCACGCACCGCACCCGGCAACTGGCGGGCGGAGCGGGCGCGCGGATAGGGCAGTTCCATCGCCTCCGGCGCCGGCACGCGATCCTGCCAGTTGGCGAAGTTCATGTCCTCCACGCCGTCGAGGAAGCTTTCGGCGGGCGCGCCCTCCGCCAGCAGCAGGGCGTGGGTGTCGAGTTCGAGATGGTAGTAGGTGAACACCATCGGCACGTCGGTCTCACGCACGATGGAGGTGCCGTTGACCAGCGCGCCGGCATGGACCAGCACGTCGCCGATGCGCACGGCATGGCCGGGGGAGAGCAGCAGGTCGCGCGCCGGCACATTCTCATCGAGCGCGCCGGCGCGGATGCGGATCGGCAGCACCTGGGTCGGGTCGGCGAACACGCGGGCGATGGTGCTGCGGCCGAGCCAGCGCACCCGGCGCACCTGCCCGTCCGCGGTCAGCACGAGATCGCCGGCGGCGAGCGATTCGACCGCCACGGCCCCGGTCGGCGTCGCGATCATGGTCCCGGCGCAGAAACAGCCGGGCGAATCGCCGCTGATATCCCACCACGTCGAGGAACTGCCGGTGTTGTCGGTCGTCACCGTATAGGTTCCGGCCGCCGGCCTGTTGCCGGTTCCAGTGATATGGGCCGTGAACAGATAATAAGAACCATTTGCGGCATGCCCAATGAATCCATCCAAAGTGGGTCCGCCGCTGGATTTGTAGCTGACCCATCCGACATAGGTCACACTGCCGGTGGGGTTGTTGGAGCTGAGCGAAAAAGTCGTGACGGTTCCGCCCAGCACGTTGCCGGACGCATTGATCGTGTTTGTTTTAGAAGTTTTACCTTCCGAGGTCGCCGTGAAAGAAAGGCTGGTTCCGCCCTTATAGCCACCCAGCAAATAAGCATCATATGTCGTCGTCATCACATGCCCCGCACCCGGTTGCTCCCGCCAACCATTATGATGGCATATCATACACGAACTTGTCAACGGTGATCTTTCGTATCGATCCCGATTCCGGACGCGGTCGCCGCCGCGCATTGCCGGCGGCGCGCCCGGCGGCTTGAATACGGGCATGGATCTGCCGCCGCCCCTCGCCCTGCCCCCGTCCGTCCGTCTGCTGGCTCCCGACTGCCAGTCGGCGCCGCTGGTGTTCGCCGCGGCCCATTCCGGCCGCGCCTACAGCGCCGCCTTCCGCGCCGCCGCGCGATTGGACGCGCTGGCGCTGCGGCGCAGCGAGGACTGCTTCGTCGATGACCTGTTCGCCGCCGCGCCGGTCCACGGCGCGCCGCTGCTCGCCGCCACCTTCCCGCGCGCCTTCTGCGATGCCAACCGCGAAGCGTGGGAACTCGACCCCGCCATGTTCGCCGATGCGCTGCCGCCCTGGGTCAATACCGCCAGCCCGCGCGTCGGCGCCGGCCTCGGCACCATCGCCCGCATCGTCGCCTCCGGCGAGGCGATCTATCGCGACAAGCTGCGCTTCGCCGAGGCGGAGGCGCGCATCCGCGACTGCTGGCTGCCCTTCCACGACGCGCTCGGCGCCCTGATCGCCGCGACCCGCGCCCGATTCGGCCGCTGCCTGCTGATCGACTGCCACTCGATGCCCGCCGCCCTGCCCGCCGCCGCGCCCGGCCCGCCGGCCGACGTGGTGCTGGGCGACGCCCACGGCACCGCCTGCGGCCCCGCCACCGTCCGGCGGGTGGAGCAGGTGCTGCAAGACCTCGGCTATCGCGTGCGCCGCAACGACCCCTATGCCGGCGGCTACATCACCCGCCATTACGGCCGCCCGCGTGAGGACGTGGAGGCGGTGCAGATCGAACTCAGCCGCAGCCTCTATATGGACGAGGCGCGCTTCACCCCCCTCCCCCGCTTCGCCGCCGTGCAGCGCGACATGACGGCGCTGATCGCCGCCCTCGCCGCCGCCTGAGCCGCCGCCGCCCGGCCTGGCCGGACAAAAAAAATGGCGGTGCCCTGCGGCACCGCCAAGTTTAGGGAGGAAACGTCCAAGAAGCAGGAAAGCGGCATGGCCGCCTTGCTGCGAAGCGGAACATAGGCCCCCGCTCATTCGCATGCAAGCGAGTTTTTGCATTGCAGCATTCCGCCCGCCCGGGCTTTCGGGGGGGTTGAACATCGCCGCTTAACCCTGTCCCGCCATGCTCCGCCGGCCATGTCCCTCCGGCTCCGTCCCCTGCTGGCGCTGTTCCTGCTCGCCGCCGCGCCGGCGCCGCTGCCCTTTCCGCTGCCGGGCGATCCAGGCGCACAGTGCCGCGCCGCCATTGCCGCCGCCGAGCGCGCTTTCGCCATCCCGGCCGGGCTGCTGGCGGCGATCGGGGTGGTGGAAAGCGGGCGGCGCGGACCGGACGGGCGCATCGACCCGTGGCCGTGGTCGATCGACGCCGAAGGCGCCGGCCAGGTCTTCGCGACCAGGCCGCAGGCGGTCGCGGCGGTGCAGGCGTTGCAGGCGCGCGGCGTGCGCTCCATCGATGTCGGCTGCCTGCAGGTCAATCTGCTGCACCACCCGGATGCCTTCGCCACCCTGGACACCGCCTTCGATCCCGCCACCAATGCCGCCTATGCCGCGCGCTTCCTGCACGATCTCCATGCCCAGACCGGATCGTGGCCGGATGCCGCGGCGCTCTATCACTCGGCGACGCCGTCGCTGGCCGCGGAGTACCGCCGCAAGGTGATGGCGGCGTGGCCGGCCGGGCTGGCGGCCGGGGCAGAGCTGTCGCCTTCGGACGGGGGTGGCACCTTGCTGCCCGCGGTCGGCGGCGTCAGCCCCGGCGGCGGCGCCCTCCCGCGCCTGCTGCCGCGCCCGCCGCAGACCTCCCGGTTTCCCGCGCTGCCCCCCGGCCCCACCGGCCGCACGCTCGCCGCCTACCGCCTCCGCCCGGTTCCGCTCGCCGGCAACTGAACCCCGGCCAGGCCGCCGCTGCGGGCGAAGGTTGCGTCCTGGCCCCGGCCGCCGTTAGATGGCGTAATGCGGATGACAGGACCAACCTTTGCACTTTCGCTGCTGCTGGCGCTCCCCGCCGCGGCGCAGGCACCCTCCGGCGTGCCGGTGGAGGCGACGGCGGCGAAGCGGCAGGACGTGCCGGTGGTGCTGAGCAACATCGGCGCCGTGCAGGCCTATTATTCCGTCCTGGTGCGGGCCCGCGTCGATGGCACGCTGGACCGGGTGTTCTTCACCGAAGGGCAGGAGGTGAAATCGGGCGACCCGATCGCGGAGATCGATCCGCGCCCCTATGCCGCCGCACTGGCCGCCGCCCAGGCGAAGAAGGCGGCCGATCAGGCGCTGCTCGCCAATGCCCGCGCCGACCTCGTGCGCTATTCCAATCTCGCGCGCACCGACTTCGCCTCCCGCCAGCAGGTCGATACCCAGACGGCGCTGGTGGCGCAGTACCAGGCGACCATCTCGGGCGATGATGCGGCGATCGAGACGGCGCGGCTCAACCTCGAATTCTGCCACATCACCTCGCCGATCGACGGGCGCACCGGGCTGCGGCTGGTCGATCCGGGCAACCTGATCCATGCCACCGACGCGCAGGGCATCGTGATCATCACGCAACTGCATCCGATTGCGGTCGTGTTCACCCTGCCGCAGGACGATCTGCCGCAGGTGCAGGCGGCGATCCGCCGCGGGGCGGCGCCGGTGATCGCCTCCTCGCCCGACGACCGCACCGAACTCGGCCGCGGCCGGCTGATGACCATCGACAACCAGATCGACCAGGGCACCGGCACCATCAAACTCAAGGCGGAGTTCGCGAACCCTGACGACCGGCTGTGGCCGGGCCAGTTCGTCAATGCCCATATCCAGGTCGATACGCTGCGCGATGCGGTCACGGTGCCCTCCACGGCGCTGCAACGCGGGCCGGCCGGCCTTTATGTCTACGTCGTCAAGCCGGACTCGACGGTGGCGATGGTGTCGGTCGAGGTGCGCCAGGACGACGGACACCTCGCGGTGATCGCGAAGGGCGTCGATGCGGGGGCCGAGGTGGTGGTCAACGGGCAGTTGCGCCTGCAGGACGGCAGCCGCGTCGCGGTGGCGAAGGCCGGCAGCTAGGGCGGCATCACGGGGGGCGAGGGAGCGACCGGGCCATGAGCATTTCCACGCCCTTCATCAAGCGGCCGGTCGGCACCTCGCTGCTGATGGCGGCCCTTCTGCTCGTCGGCATCGCCGCCTATCCGCTGCTGCCGGTCGCGCCGCTGCCGCGCGTCGATTTCCCGACCATCCAGGTCAACGCCCAGTTGCCCGGCGCCGGACCGGACACCATGGCTTCCACCGTCGCCCAGCCGCTGGAACGGCAGTTCGCGCAGATCAACGGCGTCTCCCAGCTCACCTCGGTCAGCGTGATGGGGCAGACCTCCATCACCGTGCAGTTCGACCTCAACCGCAACATCGACGCCGCGGCACAGGACATCCAGTCCGCGATCAACGCCGCCGGCGGCCAGTTGCCGAAGAACCTGCCCAGTCCGCCCAACTACTGGAAGGTCAATCCCTCCGACGCGC
>JAJZNE010000031.1:0-10214 GCA_021847995.1 Pseudomonadota bacterium | reverse complement strand
CACCTCGAAAAGCCTGCCGATGACGGCGGTCAACGATTATGCCGACAATATCCTGAGCCAGCAGCTTTCCCAGGTCGCCGGCGTGTCGGAGGTGTGGATCGGCGGGCAGCAGAAGCCGGCGGTGCGCGTGCAGGTCGATCCCGCCCGCCTCGCCGCCATGGGGCTGACCCTGGAAGACGTGCGCAACATGCTGGTCAACGCCACCGTCGATGCGCCGAAAGGCTCGATCGATGGGGCGCAGCGCACCTACACGCTCTATGACAACGACCAGTTGACGCGCGGCGCCGAGTATCAGAACGTGATCCTGGCCTACCGCAACGGCGCGCCGGTGCGCGTGCGCGACATCGGCCGCGCCATCGACGGGCCGGAAAACGACCTCACCACCGCCTATGAGAACGGGCAGCGCGCCGTGCTGCTGGTGATCTTCAAGCAGCCGGACGCCAACGTGATCGACACCGTGGAGGCGGTGAAGGCGCGCCTGCCGGCCCTCGTCGCCTCCATCCCGCCCTCGGTGCATGTCGAGGCGGTGAGCGACCGGACACTGACCATCCGCGCCTCGGTCGCCGACGTGCAGTTCACGCTGCTGCTGTCGGTGGCGCTGGTGGTGATGGTGATCTTCATCTTCCTGCGCAGCCTGTGGGCGACCGTGATCCCGGCGGTGACGGTGCCGCTGGCGCTGGTCGGCACCTTCGCGGTGATGTACCTGTTCAACTACAGTCTGGATAATCTGTCGCTGATGGCGCTGACCATCGCCGTCGGCTTCGTCATCGACGACGCGATCGTGATGCTGGAGAACATTTTCCGCCACATCGAGGACGGCATGAAGCCGATGGAGGCGGCGATCAGGGGCGCGGGGGAGATCGGGTTCACCATCGTCTCCATCAGCGCCTCCCTGATCGCGGTGTTCATCCCGCTGCTGCTGATGGGCGGCATCGTCGGCCGCCTGTTCCGGGAATTCGCGGTCACCGTCTCGATCGCCGTCGCCGTCTCGGCCTTCGTGTCGCTCACGCTGACGCCGATGCTGTGCTCGCGCTTCCTGCGCCACCACACCGGCGGCCACAGCCTGATCTACCGCATCGTCGAGGCGTTCTTCGATGGCATGCTGGGCTTCTACCGCCGCACGCTCGATGTCGCGCTGCGCTTCCGCTTCATCACGCTGCTGGCGTTCCTGGCCACCGCGGCGCTCACGGTCGGTCTCTACATCGCCATTCCCAAGGGCTTTTTCCCCGAGCAGGACAACGGCATCGTCTATGGCCTGTCGGAGGCCGAGCAGGACGTGTCGTTCGCCGAGATGGATGCCCGGCAACTGGCGCTGGGCCAGATCCTGTCCGCCGATCCGGACGTGTATTCCTGGGGCGGCATCATCGGCGCCGGCCAGGGCGGGCAGCCGGAGAACAACGGCCGCTTCTTCATCACGCTCAAGCCGTTCAGCCAGCGCACGGCGACGGCGCAGCAGGTGGTGCGGCGGCTGTCGGACAGGATGCGCGGCGTGATGGGCGCGCGCCTCTATCTGCAAGCGTCGCAGGACGTGCGCGTCGGCGCGCGCATCACCCGCACCGCCTATGAATACACGTTGCAGGATGCCGACGTGGGCGAGCTTTATACGCTGGCGCCGAAGGTGCTGGCGAAGCTGCGCACGCTGCCGCAACTGCGCGATGTGGCGACCGACCAGCAGATGAACGGCGCCACCGCGCTGCTGACCATCGATCGCGATGCCGCCGCGCGCTTCGGCATTCTGCCGGCGGTGATCGACCAGACGCTGTACGACGCCTTCGGCCAGCAGCAGATCACGCAGTACTTCACCCAGCTCAACACCTATCACCTGATCATGGAGGTGCCGCAGGCGCAGCGCGGCGACATCACCGCGCTCGACAAGCTGTTCGTCAAGTCGGCAGGCGGGCAGCCGGTGCCGCTGTCCACCTTCGTCAAGTTGCAGACCGGCACCGTCTCGCCGCTGTCGATCAGCCACCAGGGCCAGTTCCCGGCGGTGACGATCACCTTCAACCTCGCCCCCGGCGTGGCGCTGGGCGATGCGGTGAACGCGGTGGAACGGGCGATGGCGCAACTCAACGCGCCGCTGTCGCTGCAAGGCAGTTTCCAGGGCACGGCGCAGGCGTTCCAGTCCTCGCTGTCCACGCAGCCCTACCTGATCGCGGCGGCGCTGATCGCCGTCTATATCATCCTCGGCATCCTCTACGAGAGCTACATCCTGCCGCTCACCATTCTGTCCACGCTGCCGTCGGCGGGCGTCGGCGCGCTGCTGATGCTGCTCGGGTTCCACTACGACCTGTCGGTGATCGCGCTGATCGGCATCATCCTGCTGATCGGCATCGTCAAGAAGAACGGCATCATGATGGTGGATTTCGCCATCACCGCGGAACGGCGCGACGGCATGGCGCCGCTGGAGGCGATCCGGCAGGCGTGCCTGCTGCGCTTCCGCCCGATCCTGATGACGACGATGGCGGCGCTGCTGACCGGCCTGCCGCTGATGCTCAATCATGGCGCGGGGTCGGAACTGCGCCGGCCGCTCGGCTTCGCGATGGTCGGCGGCCTCGCCCTCAGCCAGGTGCTGACGCTGTACACGACGCCGGTGATCTACCTCTATCTCGAACGCCTGCAACACTGGCTGGCCCCGCGCCGGCGCGCGCATCTGCCGCATCTGGCCGAGAAGATGGGCGCCGCCGCGGCCGACTGACCGCGCCGTTCAGAACAGCGACATCTGCGCCGCCGGCGGCACCGGCAGCGGCGGCGGGGCGAAGGATGTGCAGTCGAGCGGCGCCGGCGCCTCCAGCCCGTGCTGGCGGGCGGCGCGGGCGAAGCGGCGGGCGAGCAGGTCGGCATAGGCGCCGGTGCCGCTCATGCGCTGGCCAAAGCGCGAATCATTCAGCGCGCCGGCGCGGGTCTCCCGCACCAGCGCCAACACGTGCCGCGCCCGCTGCGGATAGTGGCGCGCCAGCCAATCCTCGAAGATCTGGCGGATTTCCAGCGGCAGGCGCAGCAGCACATAGCCGGCGCTGCCCGCCCCCGCGGCGGCGGCGGCGGCCAGGATGCGCTCCAGCTCCACGTCATTGAGGCCGGGGATCATCGGGGCCGCCAGCACGCCGACGGGCACGCCGGCGGTGGCGAGGGCGGCCACCGCCTCCAGCCGCCGTGCCGGGGTCGCCGCCCGCGGCTCCATGCGCCGCGCCAGCGCCGCATCGAGCGTCGTCACCGACAGCCAGACGCGCACCAGCCGCCGCGCGGCCAGCGCCCGCAGCAGGTCGAGGTCGCGCAGCACGCCGGCCGACTTGGTGACGACGCTGACCGGATGGCCGAACCGCTCCAGCACCTCCAGCACCGCGCGGGTGAGTTTCAGCGTGCGCTCCACCGGCTGATAGGGATCGGTGTTGGAGCCGAGCGCCAGCGGGCGGGCGACATAGCCGGGCCGGCGCAGCTCGCGTTCCAGCAGTTCGGCGACATCCGGCTTGAACAGCAGCCGCGTCTCGAAATCGAGGCCGGGTGACAGGCCGAGATAGGCATGCGTCGGCCGCGCGTAGCAATAGACGCAGCCGTGCTCGCAGCCGCGATAGGGATTGACCGCACGGTCGAAGCCGAGATCGGGGCTCTGGTTGTAGCTGATGACGCTGCGCGCGGCCTCGCGCGTGAGCGTGGTCGGCAGCGGCGGCAGCGCGTCGAGCTCCCCGCCCAGCGTGTTCCAGCCGTCATCGAACGGCGCGCGGGTTTCGGCGTCGAACCGGCACGGCGGGTTGACCGCGGCCCCCCGCCCCTTGCGCGCCGGCAGCGGCGGCAGCCCCCCCTGGTCGGCGGAGGGCGGTGCGTGCATCATGTCCAGCATGGCCGTACGTTCCCCGTCTGTTCGCAAGCGCACGCTGCCATGAGGCGACCGGGCCGTCAAGAACAATGAACGAACAGATGCCCGCTGTCTCGGTCGTGATCCCGACGCTGAACGAAGCGGCGCGGCTGCCGGCAACCCTCGCCGCGCTCGGCGGCCTGCCGGGCGAGATCGTGGTCGCCGACGGCGGCAGTACGGACGCAACCGCTGCGGTCGCGCGCGCGCACGGCGCGCGGATGGTTGCCGCGCCGCGTGGCCGCGGGGCGCAACTCGCCGCCGGGGTGGCGGCGGCGGGCGGGGAATGGCTGCTGCTGCTCCATGCCGACACCAGGCTCGGCCCCGGCTGGGGGGCGGCGACGCAGGCGCTGATGGCGGGCGGGACGGCACGCGCCGGCTATTTCCGCTTCACGCTCGCGAGCGCGGCGGCGGCGGCGCGGCGGCGGGAACGGGCGGTGGCGTGGCGCTGCCGGGTGCTCGGACTGCCCTATGGCGACCAGGGGCTGCTGCTGGCGCGCCGGCTGCTGGCGGAGGTCGGCGGCCTCCGCCCGCTGCCGCTGATGGAGGATGTGGACCTCGTCCGCCGCCTCGGCCGCCGGCGGCTGGCGGCGCTGGACGCGCCGGCGCTGACCTCGGCGGAGCGCTGGGAACGCGACGGCTGGACGCGGCGCTCGGCGCGCAACCTCGCCTGCCTCGGGCTGTTCGCGGCCGGGCTGCCGCCGCGAGTGATCGCGCGGCTTTATTCATGACGCCGGTGCTTTACGTGTTTGCCCGTGCCCCGCGCCTGGGCACGGTGAAGCGGCGGCTGGCGGCGGGGATCGGGGCGCTGGCGGCGCTCACGTGGTATCGCGCCACGCTCGCCCGCACGCTCCGCCGCCTCGCCCGCGACCGTCGCTTTCGTACCGTTCTGGCGGTCACGCCGGACCATGCCCGTGTGCCGCGCCCGCGCGGCGTGGCGGCGGTGGGGCAGGGTGCGGGTGATCTCGGTGCCCGCATGGGCCGTGCGCTCGGCCGCCATCGGCGGGGCCGCGTCGCCGTGGTCGGGGCCGACATCCCCGAGCTGCGGGCCGATGACGTGGCGCGCGCCTTCCGGCTGCTGCGCCGCTTGCCGTCCTGCTTCGGGCCGGCGGCGGATGGCGGCTACTGGCTGGTCGCGGTCGGCGGGCGGCGGCCGGCGCGGCCGTTCGCCGCCGTGCGGTGGTCGGGGCCGCATGCGCTCGCCGACACGCTGGCCAATTTCCGCCGCCATCCGCCGACGCTGCTGCGCCCCCTGCGCGACGTGGACCGCGCGGAGGATCTGCCCGGGCGCCGCCGATGAGCGATCCGATGCGGCAGCGCCGGCGCCTGCGCCGCATGGCGCCGCTGCTGTCGCGGCGGCTGTGGCTCGGCCGCGCCGTCACCTGGGGCGGGGCGGTGGCGGTGTCGCTCGCCGCCCTGCTGTTCGCCCGCGGCGCCGATGCCGCGCAGGCCGCGCTGCTGTGGCTGCTGCACGGACGGCCGCTGGCGGCGCTGGCGCTGACCCCTGCGGGGCTTGCGCTCTCCGTCTGGCTCACCCGCCGCTTCTTTCCCGGCGCGCAGGGCAGCGGCATCCCGCAAACGATCGCCGCCCTGCACATGACCGACCGGCGCGCGATCGACGCTGTGCTGTCGCTGCGCATCGCCGTCGGCAAGGCGATCCTGACGCTGCTCGGCCTCGCCTGCGGCGCCTCGATCGGGCGGGAGGGGCCGACGGTGCAGGTGGGCGCGGCGGCGATGCATGCGCTCGGCCGCGCGCTGCGCCTGCCGCGCCACGACATGCGCCGCGGCCTCGTGCTGGCGGGGGGTGCGGCGGGGGTGGCGGCGGCGTTCAACACGCCGCTCGCCGGCATCGTGTTCGCGATCGAGGAACTCAGCCATTCGTTCGAGGCGCGCACCTCCGGCACCGTGCTGACGGCGGTGATCCTGGCCGGCATCACCACGCTGGCGCTGGCCGGCAACTACACCTATTTCGGCGCGACGCCGGCGGAGCTCGATTTCGGCGCCGGCTGGGCGGCGGTCGCCCTGTGCGGCGTTGCCGGGGGGTTGGCCGGCGGGGTGTTCAGCGCCGCCCTGATCGCCGCCGCGCGCGGCCTGCCGGGGCGGGCGGGGCGGCTGCTGATGCGCCATCCGATCGGCTTCGCCGTCCTGTGCGGCGTCGTGCTGGCCGGGATCGGCCTCCTCTCGGGCGGCAGCACCTACGGCACCGGCTACGCCCAGGCGCGCGGCGTGGTGGAGGGAACGGCGAGCCTGCCGCCGCTCTATCCGGTGCTGAAGCTGCTGGCGACGGTGGTGTCCTATCTGTCCGGCATGCCGGGCGGCATCTTCGCGCCCTCGCTGTCGATCGGCGCCGGCCTCGGCGAATGGCTCGCCCATCTGGTGCCGCGGGCGCCGGCGGGCGCGGTGGTGCTGCTCGGCATGGTCGCCTATTTCGCCGGCGCGGTGCAGGCCCCGATCACGGCGACGGTGATCGTGATGGAAATGACCGACAACCAGCGCATGACCATCCCGCTGCTGGCCGCCGCCATGCTCGCCTTCGGCGTCTCCCGCCTGATCTGTCCGCGCCCGCTGTACGGCGCCCTGGCGCTGCGCTTCCAGGCGGCGCTGGAGCGGCGGCCCGCGGGGTGACAGGATGGCGGCACTGTGGCACGAAGCTGCATCATTGCGGCGGCCGCGCTGCCGGTGGGGGAGGAGAATGGCAATGAACGACACCCGCGCCCTGGGCACCCCGTCGCCGCCCCCCCTGCCGGAAGCGGAGCAGCGCCGGCAGTTGCGCCGCGCCGTGCTCGCCAGCACCATCGGCACCACCATCGAGTGGTATGACTTCTTCCTCTACAGCACCGTCACCGGCCTCGTCTTCGCCAGGCTCTATTTCCCCAACGCGGCGCCGCTGGTCGGCACGTTGCAGGCGTTCCTGGTCTATGCCGTGGGCTTCGTCGCGCGTCCGGTGGGGGCGGCGATCTTCGGCCATTTCGGCGACCGCATCGGCCGCAAATCGACCCTGATCGCAACACTCATGCTGATGGGGCTGGCGACGTTCCTGGTCGCCCTGGTGCCCGGCTATGCCAGCATCGGCATCTGGGGCGCGGTGCTGCTGACGCTGCTGCGCTTCATCCAGGGCGTCGGCGTCGGCGGGGAATGGGGCGGGTCGGTGCTGCTGGCGATGGAATGGACGCGCAGCAACGCCCATCGCGGCTTCGTCGCCGCGTGGCCACAGCTCGGCGTGCCGGCCGGCCTGTTCCTCGCCAACCTCGCCGTGCTGGCGTTCAGCGCCATCTCCGGCCCGCAATTCATCGCCTGGGGCTGGCGCATTCCGTTCCTGCTCAGCATCGTGCTGGTCGCGGTCGGCCTGTGGATCCGCCTCGGCATCCTGGAAACCCCGACCTTCCGCCGGCTGGTCGAGAGCAACGCGATCGTGCGCGCGCCGCTCGCCGAAGTCTGGCGCCGCCATCCCGGCGAGATCATCCTCAGCGCCCTGGTGCGCATGGCCGAGCAGGCGCCGTTCTACATCTTCACCGCCTTCATCTTCTCCTACGGCACCGGCGCGCTGCATGTCTCGCGTGATCTGCTGCTGGTCTCGGTACTGGTCGCCTCGGTGCTGTCGCTGGTGACGGTGCCGCTGTCGGGCCATCTGTCGGACCGTTACGGGCGGCGGCGCATCTACATGATCGGCGCGGTGCTGACGGGGCTGTTCGGCTGGCTCTATTTCGCCATGCTCGATACGCTGGTGCCGGGCTGGATCATGCTGGCGATCGTGCTCTCGATCATTCCGCACGACATCATGTACGGGCCGCAGGCGGCGCTGATCGCCGAAAGCTTCCCGGCCCGCCTGCGCTATTCCGGCGCCTCGCTCGGCTATCAGCTTGCCTCCGTGATCGCCGGCGGGCCGGCACCGCTGATCGCGGCGGCGCTGTTCGGGCGCTACCAGTCCGGCACGCCGATTGCGTGGTTCATCACCGCCTGCGCCGTCATCAGCGTGATCGCGGCGCTTCTGCTGAAGGACTACACCAACCGCGACATGGCCGAATAGCGCGCCGCGCCGCAGAGGAGAGTGGGATGAACCCTGTCCGCCTGCTCGCCGTGCTGCCGTTCCTCGGCATCCTCGGCGGCATCGTGTTCGCCAACCGCGTCACGCCCTATCTGTTCGGCCTGCCCTTCATCCTCGGCTGGCTGGTGCTGTGCGTGCTCGGCACCGCGGCGGTGATGGGGGCGATCTATCTCACCGATCCCGCCAACCGCACGGACGGGGGGCATGGGCGATGAACGCGGCGCTTGCCATCATCTTCCTCACCATGCTGCTCGCGCTTGCGCTCGGCCTGCTGGCCGCGCGCGGGCGGCGCATGGACCTGGAGCAATGGACGGTCGGCGGGCGCGGCTTCGGCACCCTTTTCGTGTTCCTGCTGTCGGCCGGCGAGATCTACACCACCTTCACCTTCCTCGGCGGCAGCGGCTTCGCCTACGGCAAGGGCGCGCCGGCGCTCTACATCCTCGGCTACGGCTCGCTCGCCTACGTGATCTCCTACTGGCTGCTGCCGGCGATCTGGCGCTATGCGAAAGCCGAGCGGCTGCACACCCAGCCGGATTTCTTCGCCCGCAAATACGACAGCACGGCGCTCGGCGTGCTGGTGGCGCTGGTCGATGTGGTGGCGCTGGTGCCCTATCTGGTGCTGCAACTGAAGGGCCTCGGCATCATCGTCAGCACTGCCTCCTACGGCGCCATTTCCGCCACCCCTGCGATCTGGATCGGGCTTGCCGTCGTCACCTGCTACGTCATGGTCTCCGGCGTCCATGGCTCGGCGTGGACATCGGTCGCCAAGGACATCCTGATCCTGCTCGTGGTGGTGTTCCTCGGCGTCTATCTGCCGGTGCACTATTACGGCGGCATGCAGCCGATGTTCGCCGCGATCGATGCGGCGCGGCCCGGCATGCTGGTCTTCGCCCCGCGCGGCATGAGCATCGTGTGGTTCGACTCGACGGTGCTGCTGACGGCACTCGGCTTCTACTGCTGGCCGCACGCCATCGGCGCGGTGTACACGGCGCGGGAGGAAGGCGTGTTCCGCCGCAATGCGGTGTTCATGCCGCTCTATCAGCTCATTCTGCTGTTCGTGTTCCTGGTCGGCTTCGCGGCGATATTGCAGGTGCCCGGCCTGACCGGCGGTGAGATCGATCTCGCCCTGTTCCGGCTCTCCATCAGGACGTTCGATCCGTGGTTCGTCGGCGTGATCGGCGCCGCCGGCGTGCTGACGGCGCTCGTTCCCGGCTCGATGATCCTGATCGCGGCGGCGACGCTGCTTGCCAACAACATCCTCCGCGTCGTCCGTCCCGCGATGGCGGAGCGCACGGTGGGCCGGCTCGCCCGCGCGCTGGTGCCGGTGGTGGCGCTGGTCGCGGCCTATTTCACGCTGAACGGCGGCAACACCATCGTCTCCCTGCTGCTGATGGGCTACAGCTTCGTCACGCAACTGTTTCCCTGCCTGGTCGCGAGCCTGATGCGCCGCAATCCGGTGACCGCGGCGGGGGCGATCGCCGGCATCGTCGTCGGCGTCGCCGCGGTCGCGGCGCTGACGCTGACCAGGGCGACGGTCGGCTCCCTGCTGCCGTTCCTGCCTGATCTGCTGAAGGATCTCAATGTCGGCATCATCGCGCTGGTGCTGAACCTGATCGCGCTTGCCGCGGTCAGCGCGCTGACGCGGCGCAGCGCGGCGCAGGGTGGCGGAAGGGAACGCCCCGCATCGCTGTAGCCGGCCGCGCGCCGGCCGCCGCGCCCTCGGAACGGCCCTGGAAACGATCCCCCTTGCAGCGATCTCGTGCATGATGTGAAATCACGGCACCGCGATCAGGGGCCGTACCGATGACCAATCCGACCACCTATTCCGTGTCCACCGGGGCGTCGCTGGACCAGGTGCTGACCTCGCTCGACCTCGGCCAGCTTACCGCCGGCGCCTACACGATCGATCTGACCGCCGGCTTCTCCCTGACCGGCGAACCGACCGCGATCAATCTCGGCAGCGGGTACAGCCTGACCCTCAACGGCCAGGGCAACACGATCGACGGCCACTCGTTTTCCGGGCTGTTCGTCTATGCCGGTCCTGTCACGATCGAGAACCTGACGCTCACCGACATGGCGGCAGCGGGCGGCCAGGGCGGGTTCGGGTCAAGGGGCGGCGGCGGCGGCGGCGCCGGGCTGGGCGGCGGACTGTTCGTCGCCAGCACGGGCACTGTCACGCTCGATGCGGTGAACTTCAGCAGCGACAGCGCCATCGGAGGCAACGGCGGGGTCGCCACCGGCGGCAGCGGCGGTTATAGCGGAGCGGGCGGGGGCGGCGGGCTGGGCGGCAGCGGCGGCGGCGCGGGCAGGAACGGCTCCGGC
>JAJZNE010000041.1 GCA_021847995.1 Pseudomonadota bacterium | reverse complement strand
CTTTACCGAGAAGCCACCGGGCGACAATGCTTTCATCAACGGCGGCTTCTTCGTGCTGCATCCGGCCGTGCTCGACCGCATCGCCGGCGACGCCACGCCGTGGGAGCAGGCGCCGCTGGAAAGCCTCGCGCGCGACGGCGAACTGGCCGCCTTCCGGCACACCGGATTCTGGCACGCGATGGACACGCAGCGTGACCGCCAGCATCTGGAGCAGCTCTGGCAATCCGGGCGTGCGCCGTGGCAGACCTGGACCGCGGCGGCCTAGCGCGCTGCCGCCTGTGCGGCGCGCCGCTGCGGGCGAGCCTGATCGATCTCGGGGCGACGCCGCTCGCCAACGCCCTGGTCACCCCGGCAGAGGAAGCGCGCGGCGCCGATCCCACGTTTCCCCTGCATGTGCGCGTCTGTGCCGCCTGCCTGCTGGTGCAGGTGGAGGAAACCGTCCCGCCTGACGCCATCTTTGCCGATTATCCGTATTTCGCCTCGGTCTCGTCGAGCTGGGTTCTGCATGCGCGCGACTGTGCGGCCGCGATGACCGACCGCTTCGCGCTCGACACCCGCACGACGGTGCTGGAGATTGCCAGCAACGACGGCTATCTGTTGCGGCACTTCGCGGCGCGCGGCATGACCGTACTGGGGATCGAGCCGGCGGCGAACGTGGCAGCGGCGGCGCGCGCGCGCGGCATCGCGACCGAGGTTGCGTTCTTCTCCCTCGCGCTGGCCCGCCGGATGACGGTGCGCGCCGGTCTGATCGTCGCCTGCAACGTGCTCGCCCATGTCCCGGACATGGTGGATTTCGTCCGCGGCATCGCCCTGCTGCTTGCGCCCGACGGTGTGGCGCTGTTCGAGTTTCCGCATCTGCTGCGCCTGCTGGAAGGCGTGCAGTTCGACACGATCTACCACGAGCATTACGCCTATCTGTCGCTGCTGGTGGTCGAGCGGGTGCTGTCCAAGGCCGGGCTGCGGGTGTTCGACGTGGAGGAGTTGCCGACGCATGGCGGTTCGCTGCGCGTGCTCGCGTGTCATCACGCCGCGCGCCATGAAGCCGAAGCGCGCCTGCACGCGGTGCGGGCGGCGGAGCGGGCGGCACGGCTCGATACCCTCGCCGGCTATGCCGGTTTCGCCGCGCGGGCCGCTACGGTGCAGCAGCGGCTGCGGCAGTATCTGGCCGCGCAGCGGCAGGCCGGGCGGCGCATCGCCGCCTATGGTGCGGCAGCCAAGGGCGCGACGCTGCTCAACAGCAGCGGCATCACCGCCGCCGACATCGCCTTCATCGCCGACCGTGCGCCGGCGAAGCAGGGGCGCAGGATGCCGGGCTGCCGCATCCCGATCGTGCCACCGGCGGCGCTGTTCGCCGCGCCGCCGGATGACGTGCTGATCCTGCCGTGGAACCTCGCAGCCGAGATCGCGGACGAACTGGCGCCGCTGCGCCAGGCCGGCACCCGCCTCTGGGTCGCGGTACCGGCGCTGCGCATGCTCTAGCCGCGGCCGATATACGGCATCGTCGTCGCCATGATGGTCATGAACTGGACGTTGCTGTCGGGCGGCAGTCCGGCCATGAACACGACGGCGCGGCCCACCTCGGCGACATCCATCGTCGGCTCCGGAGCCAGCGTGCCGTTGGCCTGCGGCACGCCGCGCGCCATGCGCGCCGTCATCGGGGTTGCCGCATTGCCGATGTCAAGCTGCCCGCAGGCGATGTCGTGCTTGCGCCCATCGAGGGAAATGGTGCGCGTCAGGCCGGTGATGGCATGCTTGCTCGCGGTGTAGGGCGCCGACCCCGGCCGCGGCACATAGGCGGAGATGGAACCGTTGTTGATGATCCGCCCGCCGCGCGGTGACTGTTCGCGCATCTGGCGATAGGCGGCGCGCGCCACCAGGAACGCACCGTGCAGGTTGACCCCGATCACCGACTGCCACTGTTCCCAGGTCAGATCACCGAAGTCGGTGCTGGCGGTGTTGCTGCCGGCATTGTTGAACAGCACGTCGAGCCGCCCGAACCGCGTGCGAATCGCCGTCAGCAGGGCATCGACGGAGGCGGGATCGCTCACATCGGTCGGCACGGCGAGCGCCGCCGATGCCGCGGCGCCGGCCAGCTGCACCGTCTCCTCCAGCGCCTCGCGCCGGCGGCCGGCCAGCGCCACGCGGAAGCCCGCTTCCAGCAGCGCCAGTGCCGCCGCCCGTCCCACGCCGCTGCCGGCCCCGGTGACCAGCGCAATCTTTCCGTCCGTCGCCATGGCCGCGTCCTCCCGCGTCAATTCGGCGCCCATTCTGGCATCGCTGCCGCTGCGATCAATGCCTGACCAATCCTTGGGCAGTATGGCGGGGCCAGCGCCGGCAACGCCGCCCCGGCCGGCGTGGCACGCCCCCTGCATACCCGCCGCCCGGTATGGGTCGGAGGGGCGGAGTTCGGCATGGCCGACGGGGTGGAACTGGTCGCCGTTACCAAGCGCTATGGCGCGACCATCGCGGTCGATGCCATCGACCTGCGCATTCCGGCGGGCAGCTATTGCTGCCTGATCGGCCCGTCAGGCTGCGGCAAGACGTCCACCCTGCGCATGATCGCGGGGCACGAGGCGGTGAGCGCGGGCGACGTGCTGATCGGCGGGCGCAACGTGACCGATCTGCCGCCCGCAAGGCGCGGCACCGCCATGATGTTTCAGAGCTACGCGCTGTTCCCGCATCTGAACTGCCTCGACAATGTCGGCTTTTCGCTGCGCATGCGCGGCGTCGCGCGGGCCGAGCGGCGGGCGCGGGCGGCCGAGATGCTGGGGCGGGTGCATCTGACGGAACTGGCGGAACGGCGGCCGGCGCAACTGTCCGGCGGCCAGCAGCAGCGGGTGGCGCTCGCCCGCGCCCTGATCACCAACCCCTCGGTGCTGCTGCTCGACGAACCACTGTCGGCGCTCGACCCGTTCCTGCGCGGACGGATGCGGGAGGAACTGAAGCGCCTGCAACGCGAACTCGGCATCACCTTCGTCCATGTCACGCACGCCCAGGACGAGGCGCTGGCGCTGTCCGATCTGGTGGTGGTGATGGAGCGCGGACGCATCCTGCAAAGCGACGGGCCGCGCGCGGTGTTCGAGCGTCCGCGCACGCCGTTCGTGGCGCGCTTCCTCGGCGGCCACAACATCCTCGAAGGCAGGGCGCTGGACGGGCGCGCCATCGCACTCGCCGACGGCAGCGCGATCCGCCTCGAAGAGACGCTGCCGGCCGGCCGGGGCACGGTGCAGATCGCGGTGCGCAGCGACCGCATGCGCCTCGCCCCCGATGATGCGGCGCCGAACCGGCTCGCCGGGCAGGTCACGGCGGTCGAATACCACGGCAGCTTCGTGCGCGTCGCCCTGCACGACCGCGCGGGCGCCGACCACAGCCTGCTGCTGTCGGAGACGGACTACTACGCGCGCCCGGTGGCGCTCGGCGAGCAGGTCGTCGCCGGGTTCCGGCCGTCGGACGTGCATGTGCTGAACACCTGAACGAAACAGCGACCAATGGGGGAGTTGCGGCAAATGGACAGCAAATCTGGGCTGACGCGGCGCGGCGTGCTGAAGGGCGCGGCGGCAGCCGGCGGGGCGTTGGCAGGGTCGGGCGCGATCACCGGGTTTCCGACCATCTGGGCGCAGAACATCAAGAACATCACGCTGCGCCAGTTCGGCACCGGCGTTTCCAACCTCAACGCGGTGGCCGAGAAGTGCAAGCAGGACACCGGCATCACGCTGCAAATGACGGCGCTCGATTCCGATGCGGTGACGCAGCGCGCGATCACCCAGCCGAACAGCTATGATATCGCCGACATCGAATACTGGATCTGCAAAAAGGTGTTTCCGCGCGGCGTGTTGCAGCCGATGGACACCAGGCGGCTGAAATATTTTGACCAGGTCGTGCCGATCTTCACCACCGGCAAGCTGACGCCGGAGAGCGTGATCGCGCAGGGCACCGCGCCGAACAAGGTGAGCTTCGTCGAGAGCCAGGCGTCGCTCAAGTTCGCCAAGGCGCCGACGCAGTGGTTCACGATGATGCCGACGATCTATAACGCCGACACGCTCGGCATCCGCCCCGATCTCGTCGGCCGTCCGATCACCAACTGGCGCGACCTCGCCGACACGTCGTTCAAGGGCAAGGCGTCGATCCTCAACATTCCCTCGATCGGCATCATGGATGCGGCGATGGTATGCGAATCGCTCGGCCGCGTGAAATACGTGGACAAGGGCAATATGACCCGCGCCGAGATCGACCAGACCATGGCGCTGATGACCGACCTCAAGAAGCAGGGGCAGTTCCGCGCCTTCTGGAAGACGTTCGACGAATCCGTCAACCTGATGGTTTCGGGCGAGGTGGTGATCCAGTCGATGTGGTCGCCCGCCGTCGCCGCCGTGCGCAGCAAGGGCATCGCCTGCACCTACCAGCCGCTCAAGGAGGGCTATCGCGCCTGGGGCGGTGGCCTTGGCCTGGCCAAGCACCTCAAGGGGCTCGAGCTCGATGCCGCCTACGAGTACATCAACTGGTATACCTCGGGCTGGGTCGGCGCCTACCTGAACCGGCAGGGCTACTATTCGGCGGTGCTGTCCACGGCGAAGCAGTACATGGCGCCATACGAATGGGCGTTCTGGATGGAGGGCAAGCCGGCCGAGAAGGACATCCTCAGCCCCGACGGCAAGCTGATGGAAAAGGCCGGCGCGGTGCGCGACGGCGGCAGCTTCACCGAGCGCATGGGGCACGTCGCCTGCTGGAATTCGGTCATGGACGAGGACAAGTACATGGTCGAGAAATGGAATGAGTTCATTGCCGCGTGACGCGCTGACCGGTGCGGCAATCGCGGCGCCGCCGGACGGGGCCGCCGTGCTGCCGCGTGCGCGCGGGCGGCGCCTTGCGGCGGCGCTGCCCTATCTGCAATCGCTGCCGCTATGGCTGGTGATGGGGGTGTTCCTGCTCATCCCCATCCTCACCATCGTCGCCGTCAGCTTCTGGGACGACCAGGAATACGCACTGGTCCCCACCTTCATCCTCGACAATTACCGGGAAGTGCTGACCTCGCGCGTGACGTGGACGACCTATCTGTCCACGCTGCGCTATGCCGCCATCGTCTGGGCGGCGACGCTCGCGATCGGCTTCACGGTGGCCTATTTCCTCAGCTTCCATGTCCGATCGGCGCTGTGGCAGATGGTGCTGTTCCAGCTCTGCGCGATTCCCTTCCTGACCAGCAACGTGATCCGCATGATCTCCTGGATCCCCTTCCTGGGCCGCAACGGCATCCTCAACCGCACGCTGATGGCGCTCGGCGTCACCGATCATCCGCTGGAGTTCCTGCTGTTCTCGCCGTTCGCGGTGGTGCTGGCGTTCGTGCATCTCTACACGCTGTTCATGGTGGTGCCGATTTTCAACACCATGATGCGCATCGAACGCAGCCTGATCGAGGCGGCGCGCGATGCCGGCGCCGGGCCGGTCGCGGTGCTGCGCCATATCGTCGTGCCGCTGTCGCTGCCCGGCATCGCCATCGGCACCATCTTCGTCGTCACGCTGGTGATGGGCGACTTCGTCACCGTGCAGATGATGAGCGGCGGGCAGAGCGCCTCCGTCGGGCTGATGATGAAGAACCAGATCAGCCTGCTGCAATATCCGGTGGCGGCGGCGCAGGCCGTCGTGCTGCTGGCGACCGTGCTGCTGATGGTGTGGGCGATCCTGCGCGTCGTCGATATCCGCAGGGAACTGTGATGGAAACGCGCGGTCCGCGGCACTGGGCGCTGGCGGCATTCTTCGCGCTGTTCGTTCTGTTCCTGTATGGGCCAACCGTCACCATCGTGATCCTGTCGTTCCAGGGGCCGGACGGCGGCCTGACCTTCCCGATGCGCGGCGTTTCGCTGCACTGGTTCGCCAACCTGTTCCAGAAGCAGATGGTCGGCGACTTCGCCGGCTCCTTCCGCCGCTCGCTCGCGCTGGCGCTGATCGTGATGGGGCTGACGGTGCTGGTGGCGCTCGGCGCCGGCCTCGCGTTCCGCCGCCGCTTCTTCGGCGCGACGGCGCTGTTCTATCTCACCATCGCCAGCCTGATCGTCCCCTCCATCCTGATCAGCCTCGGCATCGGCCTGATGTTCAACGTCGCCGGCCTGCCGCCCGCGTGGTGGAGTTCGGCACTCGGCGCGCATCTGACCTGGACGCTGCCGTTCGGCGTGCTGATCATGTTCGCGGTCTTCAACCGCTTCGATCACGCGCTTGAGGAAGCGGCGCGCGATCTCGGCGCCTCACCGTGGCAGGGCTTCCGCCATGTCGTGCTGCCGCTGATCGCGCCGAGCCTGATCGGCGTCGCGCTGTTCGGCTTCTCCCTGTCCTACGACGAGTTCGCCCGCACCGTCATGGCGGCGGGGTCGGACAACACGCTGCCGCTGGAAATCTTCGCCATGACGACGAACGTGACGACGCCCGTGCTCTATGCGCTCGGCTCGCTCACCACGGCGTTCTCGCTCGCGATCGTGGTCGCCGTGGTGCTGGTGGTGCTGGCGATGCGCCGCCGCGGCACCGCTCACGCCCCATAGGCTTTGGCGAGCGCCTGCGTCCCTTCCCGCGCCATCCCGGCCTCCGCCAGCCGCCGGTACTGCGCCAATGCCGTGCGCAGCCCCGGCAGATCGAGGCCGCGCGCCTCCGCCTCGGCCAGCGCGATGGTCATGTCCTTGATGAAATGCTCGATCATGAAGCCGGGCGCGAAATCGCCGCGCAGCATCGCGGCGCCGTTGACGGTGAGCTGGAAGCTGCCGGCGGCGCCGGTGCCGATCGCTTGCAGCACCCGCTCCGTGTCCAGCCCGGCGCGGCGCGCATAGGCCAGCCCCTCGGCAACCCCGGTGATGGTGCCGGCGATCACCACCTGGTTGCTCATCTTGCAGTGCTGGCCGGCACCCGGCCCGCCCTGGCGGACGATGTTGGTGCCCATGCGCTGCAACACCGGCAGGACGCGGGTGAACGCATCTTCCGTCCCCCCGACCATGATCGACAGCTTCGCCGATTGCGCGCCCTGCGGCCCGCCGGAGACGGGGGCGTCCAGCGCGGCGAGCCCGCGCGCAGCCGCCGCCTCGGCAATCCGCACCGCGAGCGAGGGGGTGGAGGTGGTCATGTCGATCAGCACCGCGCCGGGGCGTGCCCGTGCGATCAGACCGTGCGGCGCAAGGTAAAGCCCCTCCACATCGCTCGGCAGCCCGACCATGGTGATGACGATCTCCGCCGCGGCGGCGGCCTCGCCCGCGTCGTCGTGCCAGACGCCGCCCGCCGCGATCAGGGACGCCGCCTTGGCGCGGGTGCGCGACGACAGGTGCAGAAGGTGGCCGGCCGCCTGCAGATGCCCCGCCATCGCGCCGCCCATGATGCCGAGGCCGATGAACGCGATCGTCGGCAGGTCGCTCGCTTGGGTCATGTCGCATGCTCCACGGGGCGGCGGCTGACCGGCCAGACGCCATGCCGCCAGCCCTAGCGAAGCCGCCGCGTCCTGTCGAGGGTGCTGCCCGCCGCTACAGCCGCGGCAGGCTGCCCGGCCGGAAGTCGCGGGGCGCGCCCAGGATCGCGCGCTTGGCGCTGCGCGCGAGTGCCAGCAGATGCGGGTCGATCGCCTGCAACAGGTCGCGCACGACATCGGCGAAATGCCCGTCGGTGAACCACCAGCGCGCCAGTTGCCGATAGCAGCCCCAGCGCCGGCCCGGCGGCAGGTTGCGGCGCACCACCCGGAAATAGTCGCGATACAGCGTCAGATGGAACATCCGGTTGCGCCGCACCGCCGCCTGCGGCGCGAGCCAGCGCCCCGCCGCATCCCGGTCCACCAGCAGCAGCGCGCGCGTCGCGCGGGCGGCATGCTCGCGATGCAGGAACAGATGTTCCGCAAGCCGCACCCACGGCCCGCGCAGGGCGATCTCGGCCAGCAGCACGCGGTCGGAGCCGCTGAAGGTGCCGATCAGGCCGGTGCCCAGCAGCGCAGTGCGGCGATAGAGACCGAAGAAATCCTCGCACTGGTGGTGCGAATGGATCACGCTGCCGAAGCGCCGCGCCGGATCGGGGTGCGCGATGTCGCCGAGGTCGGTCGCATAGCGGCGCAGCACGCGGCCTTCGGCGTCGATCTCGACGATGCCGGCGATGCACAGCACCGCCTCCGGTGCCGCTTCCAGCGCCGCCACCGCCCGCGCCAGATAGTCGGGGCTGCGCATGTCGTCATGGGCCGCCCACTGGAAATAGGTGCCGCGTGCAAGATGAAAGCAGCGGTCGAAATTCGGTCCGGCGCCGAGATTGCGGGCGTTGCGCAGATAGCGGATACGCCGGTCGCGCGCGGCAAGGCGGCGGCAGATCTCCCCGGTCGCGTCGGTGGAGGCGTTGTCGCAGACGATCAGCTCGAAGTCGGTGAAGCTCTGCGCCAGCACCGCCTCGATCGCCTGTCCGACATAGTTCTCGCCGTTGAAGACCGGCATGCCGATGCTGACCAGCGGCACCGAATCCGGGGGGGCGGCCGGCGAGGTGCGTGTGCCGGGGCGGTCGTGTTCGAGTACCTTGGCCGTCGCGTCCTCCTGCATCCGTTGCACCGCATCCGCCAGAAAGCAGCAACGGCCGCACGGTGCAATTGCCACCGTCGAGTGTTGGCAGGATGATACTATGACAGCGTTGAATCCCACTCACGTTGCTGTGGGAGGGAACGTGATACGGCACGATCTGGCAGGAAATTGAATGTGCCGCGTTCCCGTGCTTCGCTGTGGCCGGCCGAGGGAGATCCGCCGATGTCCAGCAACCTGCCGCGCCGGACGCTGCTCGCCGCCGCCGCTGCCGGGGCGGCCGCGGCGGTGGCGCCCCGTCCGGCCGACGCCGCGGCGGATCCGATCGCGACGGCGACGATCACGCCGGTCGGGGCCACCGTCACCGGCAAGGCGCGGCCGGGGCCGTGGCGGATCGGCTTCGCCAACGGCTATGCCGCCTCGCCGTGGCGCGCCATGTGCGTCGCCGCGATCGAGCAGGAGGCGGCGGCGCGGCCGCAGCAGATCGCGCAATTGCTGGTCCGCGACGGCAAGGGGGAGATCGAGCGGCAGATCGACCAGATCCGCGGCCTGATCCGCGCCCGCGTCGATGCCATCCTGTGCATTCCGAACTCGCCCGATGCGGTTGCCGCCGCCCTCGCCGATGCCACCGCGCAGGGGATCGTGACGGTCCCGTTCAACCTGCCGGTCGATGGCGACGGCTGGAGCTGCTACGTCGCGAGCGATCCGGCGCAGAAGGGCCACGCGATGGGCGCGTGGCTGGTCGGCGCCTTGAACCGGCAGGGCAAGATCGTCGGCCTGGGCGGCGTGCCCGGCAACCCCTACACGGCGGCGTGCTGGGCGGGGACACAGGCGGCGTTGCAGGGCACCGCCATCACCCCGCTCAATCTCACCGCCGGATGGTGGCAGCGCAGCCGCGCCCGGGCGGTGATGGCCGGGCTGATCGCCGCCTTTCCCGAGATCGACGGCATCTGGTGCGATGGCGGCCAGGACGCGACCGGCGCGATCGAAGCCATGATCGCCGCGCACCGACGGCTGGTGCCGGTGACCGGCGACGATTACAACGGCCTGCTGAAGCTTTATGCGGCGCTCGGCGGGCGTGATCCCGGCTTCACGTTCGGCCTGATGTCGGAGCCGAGCTGGCAGGGCGTGATCGCACTGCGTGCCGCACTCACGCTGCTCGGCGGCGGCAGTGTCGCGAAGCGGCAACTGGTGCAGCCGGCCCTGATCACGCCGGCCAACTACCAGCAATACATCCGGCCCCGCCTGCCGGACGCGGTGCTGGTCGATAGCGCGCTCGACGACGCCACGCTGGCGCGCATCTTCGGCTGATCCGGCGCTCACGCGCCCGCGGCATCCGGATCGAACAGCCGCACCCTCACCCCCGCCGCCGCCAGCAGCCGCATCAGGTCGGCGGTCGCGATCGAGATGCTTTCCGTGTTGACCAGCGGATGGCAGATGATCCGCGCCGCGTCGGCCAGGGCGCGGTCGAGGGCGAAGGTCACGCCGCCTGCCCCCGGATGGAGCATGGCAAGCGGCGTCACCGCGCCCGGCGCCACCCCCAGCATCGCCGCCAGCCGCTCGGCCGACGCGAACGAGAACCGCCGCGCGCCGAGGGACGCCGCCAGGGCCTTGAGGTCGGCACGCCGGTCGGCGCGCAGCGTCACCAGAAACGGCGCGCCTTTGACGTCGCGCAGGAACAGATTCTTGGTGTCCGCGCCGGGAAGCCCGTGCGGATGCGCCGCCGCCTGCTCGACCGTGAACACCGCCGGATGGGCCGCGCGCAGCACCTCGATGCCCAGCCGGCGCAGCGCCGCGTCGAGCCGCATGCGGCCGTCGGCGCCCGGCGCCGCGTCCATCGCGGCGGCCGTGCCCGGCTAATCCTCCTCCTCGTGGCCGGGCGTCTCCTCGTCTTCCTCCTCCTCGTCCTCGTCCTGGTGCTCGTAGTACCAGTCGAGGACGTCGTCGTGGAAATCGGGGTCTTTCAGCAACCGCATGGCGAGCGCCAGCACGATCTCCGGGGCGGCCGGCAGTTCGCTCGCGCCTTCCGGCATTTCGCTGCCGGCGACCACGCGCACCGACATGCCGTTGTCCTCGTCCTCGCCGATGATCAGCGCCACCTCGCTGCGATCGAGATCGACCGAAACCGTCTCCGGCGTTCGTGCTGTCATGTCGCCGTCCCTTCCTGCTGGGGCATGCCTGATAGCAGCCTGCCAACGCGCGGCCCAGCCCGGGGTGCCGCGGATGTGCAATTCAACCGGCGCGCGCCCGCTTGGCGGCCAGGATGTGTGCCAGTCGCTCCTGCCCGACCAGCGCGCGGGTGTGCCGCCCGTTCCCGGCCTGCTCGACGCCGTCATGGGCGGTGAACGCGAACGTGACCAGCCGCCCCTCCGCCGCCACCAGCTCCGTCGTCACCGTCATCGTCAGCCCGACCGGCGTCGGGGCTTCATGCGTGATCTGCACCTCGGCGCCGAGCGACAGCGTGTCCGGACCGAGCAGGGCGGCGAGATGCGCGGCGGCGGCGCATTCCGCCATCGCCACCAGCATCGGCGTCGCCAGCACCTCCGGCATGCCGGCCAGCATCGGCACATCGAGCGGCAGTGCCGGAACCGTGTGCTCCCGCCGCACCGGGCAGCGCCAGGTGTGGCGGCTGCCGAGATGGGGGGTGAGGTCGGGCATGGTCACAGACTCTCCACATTGCCATCGACCCCGAGCGACTGGCCGGAAATGTTCGCCCCGGCGGCGGAGACGAGCCACAGCACCGCACCCGCCACATCCTCCGCCGTCACCATCCGGCGCAGGGAGACGCGGTCGAGATAGGTCTTCTCCATCGCCGCATAGGGCACATTCTCCTGCCGGGCGCGGGCGGCGATGACACCTTCGATGCGCGGACCGGCGACGATGCCGGGCAGGATCGCATTGACGCGGATATTGGCCGGCCCGAGCTCCTTGGCCAGCGACTGGGTGAAGCCGATGACGCCCCACTTGGCGGCGGCATAGGGGGTCCGCCAGGCATAGCCGAACCGTCCGGCGGCCGAGGACATGTTGATGATGGCACCCCCCCCGGCCGCCTTCAGCATCGGAACGGCCAGCCGGGTGCAGAGGAACTGCCCGGTCAGGCCGACATCGAGGCAGCGCCGCCAGTCCGCAGGCAGGATCGCCTCCACCGCGCCGGTCGGACCGGCGATGCCGGCGTTGTTGACCAGCAGATCGAGGCCGCCGAGACCGGCAGACGCCTCGGCGAACAGGCGCGCCACCTCCGCCTCCTCCGCCACGTCCGCCCGGGTGGCGGCGGCGTTCGGGTGCGCGGCGCGGAAGGCGGCCAGGGCCGCCTCGTCCACGTCACAGACATGCACGCGGGCGCCGTGGCCGATCAGGGCGTCGGCAATGGCACGGCCGATGCCGCCGGCGCCGGCGGTGACGATCGCGCGCAGTCCGGCGGGAATGGCGAGCGAGGCAACTGGCATGGCATTTCTCCCCTGGGCGGCGCCAGCCTGCGTCGGCGCCGCGCCGCCCGCAAGCCGCGATAATGGAGCCGGCCGGCGGCGGCCTGCGATGGCGCGCGGCCGGGCGGCGCACTATGTCAGCGTCCATGCTGCCGGATCCCCGCTTCCGCCCCGCCCCGCGCCGCCCCGATCCGGTGGCGATGGTCTGGCTCGCCGGCGCCGCGCTGGCGGTGCTGGCCTATTCGCTCGGCCCGGACCGGCTGGTGGCCAATGCGCTCGATGCGGTGCAGCAGGCGAGCTGGTATGCCGACCACCTGATCCACAACCTGACGCTGGCGACGCTGATGGCGCTGCGGGCGGCGGCGATCGGGCTGTATGGCACCTATGTCGGACTGAGCCTGCTGGCGCTGCGGCGCGGCGGGCAGGGGGCGGGCGGCCTGATCATGGTGACCCTGATCTTCGGCCTGCTGGTGTGGGGGGCGGAGGGGGACCACCCGGCCGCCAATGCCCGCTGGGTGGCAGCCCTGGTGCTGGCAGCCCTCGCCGCCCTCGGTGCCACCGGCCGCCTTGCCCGCCGCCCGCCGCCGGGGATGCGGCCGTAGCCGGAACCGCTCTCCGCCGCCCGCTGCGGCGGTCAGGCGGCCGGGCGCAATGCCTGCTGTCCCGCCGCCGCCCGCAGCATGGCCGCGAATTCCGCCATCACCCGGCGCATCTGCGGCGGCTTGTAGGGAAACAGGTCGGGCGGGTCCATCATATGGACGATGCCCGCCACATCCGCCTCGAACAGCAGGAGCCGTCCGTCGGGCAGTTCGGCGCAGTCGATCTGGAAATAGTCGAGCCCGGCCCATTCCGCGATCGCCGCCAGCGCCGCTGCGTGGCGATGCGCGAACCCGGTCGCGAAGGATGCCATCGCCGCCGCCTCCTCGGCGCGCTTCGCCGCATCCTCCGCCATGCCGGCATTGAGGTAATGCACCATCCAGTGCGCCGAGACCGCCATGTGGCAGAGATGCGGCACGCCGGCGATGAAGGCGATGCGGTATTTCCGGTAGCGGCCGTCGGCGCCGCGATAGTCGATGAACCTGCTGACGAACACCTCCGTCCCGTCCAGCGTCGCGGCATGCGCGGCGAGCGCCGCGGCATCGTCGGCGCGCGCCAGATCGGCGCCGGCATGGGCGCCGACCGGACGCACCAGCACCGGGTAGCCAAGCTCGGCCGCCGCCGCCGGTGCCGCCGCCCCGGCCACGCGCCGGAGCGGCGGGCAGAGTACGGGCGGGCAGCGGCGCAGCGCGATGGCAAGCGCCTCCCGCCCCAGGCGCAGCACCCTGGCCGGATCGTTCAGTACCGGACGTGGCCAGCGCGCATGGAGGCGGGCGAGATGCTGCAACACCGCGGGGTCGGCATCGGCAGCGGCGAAGAACGCCACGTCGTGCGCCGGCACCACCGCGGGCAGCGGGCGCCCGGGCACCACGAACAGGAGATCGAGCCGCACATCGAGATGCATGGTGATGAAGTCGAGCGGCGTGTTCGCCATCAGATCGCCCGGCGCCATCAGCGCGAGCAGGCCGAGCGGCGCCGCCGAGCGGGTGCGCCACGAATCCGCCAGCCGGTACAGCGTCGTCGCGGCCAGCGCCTGGCGTTGCAGCGCGCGTGCCGCCTCGCTCTGGAATTGCAGCGCGTGCAGGGCGGCGGCGTCGAGCGCATAGGCGGCGGCCTGCGGCAGGTCCGGCGTGCCGCGTTCGATGGCGGCGAACAGCCTGGCGCGGTCGGCACCGGCATAGGCGAGATGTGCGAGCGCCGCCGGCCCGCGGATCAGCGGCGGCGCACAGCCCGCATCGAGCGTGGGGATCGCGTCATTCGGTCCGTCTGCTTCGTCCACCGCCTGCCGTCCTGCCGGATGCCGGCGGCAGGGTCGGCCGGAAGCGGTGAAGGAAGCGTCAATGCCCGCCGCCGCTCGCCATGCTGCCGTGCCGGGTGCCGAACAGGAAGGCCAGCGGGGCGGCGGCGAACGCGAGCAACGCCGCCGCCAGGAACACATCGGAATACGCCATCACGCTCGCCTGCGTGTGCAGGGTGCGGAAGATCATGCCCATCGCCGTACCCGTCGCCTCCCGCGCCGAATGTCCCATCGCCACCAGCGTCTTCACGTCGCGCGCGAGCAATTGCACATAGGGCTGGTCGAATGGTGTCAGATGCGTCGCCAGCTGCGCCTGCCGCACCTGGCTGCGTGCCGACAGCAGCGCGGTCGCGATGCCGATGCCGATCGAGCCGGCGATGTTGCGGAACATCACGTTGAGCGCGGTGGCATCGGCCCGCTGTTCGGGGCGCAGGGTGGCGTAGGAGATGGCACTGATCGGCACGAACAGGAAGGCAAGCCCGACGGTCTGGGCGATGCGGATCCTGACCAGGGTCGCGAAGTCCAGATCCGGCGTCAGCCGCCGCGAATAGAGCAGCGCGAGGCCGAGCAGCACGAAGCCGATGAACACCAGCAGCCGCGTCTGCACGCGCGGCAGCAGCAGGCGGGCGACCAGCGGGATCAGGACCATCAGCACCACGGCACCCGGCGACAGCACCAGCCCCGCCAGCGTCGAGGTATAGCCGAGCACCGTCTGCGTCAGCAGCGGGATCGCCACCGCCGATGCATACAGCACCGCCATCGTCGCCGACACCATCAGGCAGCCGACCGCAAGGTTGCGGTCCTTCAGCACGCGCAGATTGACGATCGGCTGCTTCGCCCACAGCAGCCACGCCACCGCACCGATGAATCCGAGCACGCTGAGAACGGCGAACAGGCGGATGACGCCGGAGGATAGCCAGTCGTCCTCCTCGCCGCGATCGAGCACGTATTGCAGGCAGCCGATGGCGAGCGCGATCAGGGCGATGCCGACGAAATCGAAATGCTGCCGCGCGCGCCGCGACCACGGCGGATCCTCGACCAGCGCCATCACGCCGACGAAGCAGGCGATGCCGAAGGGAATGTTGATCAGGAACACCCAGCGCCAGGAGGCGTTGTCGGTGATGATCCCGCCCAGCGTCGGTCCCAGCACCGGCGCGACCACGACCGCGATCGAAACCACCGAGAGGGCCGCGCCGCGCCGCGCCGGCGGGAAGGTGTCCATCACGATCGCCTGCTGGTTGGGCTGCAATCCGCCGCCGAAAAAGCCCTGCAACAGCCGGAACACGATCAGTTGCGGCAGGCTCTGCGCGATGCCGCACAGCAGGCTGAACAGCGTGAAGGCGGCGATCGAGATCAGGAAATACCGCTTGCGCCCGAAGAACCGGCCGAGCCACGCCGAGATCGGCAGCACAATGCCGTTGGCGACGAGGTAGGAGGTGAGGGTCCAGGTGCTTTCGTCGGTCGATGCGCCCATCGAGCCGGCGATGTGCGGCAGCGTCACGTTGACGATGGTCGAATCGAGAATCTCCATGAACGACGCCAGCGTCACCACCAGGGCGACCGCCCACGGATTGGACCGCGGGCGCCATGCCGCCGCCGCTGCGGTCACTTCACCGTCACCGTCGGTTCCACGGAAATGCCGAGCGGCAGCGGCAGGTTCGGGTCGAGGCCGCTGTCGATGTCGATCTTGACCGGCACGCGCTGGACGATCTTGACGAAGTTGCCGGTGGCGTTCTCGGGCGGGAAGGCGGTGAACTTGCTGCCGCTGCCGAGCTGGACGCTGTCCACATGCCCGGTCAGATCGAGGCCGGGATAGGCATCGACGGAAATCTTCACCTTCTGCCCGGCGCGCATGCGGTTGAGCTGGGTTTCCTTGAAATTCGCCGTCACC
>JAJZNE010000098.1 GCA_021847995.1 Pseudomonadota bacterium | reverse complement strand
CGACCTCGATATAGCCGAACCCGGTCTCGGCCTGGGTCGGGCGCATGCCGAAGGTGACGATGCGGCCGGCCTGTGCGGCAGCGACCGCGGCGGCGAGCAGCCGGTGCAGCGCGGCGGTGTCGCTGATCGCCGCGTC
The DNA here is from genome assembly GCA_021847995.1 of Pseudomonadota bacterium. GTDB lineage: Bacteria > Pseudomonadota > Alphaproteobacteria > Acetobacterales > Acetobacteraceae > JAFKFJ01. The sequence continues at coordinate 15,659 of JAJZNE010000098.1, read as the reverse complement.
CGCGGCCATCATCCACAGCACCGTCCGCGGATCGTCCTCCGCCGCCAGCAGCGCGGCGGCGACGATCGCGGGGGCGCTGTTGCGCCCGACCGGCTCCAGCACGATGCGCGCGCCCTGGATGCCGGCGAGGCGCATCTGCTCGGCGGCGAGGAAGCGGTGCTCCTGGTTGCATACCACGATCGGCGGCGCGAAGCCCGGGCCGGAAGCGCGGCGTGCCGTCTCCTCGATCAGCGAGCGGGCGGACAGCAGGGGCCAGAACTGCTTGGGAAAGCTCTCGCGCGAGACCGGCCACAGGCGGGTGCCGGAGCCGCCGGAGAGGATCACCGGGACGATCGGGGCGCTCATGGCACATGTTCTTGCTGGCCGCGGCGGACCCTGTCCAGCCCCGCCGTGCGGCCGCCGGACGCGGGCAGTGGTCTGCGGGGTTGCCGGGTGCTTGACGCGGGGCGGCGACGCGCGCGAGGGTTGCGGGGTCATGGCAACGGGGACGGGGATGGAAATCGAGATCGAATATTGCGGCATGTGAGGCTATGAGCCGCGCGCCAGGGCGGCGCGCGACGTGATTCAGGCGATCGACCCCGCCGCTTCGGTGCGGCTGCGCAAATCCGGCGGCGGTGTGTTCGAAATCACGGTGGACGGACAGACCCGGTTCTCCAAGCGGCAGCTCGGCCGCTTCCCGACCGAGGCGGAAGTCCGGGCACTGCTCGCCTGACGTCGTGCGCCGCCGCCCCGCCAGGGGGCGGGGGCGCGGCGGCCTGCCGCGGTGCGGCGGTCAAGCAACAGCAACCGGGCCTGCGGCGCGGGGATCGGCCGGTGGTGGGCGGGGAAGATCGGTCTGCCCCAGCACCCAGCCTTCCCAGCGCCGCAGCCACGGGTCGTCCGGCACACTGCCGGGACGCCTGCCATCGAGCACGCCGACAACGCAGAGCAGGCCGAGCAGGCTGTCGAACCGGTCCTCCGCTGCCGCGTCGTCGCCGAAGCCGGTGGCGATGGCGTGCGAAAGGGCCGGCGCGGCGCGGGCATTGCCGGCGGCGAGCACCTCGTTGAAGGCCGCCGCCAGCGCCGCCCGGTCGTCCTGCCGCCGCTTGCTGCCGCCGAGGACGAGGCCGAGCTGGCGCAGGGCCTCGGCCGGATAGGTTTCCGCGACGACGCAGCGGCCGGGGACGGGCAGCGCCAGCAGATCGCCGGCGAACGGCCAGAGCAGCGGCGGGGCGTCGCCGTTGAGCGCCGGCACCAGCATGTCGCGCCAGGCGGCGATCGCGGCCTTGCCGGACTGGTTGGCGCCCAGCGTCCAGAACAGGGGGGCGCCGGCCGGACGGCGCGCGGTGGCGCGGTCGCAGGCGCGGCACAGCGCCTCCGGCCCGTCGAGGCCGAGCGCCGCGGCATGCGCCGCCCGCGTCATGCCCGCGACACCGCGCAACGGATAGAACGGCCGCGCCGGGGACAGTTCGGCCAGCGTCGCGCAGACGGCGAAGAACTCCGGCCGGCCGGCGAGCCGGCGCAGGAAGGCGGGGAAATCAGGCGCGGCGGCGTGGCGCACGGCATAGGCGCGCGGCAGGCCGAGCGGCAAATCCGCCCCCAGCACCACCGGCGCCCCGCCCGCCGCCTGCACGAGCCGGGCCAGCAGCGTCGCGGGATCGCCGACCGGACAGGGCGCGGCGATCCGCCAGCGCCCGGCGCGGCGAGACGCGACGGTCATCCACCGCTTGCACGCCGCCATGCTCCAGTCGGCATGGGCGGCGAGCAGGTCGGGACGCGGCACGCGCTACCGCGGGTCAGAGCGGGCGGTGCGCCCGCTCGATCAGGCGCGCGATCAGGCCGGGCTTGCGCGGCGGCGGCGGTGGCGCCTCGGTCCGGGCACGCGCCGCGGCTTCCTGCTCGCGCGCCTTCATCTGGAGCCACTTCTCCAGGCTGACGCCGGCCTTGGCCGCACGCCGCGCCTCGTAGTTGCGCTGCCCCTCGGTCAGCGGCCTTGATTGCCTAGTCATGGGGCGCTTGTGGCAGTGAAGCGGTGCCGCTTCAAGAGGACAGGTGGCGAGGACGCGGAAATGGTGGAGGCACGGGTCAAGGCCGGGCTGTGGGTGCAGGCGGCGCTGCGGCGCGGCACTGCGGGAGGGCGGTACGGCGTGGTGGTGCGGCGCGGCGATGCCGATGCCGGCGGCATCGTGGTCGTCCTGCGCGGACGGGAGGGTCTGACGGTGCTGACCCAGATGCGCATGGCGGACGGGGAGGCCGCCTGGCTGCGCGCCACCGGCCCGGCGCCGGTCGCCGAGGCGGCGGCGGACGCCTATGTCGCGCGGCAGTTGCGCAGCGACCCCGATCTCTGGGTGCTGGAGTTCGACAGCCCCGATCTCACGCCGCCGTTCGACGGGCGGGTGGTGTGAGCGCGCGGGCGGCGCCGCTGCCGGGGGTCGACTCGCTGCTGCGGACCGAGGCGGCTGCGGTGCTGGTGGCGCGCTTCGGCCGCGCTGCGACGCTGACCGCGATCCGGGCGGAGCTGGCGCGATTGCGCGCCGTCGGCGCCTTCGGCACCGGCCCCAGGGCGGTGCTGGATGCCGCCGCCGACGCGCTGGCGCGCCGCCTTGGCGGAAGGCAGGTGCCGGTGTTCAACCTGACCGGCACCGTACTGCACACCAATCTCGGCCGCGCGCCGCCGCCGGCGGCGGCCGCCGCCGCCGCCGCCGCCGCGCTCGCCGCACCGACGACGCTGGAATTCGACCTCGTCACCGGCCGGCGCGGCGTGCGCGAGGGGCCGGTATGCGCGCTGCTGTGCGAACTGACCGGCGCCGAGGCGGCGACCGTCGTCAACAACAATGCGGCCGGACTGCTGCTCACGCTCAATACGCTGGCCGAGGGACGCGAGGTGCCGGTGTCGCGCGGCGAGCTGATCGAGATCGGGGGATCGTTCCGGCTGCCCGAGATCATGCGGCGGGCCGGTGCCCTTCTGGTGGAAGTGGGCACCACCAACCGCACCCATGCGCGCGACTTCGCGGCCGCGATCGGGCCGGCGACGGCGGCAGTGCTGCGCGTCCATACCGCCAATTTCGCCGTCAGCGGCTTCACCGCCGCGGTTTCGCCCGCCGAGCTTGCGGCGGTCGCGCGGGCGGCCGGCCTGCCGCTCATCGATGACCTTGGCAGCGGCAGTCTGGTCGATCTCGCCCGCTGGGGCCTGCCGCACGAGCCGACGCCGCAGGAGCGGCTGGCCGCCGGTGCCGATCTCGTCTGTTTTTCCGGCGACAAGCTGCTCGGCGGACCGCAGGCGGGACTGGTTGTGGGCCGTGGGGCGCTGATCCGGCAACTCGACGTCAATCCGCTGAAGCGGGCGCTGCGGCTGGACAAGGCGCGGCTGGCGGCGCTGGAGGAGGTGCTGCGGCTCTATCTCACGCCCGATCGGCTGGCCGCCCGCCTGCCGGCGCTGCGGCTGCTCACGCGCGCGCCGCCGGCGATACGGGCGACGGCGGAGCGGGTGCGGCCGAAGCTCGCCGCCTTCGCGCAGCGCACGGCGAGCGTGGCGCCGTGCCAGAGCCAGATCGGTTCCGGCGCGTTGCCGGTCGATCTGCTGCCTTCGGCGGCGGTGACATTCGCGGGCGACGGGCTGGACGCGCTGGCCCTGCGCCTGCGCCGGCTGGCGCGGCCGGTGATCGGCCGCCTCGGCCAGCAGCGCCTCTGGCTCGACTGCCGCTGCCTCGAGGAAACCGAGGAGGAGGGCTTCGCCGCCAATCTGCGCTAGTGTGGCAGGCGGCGCGGCGGCGTGGGGAAGGGAAGCGGCCCCGGTGGGCCGGCCGGCCTTCAAAGCCGGTTGGGGCTGCCCTGCGGCCCCGGGTGGGTTCGACTCCCGCTCCCTTCCGCCATTTGCCCCGTTACTGCTGCGTCGTACCGGCAGCCGGTGCTGTCGCACTGGCGGAGTCGCTGCCGCCCCCGGCCGGCCAGACCGAGTTGTAAGCGTTCGATCCGGCGGCATGCGACAAGGCGTTGTTGATGTCGTGCTCCGCCTCGTCCCAGTGCTGCTGCTGCACCGCCTCGCGCGCCAGCCCCATCTGGCGGACGATCATCGGGATCTCCGGATAGTCATGACCGCCCTGCACTTCGACGCCGGCGCCGCTGCGCAGGAACTCGTCCTCCGCCGCATTGAGGGCACCCAGCGCCTGATCCGCCTGGTGGTCCCGCGTTGCCTGAAGCGCCTGACGAAGACGGGCGTCGGGCGAAGTGTCCTGAGCAAGGGCCGGAGCAGAGGCGGCAAGCGTCAGGCCGAGCAGCGCGGCCGAGGCAAACAGCGTCGTACGCATGGTGAATTCCTTCCACCGCAAGAGCACCAATCCGCGTCAGCAGGCGGACAAAAATAAAACGCCCGACAATCAGAGCGGTTCCGAGCCGGGTAGTTATTGCCTGCATGGGAGGGTTGCATCGAAGATCCCATCTAAAAGTAAAATCAAAGTAACCGATGGATTAACTGCCGGAAATGACTTGGCCTCCGGCCCGACGGGCGCCGGAGGACGGCGGCCAGCCGGGTTTCGCCGCATTCGGCTGCGCGGCGGTGCGGCGGCGCGGCGGCTCTGCCTGCTCTTTCTGCGGCCACGGCATGTTGCCCAATTGCTACAGTTTGTCGCACAATCGCACCTGCCCGGCTGCGTCATGGTTCGCGGGCTGGAATCACGCGGGGTTGATAAACTAATTTGGCGGAGACGACTCCGGAGCCCCTCACCCGTGGCGAGGGGGCGTCTGCATGTTGGCTGGTTCACAGAGGAGAGAGACCGAATGACACTCCGGAAAGCGCTGATCGCCGGCGGGATGCTCGTGCTGCCGGCTGCGGCGATGGCCCAGCCGGTCAACGGGTTCTACGTGGGCGCCGGGGCCGGATACAACCTGATGCTCAACCAGGACGTGAAGACCGGCGGCGGCAGCGGTACTACCCTCGGCACGCCCGGCGGACCGGTCGGCGTCGGCAGCTTCGGCTACGGGTTCGGTAACGGGTTCCGGGTGGAAGCCCAGGGCGCTTACTACAACTCCGCCCAGAACCTGAATGCGCCCAAGGCGCACGACCAGACTTTCGGCGGCTTCGTCAACGCGCTCTATGATTTCGATGTCGGCTCCAAATACGTGTTCCCGTACCTGGGTGTCGGCGTCGGTGGCGTGATGCAGGACGTGGCCAATGGCCTTACCGCGACCGGCACCGCATTCAGCGGTGACAAGCCGGCGCTCGCGGGTCAGGCGATCGTCGGCGTGGCGCTGCCGGTGCCGTCGGTGCCGGGCCTGTCGGCGACGGCGGAATACCGCTTCATGGCGACCGCGACGCAGCCGACCTATGGCGCGGTCAAGCTCGGCAACCAGTACAACAACTCGATCATGCTGGGGCTGCGCTACGCGTTCGGCGCCGCGCCGCCGCCGCCGCCGCCCGCCCCGGCGCCGGCCCCGGTCGCAGCACCCGCCCCGGCACCCGCGCGCACCTATCTCGTGTTCTTCGACTGGGACAAGGCCGACCTGACCGAGCGGGCGAAGCAGATCATCGCCGAGGCGGCGCAGAACGCCTCCCGCGTCCAGCTCACGCGGATCGAGGTGAACGGCTACACCGACACCTCGGGCGGCGCCGCCTACAACCAGAAGCTGTCGGTGCAGCGGGCGCAGAACGTCGCCGCCGAACTGGTCAGGGACGGGGTGCCGCAGAACGAGATCACGGCGCAGGGCTTCGGCGACACCAAGCTGCTTGTTCCGACCGCCGCCGGGGTGCGGGAACCGCAGAACCGGCGCGTCGAAATCATCCTGAAGTAGCCTTCGTCCACCTCTCCGATGGCTTGGGGAACGGCGGCGGCGCCCGGCGCGGCCGCCGTTCCTCATTGCGCTCGCCGGGGTGGATTCGTGCCTCGGCGCGTGGCAGGTGAGGACCATGAAGCTGCTGATCCCCGGCCCCGTCACCACCCGCCCCGAAGTCCGCGCCGCCGCCGGTCACGACTTCGCCCCCTGGGACGACAGTTTCCGCCCGCCCTATCAGGCGATGCGTCGCGGCATCGCCCGCATCGCCGGCGACGTGCTGGCAAGCCATGCGGTGCTGCCGCTGCAAGGGGCCGGACATTTTTCCATCGAAGCGGCATTGCGCAGTTTCCTGCCGCAAGGCGGGCGTATCCTGGTGCCGCTGACCGGCAGCTACGCCAACCGCATGGCGCGGCTGGCGCGCGAGGCCGGGCGCAGCGTCATCCCCCTCCCCGCCTCCGAGACCGAGCCGCTCGACCCCGCCCGGGTTGCCGGGGCACTCGCCGCCGATCCAACGATCAGCCATGTCGGGCTGGTCTATTCCGAGACCAGCACCGGCATCGTCCACGACCCGGATGCGATCGGTACCGTCGTGGCGGCGGCGGGGCGGCGGATCATTCTCGATGCCGTGTCGGCGTTCGGGGCCCTTCCGCTCGATCTGCGGCGCCGGCCGGAGATCGACGCGGCGGTGTTTACCCCCAACAAATGCCTGGAGGGCCTGCCCGGCCTTGCCGTGACCATCGCGCGGATCGATGCGCTGCTGGCGACGTCGCCGCGTCAGGCGGGAAGCTGGTCGTTCGATCTGCGCGATATCCACGAGGGCGGCGAGCGCGATGGCTGGGGCAGTTTCCGCTTCACGCCGCCGGCGCAGATCGTCAATGCGCTGGCCGTGGCACTCGACCTGCATGCGGCGGAAGGCGGCGCACCGGCGAGGCTCGCGCGGTATCGGGAGAACGCCCGCGTGGTGTTCGAGGGGATGGCGGCGATCGGCCTGCAGCCCTGCCTTGCCGCCGCCGCGCAGGGGCCGATCGTGGTTAACGTGTTGGCACCGGGTGACCCTTCATGGTCGCTCGATCGCTTCGTCGCGGCGCTGAAGGCGCGCGGCTTCCTGATCAGCAATTTCTACAACACCGAGCGTCCGAGCTTCCGCGTCGGCTGCATCGGCGCGATCGGGCCGGACGATATGCACGGCTTCGTCGCCGCCGCCGATGCGGTCCTTGACGAGATCGGGGTCAGGGTCCGGGCACCCTCCCCATAGCAGCGACCACCGCCGTTCTCTACGAACCGAGCAGCCGTCGCAGCACCGGCTCGATCGCCGCGGCCATGCGCGCCTGCGCCTCCGGCGTCGGGTGCAGCGGCGGTTCCGGTGGGGTCAGTTTGGGGTCGAGGAACTGGGCCGGATCGACCGTCCCATCCTTGAGGAACAGGGCAGTGAGGTCGAGATAGGTGACACCGGGCACCCTGCCCCCGCTGTAGCGGGCCGCCAGCGCGGCATTGACCTCCGCCGTGGTCGCGCTCGTCCAGGCGCTGCGCAGGCTGGGCAGGATGCCGAGCAGCACGATGCCGGTGTGCGGCAGGCGCCGCTGCGTTTCCGACACCACCGCAACGATGCCGGCGGCGGTGTCGGCGGCCGACCAGTGCAGCCGGCCGAGATTGTTGGCGCCGATCAGGATCACCGCCGCGCGCGGGGTAATGCCGGCGAGTTCGCCATGTTCGATGCGCCACAGCAGATGCGCCGTCGCATCGCCCTTGAAGCCGAGATTGACGGCATGGCGGCTGCCATAGAAGCGCTGCCAGACCGGCGCGAAATCCTGCCACGGCGGCGGACCCGACCGTTCGTAATCCTGGGTGATCGAATCGCCGAGCAACACGAGATCGACCGGAGCGCGGTGCAGTTCAGCCAGTTTCGCCTCGTGCCGTGCCCGCCACCAGGGCAGGTTCATGCGCGAGATCGGCGTGGCCGCCGGCGGCGGCCCGGCGGCGGTGAGCAGCAGCGCCGCCAACGCCAGCGCCCGGCGCTTCATCGCGCGGCCAGCCAAGCCAGCGAGGCGATGCCGCCGGCAAGGCAGTAATAGGCGAACGGATTGAGCGCCCAGTCGTCATGACGGCGGAAATAGCGCATCAGGAAGGCGGTGCTGGCAAACGCCGTCACCCCTGCCACCACCGCCGCCAGCGCCGCTAGGCCGAACACGCCGGGCGCCACCTCGGCGCGCAGCAGCTTCGGCACCTCCAGCACCGTCGCACCGAGGATCACGGGGGTCGCGATCAGGAAGGAGAAATGCGCCGACGATTCATGGTCGATGCCGCGCACGAGGCCGCCGACGATGGTGGCGCCGGAGCGCGAGATGCCGGGGATCAGGGCGAGGCATTGCCAGAACCCGATCAGCACCGCGTCCTTCGCGGTCAGGCTGGCAAGGTCGCGATGGCCGCGGGCGCGGATGCGCTCGCCGAACAGCAGCAGCAGGCCGTTCAGCGCCAGGAAGGCGGCGGCGATCAGCGGGGTTGCGAACAGGGCGCGGAACAGTTTTTCCAGCGCAAAGCCGATCACAACTGCCGGTATGGTGGCGACGATAATGAGGCCGAGCACGCGCCGGCTTTCGCCCCTTCCATGGGCATCGCCGATGCCGAGCACGCCAAGCAGCAGCGCCCACCAGTCGCGCCAGAAATACAGCAGCAGCGCCGTCGCGGTGCCGACATGCAGCATCACCAGGAACGGCAGGAAGGACGGCGCCCGCTGGTCCACCGGCCAGGCCAGCAGCGCCGGCACCACCACGGCATGCCCGAGACTGGACACCGGGAACAGTTCGGTTGCCCCCTGCAGAAGGGCGATCAGGACGGCTTCGATCGTGTTCATGCGGCCTCGGCGGTGGCAGGATCGCGGCAAGTCGTGACGGAAACCTGACACCGCCGCAATGGCGAACATGCGTCTGCAACAGTGGCCGGATCGCTTTGCCTCGGCCCCCCGGCGGCGGCTAAGCTGGCCGCCCGAGTCGGAGATGCCCGGTCGCCATGCCTCTGCCGTCCCGCCATGCCGCGTCGGTCTCGCGCATCGACGGCTATGTGCTGCGCCAGTTGCTGCTGGCGCTGTTCGCCGTCTCGGGCGGACTGGTGGCGCTGATCTGGCTCACCCAGTCGCTGCGGTTCGTCGAGCTGGTGGTCAACCGCGGATTGTCGTTCCGTGCCTTTTTCCAGCTCACCAGCCTGCTCATTCCCAATTTCGTCGCCGTGATCCTGCCGATCACGACCTTCGTCGTGGTTCAGTTCGTCTATCAGCGCCTCGCCGGCGACCGGGAGCTGACGGTGATGCGTGCCGCCGGCCTGTCGCAGGGCGCGCTGGCCCGGCCGGCGCTGCTGCTCGCCGCCTTCAGCATGAGCGCCTGCTATCTGCTGAATATCTGGGTGGTGCCGGCGGCCTTCACCGATTTCCGTGAATACCAGTTCGAAATCCGCAACCGCCTCGCCGCTTTCCTGTTGCAGGACGGCGTGTTCACCCCGGTGTCAGATGACATGACGGTCTATGTCCGCCGCCGCGACCGCGACGGCACGCTGCACGGCATCATGATCGACGATGCGCGGGACAAGAACGCCCACGCCACCATCTTCGCCCAGCGCGGCCGGCTGCTCGCCAGCGACGGGCCGCCGCGGGTACTGCTGCAGGACGGCTCGCGCCAGGAGATCGACCGCCAGACCGGGCGGCTGAACGTCCTTACCTTCGCGCAGAATTCCGTCGATCTGACGCAGTCCGGCAAGGGCGAGACGACGCGGCTGCGCGACCCGACGGAGATGTCGATCGACGAATTGCTGCACCCTGCGCCGGGCGTGGTCGCCGATCGCGATCTGCCGAAACTGGCGGTGGAGGCGCACCGGCGGCTTGCCTCGCCGTTCACGGCGCTGAGCTTCAGCTTTGTCGCCCTGGTCGCTTCGCTGACCGGCTCGTTCCGCCGCCACGGCGGCATCCTGCGCCCGCTCGGCGCGGTGCTGAGCGTGGTGGTGCTGCTGGCGTCCGGGCTCGCCGTCACCAATCTCGCCACCCGTGACACGGCCCTGATCCCGCTGATCTGGGTGCAGGCGATACTGCCGGCGGTGGTGTGCTTCTGGCTGCTGATCGGACCCGAACTGCGCATCGCGCCGCACGCGCTGCTAGTGCGGCTGGGCATGGCCTAGGGCTGCCATGCCGATCGCCGTCACCCTTTCGCTCTATGTCGCGCGCGTGTTCATGCTGGCGGTGCTGTCGATGCTGGCGGCGCTGACCGGGCTGGTTGCGCTGTTCGACTTCATCGAGCTGCTGCGCCGCTCCGCCACCCGGCCCGAGGCGACGTTCGGCATCGTGAGCGAGATCGCGGCGCTGCGCCTGCCCTGGGTCGGCATGCAGATCCTGCCGTTCGCGGTGCTGCTCGGTGCCATCATCGCGTTCTGGCGGCTGACCCGGTCGTCGGAACTGGTGGTCGCGCGCGCCGCCGGGGTGTCGGCGTGGCAGTTCCTCTCGGCGCCGATCCTGGGGGCGATCCTGCTCGGCGCCTTCGCGACAGCCGGGGTGACGCCGATCTCGGCGGTGATGCGCGCGCGCGCCGAAGTGCTGGAGGACACCTATCTGAGCAGCGGTACGGGGACACTGGCGCTCAACGGCGGACAGTTGTGGCTGCGCCAGTCCGATCGCGGGCTCGACGCGCAGGGGGTGGCGATCGTCCATGCCCTGTCGGTGGCGGCGAAGGGCAAGGTGCTGGAGGGGCACGACGTGAGCATCTTCCGTCTCGACGGGTCCGACCGGCCGATGCAGCGCATCGAGGCGCATGTCGCGCGCCTGGCCGGCGGGGAATGGGAGCTGCGCGACGCACGCACGGTGACGGCGGGGCATCTGCAGGACGCGCCGCGCACCATCCGTCTGCCGACCGACCTGACCTTGGCGCGGGTGCAGGAAAGCTTCGCGCCACCGGATACGTTCTCGGTGTGGTCGCTGCCGGGCTTCATCGCGCTGCTCGACCGCTCCGGCTTCTCCTCCATCCGCCACCGGCTGCATTTCCAGAGCCTGCTGGCGCTGCCGCTGCTGTGCGGCACGATGTGTCTGCTGGGCGCCGGGTTTTCCATGCGCCCGCAGCGGCGCGGCGGCGTGGCACAGATGATCGGCAGCGGTGTGGCAGCCGGATTCGCGCTGTTCGTGGTCTCCAAGCTGGCCGAGGAATTCGGGCAGTCAGGGGCGCTGCCGCCGCTGCTGGCGGCATGGGCGCCGGCCGCCTCCGGTCTGATGCTCTCGCTCGCCCTGCTGCTGCACCTTGAGGACGGCTAGCCGCGTGGCGTGGCGCGCCCTCCGCGCGCTGCTGCTCGGCGCGGCGCTGGCCGCCGGCCCGCCGGCGCTGGCCCAGCAGGCCCCCCCCGGCGCGACGATGCACATGCCGTCGCTGCAACCGGTGCAGCGCAACGCACCCGTCTATTATCAGGCGGACACCGCCACCTACGACCGCGATTCGGGCCTCGTCACGCTGACCGGCCATGTCGAGATCTGGCAGGACAACCGCGTGCTGCGCGCCGACAAGGTGACGTACGACCGCAACACGGACGTGGCGGCAGCGACCGGCCATGTCGTCATACTGGACCCGAGCGGGCAGGTGCTGTTCGCCGACTATGCCGAGCTGTCGCAGGGGTTGAAGGACGGCGTGCTCGCCAACATGCGCGCCCAGCTGGCGCAGAACGGCCATCTCGCCGCGAATGGCGCGCGCCGCATCGACGCGCGGGTCAATGATCTCAGCCGTGTCATCTATTCGTCCTGCGATGCCTGCAAGAACCATCCCGACTGGCCGCTGGAATGGGACGTGCGGGCACGCTCGGCGGTGCAGGATCTTGATAACAAGCGCATCGAGTATGACGATGCGGTGGTGGACCTCTACGGCGTTCCGGTGATGTATTTGCCGTATTTCACGGTCCCCGACCCGTCCGCCAAGCGCTCCAGCGGGTTCCTGGAACCGACCCCGGGATTTGCCAAGTACATCGGCGCATTTGCGGAGATTCCGTATTTCTGGGCAATCGACGGCAGCACCGACGCCACCATCACCCCGATCCTGTCGTCCCAGCAGATCGGTGGCGTCGATCTGCAGCTGCGCCATGCCTTCAACGACGGGCAGGTGACGATCAACACGTCGCTTGCCCAGGATGAAGGCCAGATGGCGAGCGATCTGTTCGCGAAGGGCCAGTTCGTGCTGAATGACGAATGGCGCTGGGGGTTCGACATCGAACGCGCATCGTCCGAGATCTACATGCGCGACTACCAGATTCCCGGCCTCGTCTATGTGCTGACCAGCACGGTCTATCTGGAGGGGTTCGGCCAGGGCTCGTATTCGCGCCTGGACGCCAGCGCCTACCAGGGCCTCGTCACCAGCGCGATCACGGCGGAGATGCCGTATGTGCTGCCGCGCTACACCTACAGCTATGTCGGCCAGCCGGATGAGCTCGGCGGGCGCAGTTCGGTGCAGCTCGGCGCCTTCAACGTGCTGCGCCAGATCGGCACCAACGACCAGCGCGCCAATTTCAGCTACGACTGGGAACGTCCCGCCACCGGTGCGCTCGGCGATCTGTGGAAGCTGGTGCTGCATGTGGACAGCGCCGCCTACAACGCGACCAAACTGAACGAGCAGCCGACCTGGAGCTATCAGGGATCGGCCTCCTCGGCGCAGGCCATGCCGACGATCGCACTCGACGGGCGCTGGCCGCTGATCCGCCAGAGCAGCAGCGGAACCCAGGTGATCGAGCCGATCGTGCAGCTGATCGCCGCACCGAACGGCAGCAGCTACGGCACCATCCGCAATGCGGCGGGCGTTCCGATCGCCATCAACACGCTGATCCCGAACGAGGACAGCATGGATTTCCAGTTCACCGACGCCAACCTGTTCGCGCTCAACCGCTATCCCGGCATCGACCGGCTGGAAGGGGGTCCGCGTGCCAATGTCGCGTTGCACGGCGCCTGGTATTTCGGCAAGGGACAGAACGTGGACGCCTTCATCGGCCAGGGCTTCCGCACCAGCCCGGACCCCGCCTTTCCCGTCAATTCGGGGTTGAGCCAGACGGTGACGGACGTGGTGACCCACCTTAATTATACTCCGAGCGAGTATTTCGATGTCTCCACCCATGAACGCTTCGATCATCGGAATTACAATCTACGATTTTTTGATGGGCTGGGCACTGCCGGCCCATCATGGCTGAAATTCTCTGCCGGTTACATTTATGAGTCCTACAATCCCTATACCTATTACGATTTCGTGCCGACAGGGATCCTCGTCAACCGCACGCTGACCCCCGGCGAGCAGTTCATTCCCGGCACGCCGCTGCTGAATACCGGGCCGGTCAACGAAGCCACGATCGGCATCGACACCCAGTTCGGGCACTGGAAATTCGGCGGCTCCGTCATCCGCGACCTGCACCTCCAGACAATGTCGGATGTCGGTGCGACGCTGACCTATGAGGATGAATGTTTCATCGTCAGTGCCAACTATTATCGCCGCTATACGTCGATCGATGGCGACACCGGCGCCACGACGCTGTATTTTCAGGTCACCCTGAAGACCCTCGGATCCTTCAACATCAACGGCATGTAGCGCTGGGGGGAAGGCCGGGGTGTGGCGGCGGGCCGGGCCTGCCGCTACCAGATGATCTGCCCGACCCTCCCTTCGTGGAGTGCTGAGACATCATGCGACGATCCTGTCCGCCGATCCCGTCCGCTCCGGTCCTGTTCGCAGCCGGCATGCTGCTGGCCGGCGCGCTGCCGGCCGCCGCCGGCAGCCCACCTCAGCCGCCGCCCGCCGGCAGCGAGGGGGCGAGCATCGTCGCGGTCGTCAACGGCGACGTGGTCAGCCGCGAGGACGTGGAGAACCGGCGGCGGCTGTTTGCGCTTTCCACCGGCCTGCCGCTGTCGCCCGAGGTGCTGGACCGGCTGACACCGCAGATCACGCGGCAACTGATCGACGAGCGCCTGCGCCTGCAGGAGGCTCAGCGCCGCCGCATCCTGGTCGCCGACGCCGACATCGCGCATGCCATCAACGAGGTGGAGGCGCGCAACAACATGCCGCCCGGCACCCTGCGCCGGCGGCTGGCAACCGACGGGGTGGCCTATCGCACGCTGGTGGACCAGATCCGCGTGCAGCTTGCCTGGACGCGGGTGCTGCGCCAGCAGCTCGGCCGGCAATTGCAGATCAGCGACGCCGACGTGGCCGAGCAGGAACACCTGCTCAAGGAGCAGTTCGGCCAGACCGAGTTCCACATCAGCGAGATCTTCATCCCGGTGGAGAATCCGGCGCAGGCCGAGGAGGCGCACAAATTCTCCGATACCGTGATCCAGCAGCTGCGCGCCGGCGCCCCCTTCCCCGTCGTCGCGGCCCAGTTCAGCCAGAGCCAGACGGCGCTGGTCGGCGGTGATCTCGGCTGGCAGCAGCCGGCGCAGATCGACCCCGAAGTACTGCGCGTGCTGAACGAGATGCCGCCCGGCGCCATCAGCAACCCGATCCGGGTGCCCGGCGGCTACGACATCGTGACCTTGCAGGCCAAGCGGGTGATCGGCAATGACATGGCAACCGTGCTGAATGTGCGGCAGGCCTTCCTGCCGTTCACCAGCCGACTCGATCCCGCCAACCCGACCGACCAGCAGCGGCAGATGCTGGAGAAGGCGCAGCAACTCTCCGCCTCGGCGCAGACCTGCGACCAGGTGGAGGCAGCCGGCAAGGCGGCCGGCAATGCCCGCCCGCCCAATCCCGGCGAAATCCGCCTCGACACCGTGCCGCCGACGATGCGCGACGTGCTGGAGAAACTGCCGGACAGCAAGCCCAGCGGCCCGCTGGTGTCGGAGGACGGCATCCTCATCATCATGGTGTGCTCGCGCGAGCAGAAGAATCTCGGCATGCCGACACGCGAGGAGCTGATGGCGAAGCTGCTCAATGAGCGGGTGGAACTGGCGTCACGCCAGTTGCTGCGCGATCTGCAACGCCACGCCATGCTCGACCAGCGCTCCTGACCGCGCCCGTTCGCCCGAAGCTTCGGGAGGTGATCGCGCGCCACGGGCTGGAGGCCCGGCGCGCGCTCGGCCAGCACTTCCTGCTCGATGCCAACCTGACAGCGCGCATCGTCCGTGCCGCCGGTCCGCTCGGCCTGCGGCATGTGGTGGAGGTCGGGCCAGGGCCCGGCGGCCTGACCCGCGCGCTGCTTGACGCCGGCGCGGCCAGCGTCACCGCGGTGGAACGCGACGCCCGCGCCGTCGCCGCGCTCGCCGAACTGGCGGAGGAGACGGGGCGGCTGCGCGTGATCGCGGGCGATGCGCTGGCGCTCGATCTGGCGACGCTGGCGCCGCCGCCGCGGCAGATCGTCGCCAATCTGCCTTACAACATCGCCTCCCCCCTGCTGGTCGGCTGGCTGCGGCAGGCAGCGGCGTGGGAGCGGCTGACGCTGATGTTCCAGCTCGAGGTGGCGGAGCGCATCTGTGCCGTGCCGGGCACGACTTCCTACGGGCGGCTCGGCGTGCTGGCGCAATGGGTGGCGACGCCGTCGCTGCGCCTGCGGCTTGCGCCCGAGGCCTTCGTGCCGCCGCCGCGCGTCTGGTCGGCGGTGGTGGTGCTGGAGCCGCACCCGGCGCAGCCTGAGCCGGCGCTTTTCGCGGCCATGGAGCGGCTGACCGCGGCGGCGTTCGGGCAGCGGCGCAAGATGCTGCGGGGCGCATTGCGGGCGCTGGACGGCGAAGCCTTGCTCAACGCGGCCGGAATCGACCCGGTGCGGCGTGCGGAGACGCTGACGGTGGCGGAGTTCGACCGGCTGGCGCGGCATCTCGCCGGCCGGGAAGGGGGCTAACCCGCATTTCTCACAGAGAATAGGTGCATCGGGGCTCTGAATCGGCGAAAGTTCTTCTGCAACAAAGCCTTGCGGCGAAGCAGAGGAGGTTCCCG
>JAJZNE010000107.1 GCA_021847995.1 Pseudomonadota bacterium | reverse complement strand
CGCCCGAGCCGCGCCGCCCCCCCGGTGACGAGGGCGGCACGCGGAATGGCGGGGGAGATGGCGGGCATGCTCGGACCTCTATCGCGCTGCGCCCTCAGTGTTGAGGGGTGGCAATGAAAATCGTCCTGATCCGCCATCCCACAACCGCTCTCGCCCCCGGCCTGTGCTATGGCCGGCTCGATCCCGGGCTGCGTGAGGATGCGGCGGCGGCGGGTTTGCGGGCGCTGGTGGCGGCATGGCCCGGGCGGGTGTGGACCAGCCCGGCGCGCCGCTGCCGCGCCATCGCCGGCGCCGCCGCGGTGATCGACGCGCGGTTGGCGGAACTCGATTTCGGCGCTTGGGAAGGCCGGCCCTGGGCGGATGTCCCGCGTGCCGATCTCGACCGCTGGGCCGCCGACCCGCTGCGCTTCGCCCCCCCCGGCGGCGAGAGCGGGGCGGCCCTGCTCGCCCGCGTGCAGGACTTTTGCGTCATGCTGTGCGACCGTGCCGAGGATGCGGTGGTGGTCGCGCATGGCGGGTCGCTCAAGCTGCTCGCGCCAATGCTGCGCGGGACGGTGCCCGATCTGCTGGCAGCGGCGCCGCCGCTCGGGTCGGTCAGCGAAATCCGCTGCTGAGCAGCGACAGCACGAGGCACTCGGCGATCACGCTGGTCGCCCCCAGCACGTCGCCGGTGTAGCCGCCGAGTTGCCGCCGGGCGGCGGCGGCGATGCCGAGGCCGGCGAGCGCGGCGAGCAGGACCGCCCCCGCCGCCATGCGCAGCGGCAGCGCCGCGAAGGCCAGCGCCGCACCCAGGCCGAGCCCCTGCCATACCACGCCGTCCGTCCGCCCGCCCAGGCTCGCCCCCAGCCCCTCGGCCCGCGCCGGGTGCAGCAGCAGCACCGGCAGCAGCAGCGCCGCCCGCCCGAGCGCCGCCGCCGCCGCCATCGCCACCACCGCGGCGCCGGGGCCGAGCGTGGCGAGGGCGGCGAGGCGCGCCGCCATCGCCAGCAGCAGTGCCAGCGCGCCGAAACTGCCGATGCGGCTGTCGCGCAGGATGGCAAGCCGCCGCGCTGCCGTCGCCCCGCCACCGAGCGCATCGGCGGCATCGGCCAGCCCGTCCTCGTGCAGCGCGCCGGTGGCGATCAGCAGCGCGGCCATCGCCCACACCGCGGCAAGCGGCGCGCCGAGGCCGAGGACGCGGCCGAGCGCATAGCAGCCGCCGGCGAAACCGCCGACCAGCGCCCCGATCACCGGATAGGCCCACAGGCCCCGCGCCGGCGCCGCCCCCTCCGCCAGCCGCCCGACCGGCAGGCGGGTCAGCAGGGCACAGGCGCCGGCCAGATCGCGGATCATGTCCGATCGGCGACCCCAGCCTCGGCAAACGTCGCCATGCCGTCATGACACGCGAGCGCCGCCCGCAGCACCGGCACCGCCGCCGCTGCCCCCGACGCCTCGCCGAGCCGCATGCCGAGATCGAGCAGCGGCGTCAGCCCCAGCCGCTCCGCCAGCGCCCGGTGCCCGGCCTCCGCTGACAGATGGCCGAGCCACGCATGGCCGAGCGCGTCCGCCTGCGCCACCGCGAGCGGGGCGGCGGCGGCGGTGCAGACGAAGCCGTCCAGCAGCACCGGCACCTGGTGGTGGCGCGCCGCCAGCACCGCCCCCAGGATCGCCGCCAGCTCCCGCCCGCCGAGCGCCGCCGCCAGCCCGAGCGCGTCGCCGGCAAGGGCGGCATGCCGCGCCAGCGCCGCATCGATCACCGCCCGCTTGCGGGCCACCCCGGCATCATCGAGGCCGGTCCCGCGCCCCGCCCAGCGCGTCCCGCCGCCGCCGAACAGCGCTGCCGCCAGGGCCGCCGCCGCCGTGGTATTGCCGATCCCCATCTCCCCCAGGCAGAGCAGGTCGGTGCCGGGCTGGACCGACTCCCACCCGGCGTTGACGGCGGCGAGGAACGCCTCCGGCGTCATCGCCGGGGAGTCGCAGAAATCGGCGGTCGGGGTGTCAAGCGCGAGCGGGATGACGCGCAGCGCCGCCCCGGCCGCGCGGGCGAGCTGATTGATGGCGGCCCCGCCGGCGGCGAAATTCGCCACCATCTGCGCCGTCACCGCGGCCGGATAGGGGGAAACGCCGCGGGCGACGACGCCGTGGTTGCCCGCGAACACCAGCACCTCCACCCGGTCGAGCCTGGGTCGTGCGCGGCGCTGCCAGGTGGCGAGCCAGGCCACCGCCGCCTCCAGCCGGCCAAGGCTGCCCGGCGGCTTGGTCAGCCGGTCCTGCCGCGCCCGCACCGCCGCGGCGGCCGCTTCATCGCCCGCCGGCAGGGTGGCGATGGCGGCTTCCAGCTCGGCGCGGGTCGTCAGGCGGGTCATGAAACGTCTCCGATGACATGAAAGAAGCAGCCGCTGACCAGCCCGCGCCGCCCGCCGCCCGCCGGCAGTGACCGGCCCTGCCCGTCGATCAGCTCGGCGAACCGCGCGTCACGGCCGGGGTCGAGCAGGGTCGCATAATGGAACTCATGCCCGCGCAGCCGCGCACCGGCGCGCCCGAGCGGTCCCGCCGCATGCAGCCGCGCCTCCCGATAACCGAGCGTCAGCCGGCGATCGGCGAAGCTGGTGACGTGATCGAGCAGCCCGGTCATGGCATGGCGCTCCCCCGCCGCGTCCACCAGGCCGGCGCCGAGCACCATGTAGCCGCCGCACTCGCCATGCACCGGCCGCGTCGCGGCGAAGCGGGCGAGACCGGTGCGGAAATTCTCCGCCGCGGCGAGCGTGCCGGCGTAGAGTTCGGGATAGCCGCCGGGCAGCCAGGCGGCGTCGCAATCCTCCGCCGGCGCCTCGTCGGCGAGCGGGGAGAACGGCACGATCTCGGCCCCCGCCCGCCGCCAGCCGGCGAGCACATGGGGATAGACGAAGCTGAACGCGGCATCGGCGGCGAGGGCGATGCGGTTGCCGGGCGGGCGCACCGCCACCGCGCGCGCCGGCACGGTGGGCAGCGCGGTGGCACAGGCGAGAATGGCGTCGAGATAGCAATGCCGCTCGGCCACGTCGGCGAGGCGTTGCAGCAGCGCCGGCAGCCCTTCCAGTTCCTGCGCCTGCACAAGGCCGAGATGGCGTTCCGGCAGTCGCAATTCGGGGTTGCGCGGCAGGCTGCCGAGCACCGGCAGCGCCACCTGCGCCATCGCCTGCCGCACCATGTCGCGATGGCGGTCGCTGGCGACGCGGTTGAGCACGACGCCGGCGATGCGCACGCCCGGCTGATGTGCGACGAAGCCGCGGGCGACGGCGGCGGCGGATTGCGACTGGCCGGCGACATCGAGCACCAGCAGCACCGGCAGGCCGAACCGCGCGGCAAGGTCGGCGGCGGCGCCGCGCCCGCCGGGCGGTCCGTTGAGGCCGTCGAACAGGCCCATCGCCGATTCCACCAGCAGCAGCTCGGCACCGAGGCAGGCATCCGCCAGCGTCGCCTCCAGCAGCGGCGGCGGCATCGCCCAGGTGTCGAGGTTGGGGCTGGGCAGGCCGGTGGCGGCGGCATGAAAGCCGGGGTCGATATAGTCGGGGCCGGATTTCGCCGTGCGCAGCTTCACGCCGCGCCGGCGCAACGCCGCCGCCAGCGCCAGCGTCACCGTGGTCTTGCCGCCCCCCGAGCGTGGGGCAGCGATCAGCAATCCGCGCGTCATCCGGCTTTCCCCGCTTGCCCTGCTTCCCTATCACGTCGGGCGTGGATGATCGCCCCCCCCTTCGTCGCGGCTGGACGACCGGCGCCTGTGCCACCGCCGCGGTGAAAGCGGCCGGCGCGGCCCTGCTGACCGGCCGGTTTCCGGACCCGGTGCCGATCACGTTGCCGCGCGGCGGCGCGGCCGCGTTCGCGCTGGCCGAGTGGCATCTCGGCGTGGCGGAGGCGACGGCCGGCGTGGTCAAGGATGCCGGCGACGACCCGGACGTGACGCATGGCGCCCTGATCCGCGCCACGGTGCGGCGCGGCGCGGCGGGGCAGGGGGTGACGTTCCGGGCCGGCGAAGGCGTCGGCACCGTCACCCGTCCCGGCCTGCCGCTGCCGCCCGGCGAGCCGGCGATCAACCCGGTGCCGCGGGCCATGATCCGCACGGCGCTTGCCGAATTGGGCCTCGGTGACGCCGAGGTGACGATCGCGGTCGCCAACGGGGCGGCGCTCGCCGTGCGCACCCTGAACCCGCGGCTCGGCATTTTCGGCGGGATATCGATCCTCGGCACCACCGGCGTCGTCGTACCCTATTCCTGCGCCGCCTGGATCGCCGGCATCCGGCAGGGCATCGATGTCGCGCGTGCTGCCGGACTGCCGCACGTCGCCGGCGCCACCGGCCGCAGCTCGGAGGCAGCGGTCCAGGCCCTGCACGGGCTGCCCGATGCGGCACTGATCGACATGGGCGATTTCGTCGGCGGCATGCTCAAGCATCTGCGCACCCACCCGGTGCCGCGCGTCACCGTCGCCGGCGGCGTCGGCAAGCTGACCAAGCTGGCGCAGGGGCGGCTCGATCTGCATTCAGCCCGCGGCGCGGTCGATTTCCCCGCGCTGGCCGCGCTGGCGCAGGCGGGAGGCGCGACGCCAGCGGTCGCCGCAGCGATCGCCGCCGCCAACACCGCCGCACACGCCTTCGCCCTCGCCGCGCCGCTGCCGCTCGGCGACATGGTGGCACGGCAGGCCTGGCAGCACGCCGCCGCGGTGCTGGAGGATGCGCCGGTCGCGCTGGAGGTGCTGCTGTTCGACCGCGACGGCGCGCTGGTCGGCCGCGCACCGTTCGCGCCGGCTCATGCCCGGAACCGGCGCCGGTAATCGGGGTCATAGAGGGCACTGTCACGGAAGCCCTCGGCACCCAGCGCGTGGCCGACCAGCACCAGCGCCATGCGCTCCACCGCGGCCCCGGCGACTTCGGCGGCGATGGTGCCGACTGTGGCGCGGATCACCCGCTGATCGGGCCAGGTCGCCCGCACCACCACCGCGACCGGGCAGTCGGCGCCATAGAATGGCACGAGCTCGGCCACAATGCGGTCGAGCGCCTGCACCGCGAGATGGATCGCGAGCGTCGCCCCGGTCGCCGCGAACGCCGCCAGCGTCTCGCCCGCCGGCATCGCCGAGGCGCGGCCGGAGACGCGCGTCAGCACCACGCTCTGCGCCACTTCCGGCACCGTCAGCTCGCGCCCGAGCAGGGACGCGGCGGCGGCAAAGGCGGGGACGCCGGGGGTGAGCGTGTAGGGGATGCCGCGCCGGTCGAGCCGGCGCATCTGCTCGGCGACCGCACTGAACACGGAGAGATCGCCGGAATGCAGCCGTGCCACATCCTGGCCCGCCCGATGGGCGGCGACGCATTCCGCCTCGATCGCATCGAGCGTGAGCGGCGCCGTGTCGATCAGGCGCGCCCCCGGCGGGCAATGGGCAAGCAGTTCGGGCGCGACCACGGAGCCGGCGTAAAGGCAGACCGGACAGGCAGCGAGCAGATCGCGCCCTCGCAGGGTGATGAGGTCGGCGGCGCCGGGGCCGGCGCCGATGAAATGCACGGTCATGGGGCGTCCCTATTCCTGGTGCAGCCGCGCCGCCGCCGCTGCCTGCCGCGCCACCAGCGCCGGCAGGTCGAGGCCGGGAATCGCACCGTCCACCACCACCCAGCGCCCCGCCACCATCACCCGATCGGCGGCATGGGCGCCGCACAGCACCAGCGCCGCCAGCGCATCCTGCGCGCCGGCGAAGCGCAGTTCGTCCAGCCGGAACAGAGCCAGATCGGCCGCGGCACCCGGCGCGATGCGGCCGAGTTCCGGCCGCCCGAGACAGGCGGCCGACCCCTCCGTCGCCCAGCGCAGCGCATCGCGATGGCCGACGCGGGCCACCCCGTAGCGATGGCGTTGCAGCAGGAACGCCGCCCGCACCTCCTGCATCAAATTCGAGGCATTGTTGGAGGCCGAGCCATCGACGCCGAGGCCGACGCGCACGCCCGCCGCCTCCATGTCGCAGACCGGGCAATGGCCGGAGCCGAGCACCTGGTTGCTGCACGGGCAATGCGTCACGGCGACGCCCGCGCGCGCCAGCCGCGCGATCTCGTCCGGCGCAAAATGCACGCCATGCGCCAGCCACACGCCGCCATGCAGCCAGCCGACATCCTCCAGATAGTCGAGAGGGCGGCGGTGGAAACGGGCAAGACAGAAATCCGTCTCGTCCGCCGTCTCGGCGAGATGCGTGTGCAGCCGCACGCCGTGTGCCGCCGCCAGCGCGGCGGTCGCGCGCATCAGCGTCGGTGTCACGGTGAACGGCGAACACGGCGCCAGTGCGATCTGCACCATTGCGTGCGGCCGGGGATCGTGGTGCGCGCCGATCAGCCGCGCGCTTTCGGAAAGGATCGTGTCTTCGGCCTGCACCACCGTGTCGGGCGGCAGCCCGCCGTCGCGCTGCGACAGGTTCATCGACCCGCGCGTGAACACGCCGCGGATGCCGAGCCGGCGCGCCACCGCGACCTCGATGTCGATGGCCTGCTCAAGCCCCGGCGGGAACACATAATGGTGGTCGGTCGTCGTGGTGCAGCCCGACAGCAGCAGCTCGGCCATCGCGACGGTCGCGGCGGCCTCCAGCGCATCGGGTGTCAGCCGCGCCCACACCGGATAGAGCGCGCCGAGCCAGCCGAACAATTCGCGATCCAGCGCGGCCGGCGAGGCGCGGGTCAGCGTCTGGTAGAAATGGTGATGCGTGTTTATGAGGCCAGGCAGCACGACATGCGCGCCGGCATCGAACACTGCCGCCCCCGGCGTCGCCGGCACGCCGCCGGCGGGCACACATTCGACGATGCGCCCGTCCTGCACCACCACGCCGCGCGCGGCGTCCTCGGCGAGGATCGCCAGCGGATCGCGGAGCCAGAGCGGCGCCGTCATGCGGTCGCATGGAACGGCCGGCCGAGCGCGGCCGGCGCATTCAGCTTGAGCCGCGTGGCATCGCGCGAGATCAGCACCAGCACCCCCACGGTCGCGAGATAGGGCAGCATCGCCAGAAGGTTCGGCGGAATCGCGACCCCCAGCGCCTCCGCCTGGAACTGCGCGATGGTGACGAGACCGAACAGCAGCGCGCCGAGCGCGAGCCATGCCGGCTTCCAGGTCGAGAACACCACCAGCGCGAGCGCGATCCAGCCGCGGCCGGCGACCATGTTCTCCGTCCACATCGGCGTGTAGGCGAGCGACAGATAGGCGCCGGCAAGTCCGCTCATCGCGCCGCCGAACAGCACCGCGAGATAGCGGATGCGCAGCACCGAATAGCCGAGCGCATGCGCGACATCATGGCTTTCGCCGACCGCGCGCAGTACGAGGCCGGCGCGCGTGCGGTAGATGAAGCGATGCACCGCGAACGGCAGCAGCAGGGCAAGCCACACCACCGGATCGAGCAGCATGAATTGCTGCAACAGCGGTGGCGCGGCGGCAAGATGCGGCCACAGCGCCGTCGCCAGCCCGCCGAGCGGCATGCCGACGAACTTCACGCCCACCAGGGCCGAGAAGCCGATGCCGAAGATGGTGAGCGCAAGGCCGGTCGCGACCTGGTTCGCCATCAGCGACAGCGTCAGCACGCCGAACACCAGCGCCAGCGCCGCCCCCGCGATCATCGCGGCCAGGAAGCCGATGAGCAGGCTGCCGCTCGCGACCGTGGCCATGAAGCCGAACGCGGCACCGACCAGCATCATGCCCTCGACGCCGAGGTTGAGCACGCCTGCGCGTTCGGTGACCAGTTCGCCGAACCCCGCCAGCGTCAGCGGTGTCGCGGCACGCAGCGTCGCCACCACGATGGCGACCGGCAACTGCACGTCAGCCATCCGTCACCACCCCCGCCCGCCGCGCCGGCAGCAGGCGCACCCGATAATTGATGAGGACATCGGCGGCGAGCAGGAAGAACAGCAGCATGCCCTGCACGGTGCCGGTGACCGCAATCGGCATCTGCATCGATACCTGCAACCCCTCACCCCCGAGATAGAGCAGCGCCATCAGCAGCGACGCGAACAGGATGCCGACCGGATTGAGCCGGCCGAGAAAGGCGACGATGATGGCGGCGAAGCCGTAGCCCGGCGAGATCAGCGGCGTGAGTTGCCCGTTGCCGCCGGCGATTTCGCAGATGCCGGCAAGCCCGGCAAGGCCGCCGCTGAGCAGCAGGCAGACCCACACGGTCGCATTGCGGCTGAACCCGGCATAGCGCGCCGCGGCCGGCGCCGCGCCGACGGTGCGGATGCGAAAGCCGACCAGGGTGCGACCGAGCAGCACGCTGCCGAGCGGTACCGCCGCGAGCGCAAACAGTGCGCCGATATGCAGCCGCGTCCCCTCCAGCAGCAGCGGCAGCATCGCATCGGGCGCGAACTGCCTGGTCTGCGGGAAGCTGTAGCCTTCCGGATCCTTCCACGGCCCATGCACGAGATAGCCAAGCAACTGGATGGCGACGTAGCTCAACATCAGCGTCGTCAGGATTTCGTGCGCATTGAAGCGGGTACGCAGAAGCGCCGGCACCGCCGCCCAGGCCATGCCGCCGGCAATACCGGCGAACAGCGTCGCCAGGATCACCCACCAATGCCCGCCGCCGCCCCAGCCCAGCGCCACCGCGCTGCCGACGATGGCGCCCAGGGTGAACTGGCCCTCCGCCCCGATGTTCCAGACATCGGCGCGCACGCCGATGGCGATGCCGATGGCGCACAGCAGCAGCGGCGTCGCCTTCAGCCCGAGTTCGGTCAGTCCGTCGATGCTGGCGAGAGGGGTAACGAACAGCGTCGCCAGTGCCTCCACCGGATCGCGGCCGAGGGCGGCGAACAGCAGGGTGACGCCGATCACCGAGAGCAGCGCCGCCAGCACCGGCGACAGCCATACCATCGCGCGCGCTGGCCGCGCGCGGGCCTGAAGACTAAGCCGCATCGACGGCACCGTGCAGTGCGGCGACGGGGACCGCAGGGGCCATGCGTCCACCCATCAGCAGGCCGACTTCCTCCACCGTGGTCTCGCCGGTGCGGCGCGGCGGCGACAGCCGGCCGCCCGAGAGAACGGCAATGTAATCGGCGATCTCGAAAATCTCGGCGAGATCTTCCGAAACCAGCAGCACGCCGCTGCCGGACGCGGCAAGGTCCATCAGCGCCTGGCGGATCGCCAGCGCCGCGCCGATATCGACACCCCACGTCGGATGCGCCGCCAGCAGCACGCGCGGCTTCGTCCCCACCTCGCGCCCGACGATGAATTTCTGCATGTTGCCGCCGGACAGGCTGGAACCCGAGGCGCCGGTGCCCGCGGCAACCACGCGGAAGCGGGCGATGATGTCGCGGGCATAGGCTTCAACGGCGGCGAAGCGGATCATGCCGGCGCGCACCAGCCCATGCTGGTAGGCGGTGAGCAGCGCATTCTCCGACAGCGGAAATTCGGCGACCGCGCCGCGGCCGAGCCGCTCCTCGGGGATGAAGGCGAGGCCGAGCCGGCGGCGCGCGGCAGGGCCGAGCCGCCCGGCCGGCACATCGGCGACCCGCACCGATGCCGCGTCCGGCGCCAGCCGTTCGCCGGCGAGCACGGCGAGCAGCTCCTTCTGTCCGTTGCCGGCGACACCGGCGATGCCGAGAATCTCGCCGTCGCGCAGGGTGAGCGAGATTTCGGCAAGGCTGGTGCCGAACGGCTCGTCCGCCGGCAGCGACAGGCGATCGACGATGAGGCAGATGCGTCCTTCGTGCAGCGGCGCCGGGCGGTGCGCCACCGGCAGCGCGCCGCCGATCATCATCTCCGCCATCTCCTGCTCGCTGGCGCGGCGCGGATCGCATTCGCCGACGACGCGCCCGCCGCGCAGCACCGTCGCGCGCTCGCACAGCGCCCTGATCTCCTCCAGCTTGTGGCTGATATAGAGAATGCTGCACCCTTCGCGTGCCAGCTTGCGCAGCACGTCGAACAATCCTGCCGCCTCCTGCGGCGTCAGCACCGAGGTCGGCTCGTCCATGATGAGCAGGCGCGGCGATTGCAGCAGGCAGCGCACGATCTCGACCCGCTGGCGCTCGCCGACCGACAGATGATGCACATGCCGCGACGGCGTGACGGCGAGGCCGTAGCGCCGCGCCACCTCCTCGATCCGCGCCGTGAGTTCGCCGATGCTCTCGCGTGCGCCGAGACCGAGGGCGATGTTCTCCGCCACCGTCAGGCTCTCGAATAGCGAGAAATGCTGGAACACCATGCCGATGCCGAGCGCGCGGGCCGCGTTCGGACCGCTGATCGCGACCGACTTACCCTCCCACGCGATCGCGCCGGTGTCGGGCTGCACGACGCCGTAGATGATCTTGACCAGGGTGCTCTTGCCGGCGCCGTTCTCGCCCAGCAGGGCATGGATTTCGCCGGGACCGATGGCGAGGCTGACATCACGGTTGGCGACCACCGCGGCATAGCTCTTGGTGATGCCGGCCAGGGCGAGACGTGGCGGCGGGGCGGGGGCGTCCATGTCAATACGCCATCCGGTCCTCTTTCATCCGCCAGGCATCGAACGCCGCCCGTGCCTCATCGCCCAGCAGGCGCTGCGTCGGGATGCTGCGCGCGGCGATCGGGCGGGGAAGTTCGTGGTAGAGGAAGTCGTCGTCGAAGCCGATGGCGGCGGCATCGCCGCGGTCGTTGCCGAACCAGATGCGGCCGAGCCGCGCCCAGTAGATCGCACCGAGGCACATCGGGCAGGGTTCGCAACTGGTGTAGATTTCGCAGTCGCCGAGCGCGAACCGGCCGAGCGCCTGGCAGGCGCGGCGGATCGCCACCACCTCGGCATGCGCGGTCGGGTCGTTGGCGGAGGTGACCTGATTCCACCCCTCCGCCACGATCGCGCCGTCGCGGGCGATCACGGCGCCGAACGGTCCGCCGCTGCCGTCCAGCATCTTTTCCATCGACAGCGCGATGGCGCGGCGCATCAGCTCATCCGGCGTCATCGCACGACGGCGTCCTCGGCAAGGGTGCAGCCCGGCATGCCGCAATCGGCACAGGCGGGTGCCGGCGTGGCGCGGCCGGGGCGCGGCGGCGGCACGACCAGCGCCGCCGCATCACGGATTTGCAGCAATTGCGCGGCGACGGCAACGGCAATTTCGGCCGGCAGTTTGCCGCCGGCGCCGGCCACGCCGATCGGGCAGACGAGGCGCCCGATCGCCGCCGCCGGCAGCCCGTCGCGCGCCAGCCGGGCGACGAAGCGCGCCCGCTTGGTCTGCGACCCGATCAGCCCGACGAAGGGCAGGTCCGGCCGCGGCAGGGCGGCGGCGACAAGGGCGTAATCGAGTGCATGGTCATGCGTCATCACCAGCACCTGCGTGCCGGCCGGGAGCGCAGCGATATCCGCTTGCGGCGCCGCCGCGATGCGGGCGGTGACGTTCGCCGCCAGCGTGGCGGGAAAGGCGCCCGGCCGCGCGTCGAGCCAGGTGACGCGGCAGGCGAGCGTGGCCAGCACCCCGACCAGCGCCCGCCCGACATGGCCCGCGCCGAACAGTGCGATGTGCCATGACGGCGGCAGCATCTTCTCCAACAGCACGGTGGCATGGCCGCCGCAGCACTGGCCGAGCGCGGGACCGAGCGGATAGTCGCATTGCAGCGGTCCGGCATCGCCGCCGGCGAGCAGAGCGCGTGCCGCCGCGATGCTCCTGAATTCCAGGTTGCCGCCGCCGATGGTGCCGAACGTGCCTGCCGCCGTCACCACCATCTTGCAGCCGGCCTCGCGCGGGGTGGAGCCACGGGCGGCGAGCAGCGTCACCAGCACCGCCGGCGTGCCGGCCTGCCGCAGCCCGTGCAGCGCATCCAGCCAGTCGTCCATCAGTCCGCCGCCAGCGGTTCGGCCAGTGCAGCGGCGCGGGCGCGCCGCGCCACGATCGCGTGCAGCACCCGCTCCGGTGTTGCCGGCGCGTCGAGCTCGGCGG
This sequence comes from Pseudomonadota bacterium, assembly GCA_021847995.1. Taxonomy (GTDB): domain Bacteria; phylum Pseudomonadota; class Alphaproteobacteria; order Acetobacterales; family Acetobacteraceae; genus JAFKFJ01. Next base: position 3,949 of record JAJZNE010000107.1, on the reverse strand, counting down.
CCTCGGGCAGATCGGCGCAGGCAAAGACAGCATCGCGCAGTGCATGGAAGACGGAGATCGCGAGCATGAGCGGCGGCTCGCCGACCGCCTTGGAGCGGTTGACGGTGTCCTCCCGGTTGCGGCCGCGGCGGAAGATGGCGACGCGGAAATCCGCCGGCACGTCGCCCACCGCCGGAATTTTGTAGGTGGAGGGTGCATGCGTGCGCAGCCGCCCGTTCGCGTCCCACCACAGTTCCTCGCTGGTCAGCCAGCCCATCCCCTGCACGAACCCGCCCTCGATCTGGCCGAGATCGATCGCCGGATTGAGCGAACGGCCGACATCGTGCAGGATATCGACGCGCCGCACTGCGTATTCGCCGGTCAGCGTGTCCACTTCCACCTCCGACACCGCGGCGCCATAGGCGAAGTAGAAGAACGGCCGGCCGCGATGGGTGACGGTGTCGTACTTCAGCTTCGGCGTCGCGTAGTAGCCGGCCGCGGAAAGCTGGACGCGCTGCTCATGCGTGCGCTTCGCCGCCGCGGCGAACGGCATGCGGCGGTCGCCCGCGTGCAGCGCACCGTCGCGGAAGACGATCGCCGCGGGCGGGACGTTCCAGTCGGCGGCGATCACCCCGGCGATGCGGGCGCGGATCGTGCGTGCCGCCACCTGCGCCGCCCGGGCGTTGAGGTCGCTGCCGGAGGAGGCGGCGGTGGGCGACGTGTTCGGCACTTTCGCGGTCGTCGTCGCGGTGATCTTCACACGGTCGAGAGGGAGCGCGAATTCGTCGGCGACCACCTGCGCCACCTTGATGAACAGGCCCTGGCCCATCTCGGTCCCGCCGTGATTGAGATGGACGCTGCCGTCGGTGTACACGTGCACCAGCGCGCCGGCCTGGTTCATCCGCAGCAGCGTGAAGGAAATGCCGAACTTTACCGGCGTCAGCGCGATCCCGCGCTTGATCCACGGGCTGGCGGCATTGAACGCCGCAACCTGCCGTCGTCGTGCCGCATAGTCCGAGCTGCGGGCGAGTTCCGCAGCCAGTTCGGGGATCACGTTGTCCTCGACCGTCATGTGGTACGGCGTCACGTTGCGGTCGCGGCGGCCGTAAAAGTTGCGCCGCCGCACCTCCAGCGGATCAAGCCGCAGATGCCGCGCGATCGCGTCCATCACCGCCTCGATCCCCATCATCCCCTGCGGCCCGCCGAAGCCGCGAAACGCGGTGTTGGAGACGGTGTGCGTCTTGCAGCGGTGGGAGACGATGGTGACGTTGGGCAGGTAGTAGGCGTTGTCGGAATGGAACATCGCCCGGTCGTTGATCGCCGCCGAGAGGTCGGGCGACATGCCGCAGCGCGAGGCGAGCTCGAACGTGATCCCTTCGATCCGCCCGGCCCCGTCGAAGCCGACATCCCAGTCGATGCGGAAATCGTGGCGCTTGCCGGTCAGCTTCATGTCATCGTCGCGATCGAGCCGCAGCTTGACCGGGCGGCGCGTGCGCGCGGCCAGCAGGGCGGCGATGCAGGCGATCAGGGAAGCCTGGCTCTCCTTGCCGCCGAAGCCGCCGCCCATGCGGCGGGTTTCGCACACCACGGCATGATCGGGAATCGCCAGCATGCGCGCCACCAGATGCTGCACCTCGGTCGGATGCTGAGTGGAACTGAGCACCAGCATGTCCCGGTCCTCGCCGGGAATCGCCATCGCGATCTGGCCTTCCAGGTAGAAATGGTCCTGCCCGCCCATGAGGATACGTCCGCGCAGCCGGTGCGGCGCCGCGGCGAGCGCCGCCGCCGCATCGCCGCGCCGCATCGTCTGGGACGGCAGCACGAAGCTTTGCCGTTCCATCGCCGCGTCGATGGTGAGCACCGGCGCCAGCACGTCGAATTCGATGCGCGCCAGCGCCGCCGCCGCGCGCGCCGCCGGGATGCTGCCCGCCGCCACGGCGAACAGCGACTGCCCGGCATATTCGACCAGCCCGTCGGCAAAGATCGGGTCGCCCGGGAAGGCGGGGCCGACATCGTTGACGCCCGGAATGTCGCGTGCCGCCACCACCGCCGCGACCCCGGGCGCCGCCGCGACCGCGGCGAGATCGAGGGCGGTGACGCGCGCATGGGCATGCGGCGAAAGGGCGACGAAGGCGTGCAGCAGATCGCGCGGCTCCGCCACGTCATCGACATAGCGGGCGGTGCCGGTGACGTGCTTGACCGCGCTGTCATGCGCGACCGGCCGACCGATGGCGCCGGACAGGGGTTCCGAGCGGGCAGGGGCGGTCCGTTCGGGCGGGGTGAGGACGTTCATGCCGCCATTTCCTCCTTCTCCGCGAGGCCCAGCGGGGTATCCGGTGCCGCTGTCGTTTGCAGCAGGAAGCGCAGCAGCAGGTTGCGCGCGACCAGCCGACGATAGGCGGCGGAGGCGCGCATGTCGTCGATCGGCGCGAATTCCGTGTCCAGGGCCGCCATCGCCGCCGCCACGGCGGCCTGGGTCCAGGGTTGCCCGTAGAGCGCCCGCTCGGCCGCGGCGGCACGCCTCGGCACCGCGGCCATGCCGCCATAGGCGATGCGGATGTCGGCGACGCGCCCGTCCGGCCCGCGGCGCAGGCGGAAGGCGGCACACACGGCGGAGATATCCTGCTCCATCCGCTTGGAAACCTTGTAGATGGCGAATACGTCGCCGGGGACCGGCAGGGGGATGTCGATGCGTGCCAGGAATTCGCCGGGGGCGAGTGCGGTGCGGCGATAGCCGTGGAAGAACGCCTCGGCATCGATCCGCCGCGTGCCGGCGGTGCTTTGCAGCGTGAGCGTCGCGGCCAGGGCGATCAGGGCCGGCGGCGTGTCGCCGATCGGGGAAGCGTTGGCGACATTGCCGCCGATCGTGCCGCGGTTGCGGATCTGCGTCGAGCCGAGCCGGCGCAGCAGCGGTGCCAGCGCCGGCCAGTGCGCGGTGAGCCCGGCGAACGCGGCGCTGTAGGTGGCCCCGGCGCCGATCGAGAGCATGCCGTGCTGCTCCGCGATGTCGGCGAATCCGGCGATGTGCTCGACGGCGACGAGGGTGGCGGGCCGGCGGTGCTGTTTGGTCACCCACAGCCCGACATCGGTGCCGCCGGCGAGCACCGTCGCGTCGGGATATTCGGCCAGCGCCGCTGCCAGTTCCGCCGTCGTGCGCGGTGCCAGGAAACGCTGCCCGTCGCGGGAGGCGCACAGCATGTCTCGCGCCGCCAGCGCATGCAGGCGGGCGGCGGTGGCCGCGGCGGCGGCGGCGAACCGGTCGGCGGCCGGGCCGGCACAGGCGGCGCGCGCCGCATCCAGGATCGGGCGATAGCCGGTGCAGCGGCAAAGATTGCCGGCCAGCGCCTCCAGCGCCGCCGGCCGCGCGCCGCCGCGGCCGGCGTGATAGAGGGCGAACAGCGACATCACGAATCCCGGCGTGCAGAACCCGCACTGCGCGCCGTGATGCGCCACCATGGCCTGCTGCACCGGGTGCAGCGTGCCGTCGGGATCGGCGAGATGCTCGACCGTGAGAAGCTGCTTGCCGTCCAGCGCGGGCAGGAACAGGATGCAGGCATTGGCGGCACGGTAGCGCATTGCGGGGCCGTCCGGCTCCCCCAGTACCACGGTGCAGGCGCCGCAATCGCCTTCGGCGCAGCCCTCCTTGGTACCGCAGGCGCGTGCCCCACCGTCCTCGACCGGGGCACGCAGCCATTCGAGCACGGTGGCAGTCGGCGCCGGATTGGTGATCGCCCGCTCCGTCTCGCCGAACAGGAACCGGATCGTATCGCGCACGGCCGCCCTCCGCTCAACCGGGCATTCTCGCCCGCGGCGCCGGATCACGCAAGATGCGCGGCGGAATCCGCAGGGCTCCGAACTCATGTGACAACGGGTGACAGCGCGACGTTTCGTCGATTCGATGCGGCTATCCCGATTCGGAGCCGCCTCCATGTGCCCGCTTTCAGACCCGCTGCCCGGCAAGTCCCGCCTG
>JAJZNE010000138.1 GCA_021847995.1 Pseudomonadota bacterium | reverse complement strand
GCCGGGAAGGATAAAAAATCCGTCAGGCTCCGGCGCAAGGTGGCAGGCTGGGACACAGGATACCTGGACGGCATCCTCAATGAACAAATCAGGTGAACTTGGATTCGTGGCCCTGTTCGTTGCCAGCGTCCGTCGTGCCGACGTGCCCGTCCGGTTCGCGGACGGGCACGTCGGCGCAACCCCGCCGCCGACGGCGCGTCTGGCCTGGCACGCCGCTTGCCCGCAGGCGGCGGCGGAGGATCGAGGACGATTATGCCGCAACGCGACCCTGCCGCCGCCAATCGCGCGCCGCTCGACTGGCTGAATTTCCTGCTTGCCGACGTGAAGGATGGCATCGGCCCGTTCCTGGCCGTGTACCTGACCAGCGCGCAGCACTGGGACGCCGGGCGCGCCGGGCTGGCGCTGACGGTCGGGGGGCTGGCCACCGTGCTCGCGCGCGCGCCGGCCGGCGCCCTGGTCGATGCGGTCCGCGCCAAGCGGCTGGTGATCGGGCTTGCCGCCGTCCTCGTCGCGGCCGCCGCCGTGGTGATGGCGGCGTGGCCGCGTTTCTGGCCGGTGCTGGCGGGGCAGGCGGCGAACGGCCTTGCCGATGCAGTATTCCCCGCAGCCGTCGCGGCGATCAGCCTCGGCATCGTCGGCCGCAACCGCTTCACCGCACGCGTCGGGCGCAATGAGGCGTTCAATCACGCCGGCAACGTGGCGACCGCGGTTGCCGCCGGCCTCGCCGGCAGCGTCATCGCGCCGGATGCGGTGCTGTGGATCGTCGCCGCGCTCGCGGTGACGACGCTTCCGCCGCTGATGATGCTGCGTGGCGGCGACATCGACCATACGACTGCCCGCGGCGGAGATGACGGCGCACCGGGCCGGCACGGGCCGGAGGGCGTGCAGGAGTTGCTCGGCGATCGCGCCCTGCTCGGCTTCGTCGCCGCGATCACGCTTTTTCACTTCGCCAATGCGGCCATGCTGCCGCTGCTCGGCGAGAAGCTGGCGCGGGGGCACCACGGCCTGGGGGCGATGTTCATCGCCGCGTCGATCGTGACGGCACAGGCGGCGATGGTGCCGATGGCGATCCTGGTCGGCCAGCGAGCCGACCGCTGGGGGCGCAAGCGCATCTTCCTGGTCGGCTTCGCGGTGCTGCCGATCCGTGGCGTGCTCTATACCCTGGTCCACGATCCGGTGGCGCTGGTGGCAATCCAGTTGCTCGACGGCGTCGGCGCCGGCATCTTCGGGGCGCTGTTCTTCATCGTCGTCGCCGACCTGACGGAGGGGACGGGCCGCTACAACCTTGCGCAGGGCTTCGCCGCCGCGAGCTGGGGCCTGGGGGCGGCGGCGAGCAATGCGGTGGCAGGATTGATCGTGGACCGATTGGGCTATAACGCGGCCTTCCTGTTTCTGGCGGCCTGCGCCGGGGCCGCATTGCTGCTGTTCTGGCGCGTGGTGCCGGAGACGCGGGGCTGGGCGCATCGTTCCGTGGCCGCCGCGGCCGGGGGGCAGCCGGCGCCGCTGACGGCACACTGAGCCTGCGATGAGCAATTCGCCCGTCGCCACCGGCGTCGCCCCGCGTCACCCGATCCGTCGCGCGCTCAGCTTCGCCGTGGTGGCGCTGGTGGTGGCGGTTGCGGTCGCGGCCGCCCTGGTGCCGCGCGTCGTGCCGGGCACACTGGCCGGGCGCGATGCCGGCTCGCTGGCGGCGGCGGTGGTGTTCGCCGCCAGCTATTTTGCCCTCGCGCTCGGCAAGATCCCGTTCCTTGCGATCGACCGCGCCGGCGTCGCACTGGTCGGCGCCTGCCTGATGGTGGTGGCCGGCGCGCTGCCGTTGCAGGAGGCGTATCGCGCGGTTGATCTCGACACCATCACGCTGCTGCTCGGCATGATGATCGTGGTGGCCAGTCTGCGCCTGTCCGGGTTCTTCGCCATCGCGACGGCCTGGGTGATGCGGCGGGCGCACCGGCCGCTGGTGCTGCTGGCCGCGGTTGCCACCACCTCCGCCGTGTTCTCGGCCTTTCTGGTCAACGACGCGATCTGCCTCGTGCTGTCGCCGCTGGTGCTCGATCTGACACTGGCGTTGAAGCGGCGGCCGGCGCCGTATCTGCTGGCGGTGGCGACGGCCTCCAACGTCGGCTCGGTCGCGACCATTACCGGCAATCCGCAGAACATCATGATCGGCAGCTTCTCCCGCATTCCCTACACGGAATTCGCGGCGGAGCTGGCGCCGGTGGCACTCGCCGGCCTGGTCCTGACGATCGCGCTGATCGCCCTGATTCACCGCCGCGAGTTTGCCGGCGGCGCGCGGCTGGCGGCGCCGTTGCCGCGCATCCGCGCCAACCGCTTCCTGATCGCACGCGCATTGCTGGCGACCCTCGCGATGGTGGCGCTGTTCTTTGCCGGACAGCCGCCGGCCAAGGCCGCGATCATCATCGGCGCGCTGCTCCTGCTCACCCGCCGCGTGCGCAGCGAGCGGGTCTATGCCGAGATCGACTGGTCGCTGCTGCTGATGTTCGCCGGGCTGTTCATCATCGTGGCCGGCGCCCAGCACGCGCTGCTGACACCGGAGAGGATCGCCGCCGTCGGGCAACTGCACCTCGACCGGGCGCCGGTGCTGAGCGCGGTCACGGCGGTGCTGTCCAATCTGGTCAGCAACGTCCCGGCCGTGCTGGTGCTCAAGCCGTTCATTGCGCCTCTCGCGGATCCGGCGCGGGCATGGCTGACGGTGGCGATGGCCTCGACGCTTGCCGGCAACTTCACCGTGCTCGGCTCGATCGCCAACCTGATCGTGGTGCAGCGGGCGGCCGCGCGCGGCGTCGTCATCGGGTTCGGCGACTATTTCCTGGTCGGCGCGCCGCTGACGCTGCTGACCCTCGGGCTCGGCACGCTGTGGCTGATGCGCTGACCGCGGATCACCGCGCCGCGGGCTCGTGCCGCCCGCGGGCGCCGGCTTCGGCCGGTCCCGGCATGCGCGGCAGATGGGCGATCCAGGGTTCGGCCCGCCCGCGCTCGCGCGCATCCTCACGCGCGAGTTCGTCGGGGTCGATGTCGGGATAGCGAAGCCGGACGGGGAAGCCGAGGCACTGGGCCGGCCGGGATGCAGACGTCACGGGGGCTGTACTCCTTTTCGGCGAAGCAGGATGCGATCAGCGCCAGTTACGGGAAGACCCTGGCCCCGGATGCACCCTTAATGGTGATTCGAAAGCGATGCCTGTAAAGATTTCGTGAATAAAACGGCTTTCCGCCTCACCTCGGCCGCGTTTCAGCCGGCCTGCCGCCGCCCTTGCCAGGACGGCCGCGCCGCCCGATCCTGGCGCGGGCGTGCAGCGGGCAGGGGCGATGGCGGGTCTCTTTTTCGAGCAGTTCCATGAGGGCCAGGTGTTCGCCCACGCGGCCACGCGCACGGTGACGGAGATGGACAACGTGCTGTTCAGCACGCTGACCATGAACCCGCAGCCGCTTCACCTCGATGAGGAATTTGCGCGCACGACGGAGTTCGGGCAGCGCATCGTCAACAGCCTGTTCACGCTCGGCCTGCTGATCGGCCTGACGGTGGGGGAGACCACGCTCGGCACCACCATCGCCAATCTCGGCATGTCGAAGGTGGCGTTCCCGCGCCCGGTCTTCCACGGCGACACGCTGCGTGCCCGTACCACGGTGCTCACCGTTCGTCCCAGCCGCTCGCGTCCCGATGCCGGGATCGTCGAGTTCGAGCATCAGGCGATCAATCAGCGTGGCGAAGTGGTGGCGAGCTGCGTGCGCACGGCGTTCATGCGCCGCAGCCCGCCCGTCGTGCCAGCGGCCTGACCGGCCGCGACGTTCAGTCCTGCACTTCCACCAGCACCACCTCGGCGTCGGCGACAGCGGTGATTTCGAGCGCCGTTTCGCCGGTGATGGCGGCGCCGTCGCGGGTGTTCACGGTGACGCCGTTCACCGTCACCGCGCCGGTCGCCGGTACCAGATAGGCGGCGCGGCCTGGGCGCATCGTTTGCCGCACGCTCTGGCCGCGGCGCAGGGTGCCCGCGAACACGGCCGCATCGGCGTGCAGCGGCAGCGCAGTTCCGTCGGCTTCCGGCCGGCCGTCCGCCAGCGCGGCGAGGCTGCCCTCCACCTGCCGGGGGAAGGCCCGCGACCCCCAGCCGGGCGCGACCCCATGTCGGCCGGGCAGCACCCAAATCTGGAAGATGCGGGTCGGCGTTTTCTCCAGATTGTATTCGGCGTGGACGATGCCGGTGCCGGCGTGCATCACCTGCACGTCACCGGCGACCGTCTTGCCGCGATTGCCCAGGCTGTCCTGGTGCGTGATCGCGCCTTCACGCACATAGGTGATGATCTCCATCTCCCGATGCGGATGCGGCTCGAAGCCGCGGCCAGGCGCGATTTCGTCGTCGTTCCAGACGCGCAGGCCGCCCACCCCCATGCGCGCGGGATCGTGGTATTCGCCGAAACTGAAATGATGCCGGGCATTAAGCCACTCATTGCGGAATCGGCCGAGGCGATCGAACGGCTGAACCTGGATCATCGTCGTTCTCCTGCTGTCGTTCGATATCGAACGATTGCCGATGCAGATGGTCGGTCGAGCGGGCGTCGGCAAGGGCTGGTCCCTCGCCGCCCTGCGCGGCCTGCATGCCAAGGCGGCGCAGCAATTCGCCGAGCAGGACCAGGTCGGCGGCCGGCAGGCCGGACATCGCGCGGGCGATGTCGGCGGCATGGCGCGGGAACAGCGAGCGGATCAGGGCATCGCCGGTCCCCGTCAACTCCACCCGCACCAGCCGCCGGTCGCCAGGATCGCGGACGCGCCGCACGAGCCGGCGCGCCTCCAGCTTGTCCACGACATCGGTCATGTTGCCGGCGCTGGTCAGCACTTTGCGGCCGAGCTCGCGATGGGTCAGCGGGCCGCGGTGCAGCAGCGCTTCGAGCACGCCGAGCTGCGTCGTGGTCAGCCCTTCCGCCGCCAGGGCCGGCTCGATCCGGGCGACCACGGCGCGGCTTGCGCGCAGCAGCTTGACATAGGCGCGCACCGCCGCCTCCGTGCCGGGGTCGCTGACCCCGAACATGGGCTAGCGGTTCATCATCACGGGCAGACGCGCATGCTCCAGCACGTGCCGCGTCACACCGCCGAGGATCAACTGGCGCAGGCGGCTGTGCGAGTAGGCCCCCATCGCCAGCAGATCGGCGCCGAACTCCTCGGCGGCGCGCAGCATTCCGGCGCCGACCTCGCGATCCACCGGCCGGAACGATGCGACTTCCGCGGCGATGTCGTGCAGTGCGAGGTATTCGGTCAGATCCTGCGCCGCAGGCCCGCGCCGCTGATAGTCGTCGGAGGTGAGGATGCGCACCGCTTCGGCACGCTGCATCCAGGGAATGGCAGAGGCGACCGAGGCCGCGGACTCGGCGGTTCCGTTCCAGCCGATGCAGATGCGCCGTCCGATCTGCGCCGGTGGTGTCCGCGGTGCGATCAGGACGGGACGGCCAGAGTCGAACAGCACCGCATGCAGGGCATCGGAGGACGACACTTCCTCCGCCGCTTCGGGGTGCGGCACCACGGTCAGATCGGCGAGGCGGGCGAGCTGGGCGACCAGATCCTCCTCGCGCCCGGTCACGCTGGCGAAGCTTGCCGTCGGCACCCGCTCGCCCGGCGCGGGTTCGCCGAGGCGAACCCCGCTCGCGGCGACGAAACCGTCGAACATGCTCCGCACCGCCTGCGCGCGGGCCAGGCTCTCCCGCTCCGTGGCGGTCATCATTTCCTCGATCATTGCGCCCGACAGCCCTTCCCCGGCCAGCGGCGCGACATCGCGGCTATCGACGCGGACATGCAGCGCCAGTACGTGGGCGTTCCAGACCCGGGCAACGGTCAGCGCGGAGGCGAGCGCCGCTTCCCCGGCGGCAGTGCCGGTCAGCGGCAGCAACAATTTGCGGATGGCCATGCGGACCCCCTGTCGCGGCGGACTTCAGTCTAGCACACGCCGGCGCGCAAGGCATCGCGCACGGCGCTCAGCGCGGCCCTCGCATCGGTCGCCGCCACGCGCTGCCAGCCGGCGGGCGGGCGGGGGGCGCCGGCGGCGGCGCGGCGCAGGACGGAGACGGTGGCATCGGAGGCATCGGCCTGCCGCGCCGCGAGCCGCGCCTCCAGCACCGGCAGCGGCGCCTCCAGCCAGACGCCGTGGAACCGCACCGCGCCGGCGGCGGCGGCGACGGCGCGGCGGTGGGCGGGATCGAGCCAGGTGGCATCGGCGATGGCGGCATGGCCGGCCGCGGCGACCTCGGCCACCGCACGGTGCAGTTCCGCGAACACCGCCGCGCTCCCGGCGGCATGATAGGCGTCGGCCGGCAGGCGCTGTTCGGGGGCGACGCCGCGGCGGCGCTTGCGGATCTCGTCACTGCGCAGCACCAGTGCCCCCGGCGCGGGTCCGAGCGACGGTGCCAGCGCGCGCGCGAGCGTGGTCTTGCCGGTTCCCATCAACCCGCCGACCGCAACCACGATGGGCGGTGGCGGATGCAGATAGCCGAGGCTCATGTCGAGATAGGCACACCCCTCCGCCGCCCGGCCGCGCGCGGTTTCGACATGGGCACGGACCATCGCCTTCTGCGCCATGAACAGCGGCAGCCCGGCCACCACCGCCCAGTCACCGCTGCGCGCGACATACCTGCACAGCACCCGGTTGGCGGCGGCGCGACCGGCGCGGTGCTCCAGATCCATCAGCAGGAAGGCGAGGTCGTAGCCGATATCGCCGGTTGCGATCGCGTCGTCGAACTCGACCGCATCGAACGGCACCGGGCGCCCCTGCCAGAGACAGAGATTGCCGAGATGCAGATCGCCGTGTCCGCGGCGGACGAAGCCGGCTGCGGCGCGGGCGCGCAGCCAGGGTGCGCGGCGGGCCAGTTCCGCCGCCATCGCCCCCTGCCATTGCGCGAGCTTTCCGGCGGGCAGCCCGGCAGCATGGGCGGAGCGCAGATTGCCCTCGGTCATCGTCGCCTGCACGGCGACCCCGTCCGCCCCGGCCACCGGCGGCACGGCGGCGAGATAGGCGGCGACAGTGTCGCCGAGGGCGTCGAGCAGCGCGTCGTCGAGCCCTCCCCGGGCGGCGCGGTGGTCGAGAAAGTCGGCCGCCGGCACCGGCGCCATGCGCGTCACCCAGTCGATGGCGCCGTCCGCGCCGTCCGCCGCCAGTGCCAGAGTGCCGTCCGCCTGCCGGACCACGGCGGCCACGTCGCGATAAAGGCCGGGCGCATGCGGCGCGTTCAACGCCAGTTCCCGCCGCGCCGCCGCCGCCCGCGCCGCCGGAGCGGTGAAGTCGAGGAACGGCAGACGCACCGCCTTGCGCAGCTTCCAGACCGTTTCCTCACCGACATAGACGGCAGAGATATGGGTCTCGATCGGTGCCCGCCCGCCGGCGAGGCGTAGCAGCAGGTTGGCGGTCGCTGCCTGTTCGGCCGGGATCACGGATAGAGCTTGCCGACCGACCAGCCCGTCCCCTTGCGCGTGAACAGGGTGCGGTCGTGCAGGCGGAAGGGGGCTTCCTGCCAGAATTCGAAGCGCGCCGGGACGACGCGGAAGCCGGACCAGTAGGGTGGACGCGGGATCGAATCGGACGGATAGCGTGCCTCCGCCTCGGCGAGCCGGCGTTCCAGGATGGCGCGGTCGGGCAGCGCGCGGGACTGGTCGGACGCCCAGGCACCCAGGCGCGAGAGGCGGGGCCGGCTGGCGAAATAGGCATCCGCCTCGGCGTCGGTCGCGGCCTCCACCTTGCCTTCGACGCGCACCTGCCGGCGCAGCGACTTCCAGTGGAACAGCAGTGCGGCGCGGCCGGTGGCGGCGAGGTCCGTGCCCTTGCGGCTGTCACGGTTGGTATAGAACAGGAAGCCGCGCGCATCGTGGTGCTTCAGCAGCACCATGCGGGCGGACGGCCCGCCGTCGGCGCCGACGGTGGCGAGTGTCATCGCCGTCGGGTCGTTCGGTTCGCTGCGTACGGCCTCGTCAAGCCAGGCGGTAAACAGTTGGAACGGGTCTGTCTCGGTCACGCCTCTCTCTCCGCCCTTGCCCCTGCCTGCCCGGTATGCAACCACGCGCCGGACGCGACAATGGTGATACACACGATGCCCGAAACCCATTCTCCCGCGCTGCCGGCCAGAGGCACCTTGATGCAGGGCAAGCGCGGCCTGGTGATGGGGGTGGCCAACGAGCGCTCGCTCGCCTGGGGCATCGCCGCCGCCTGCGCCGCCCAGGGGGCGGAACTCGCCTTCACCTACCAGGGCGAGGCGCTGGAGAAGCGGGTGCGCCCGCTGGCGGCAAGCGTCGGGTCCGATCTGCTGGCGCCCTGCGACGTGGCAGAGGACGCCAGCATCGACGCCGCCTTCGCCGCGATCGCGGCGCGCTGGGAGCGGCTCGATTTCCTGGTCCATGCCATCGGCTTTGCCGACAAGCAGCATCTGCGCGGCCTCTATCTCGACACGCCGCGTGCGGCGTTCCTCCAGGCTCTCGACATCTCCTGCTACAGCTTCACCGCCGTCGCCCAGCGCGCCGCGGCGCTGATGGGGCCGGGCGGGGCGCTGCTGACCCTCACCTATCTCGGTGCCGAGCGGGTGGTGCCGCACTACAACGTCATGGGGGTCGCCAAGGCGGCGCTGGAGGCGAGCGTGCGGTATCTTGCCGCCGATCTCGGGCGGCGTGCGATCCGCGTCAATGCGATCAGCGCCGGGCCGATCCGCACTCTCGCGGCGGCCGGCGGCATCGGCGATTTCCGCTATATCCTGCGCTGGAACCAGTACAATTCGCCGCTCGCCCGCAACACCACGATCGAGGACGTGGGCGGAGCGGCGGCCTATCTGCTTTCCGACCTCGCCGCCGGCGTCACCGGCGAGGTGCATCATGTCGATTGCGGCTATCACGTCGTCGGCATGAAGAATCCCGACGCGCCGGACATTTCCGTCGTCGAATAGCGATGTCGCACAATACTTTCGGCTACCTGTTGCGGGTGACGACCTGGGGCGAGAGCCACGGCCCGGCCCTCGGCTGCGTGATCGACGGCTGCCCGCCCCGGCTGGCCCTGACCGAAGCCGACATCCAGCCCTGGCTCGATCGCCGCCGCCCCGGCCAGTCGCGCTTCACCACGCAGCGGGCGGAGCCGGATACCGTGCGCATCCTTTCCGGCACCCATGACGGGCTGACCACGGGAACGCCGATCGCGCTGATGATCGAGAATGTCGATCAACGCTCCCGCGACTATGGCGACCTCGCCGACCGTTTCCGCCCCGGCCATGCCGATCTGACCTACGAGCTGAAATACGGCCACCGCGACCATCGCGGCGGTGGCCGGGCCTCGGCGCGGGAGACGGCGGCCCGCGTCGCGGCCGGCGCCGTCGCGCGCCGCGTGCTCGGCGCCGGCGTCACCATCCGCGGCGCCCTGGTGCAGATGGGACCGCACCGGATCGACCGTGCCCGCTGGGACTGGGACGCCGTTGCGCGCAACCCGTTCTTCTGCCCCGACGCCGCGGCGGCCGAGGAGTGGGAGGGATATCTGGCGGAGGTGCGCAAGCGCGGCTCCTCCTGCGGGGCGGTGATCGAGGTGGTGGCGGAGGGGGTGCCGCCCGGCCTGGGCGCGCCGGTCTATGGCAAGCTCGATGCCGACCTGGCCGGCGCGCTGATGGGGATCAACGCGGTGAAGGGGGTGGAGATCGGCGACGGGTTCGCTGCCGCCGCGCTGACCGGCGAGGACAACGCCGACGAGCTGCGCATGGCGCCAGACGGCACGGTTGCGTTCCTTGCCAACCACGCCGGTGGCATCCTCGGCGGCATTGCCACCGGCCAGCCGGTGGTCGCGCGCTTCGCCGTGAAACCGACCAGCTCCATCCTGATCCCGCGCCGCTCGGTCGATCGCTTTGGCCGGGAGGTCGAGGTGGCGACGCGCGGCCGGCACGACCCGTGCGTCGGTATCCGCGCCGTGCCGGTGGGCGAGGCGATGGTGGCGTGCGTGCTCGCCGACCATCTGCTGCGCCACCGCGCGCAGGTGCCGGACGCGCCGGACGTGGCAAGATTGCCACGAAATTAATCCGGACCGACGCTGTCCGCTCTCGCCTTCGCGCCGCAACCATGCAAAGTGCATCCGATCGCGGCCCATGTGCGTAGCCGGTCGGGCGGAGGGGCGGGAATGGCAGACGATCGCGCGGGCGCCGAGACGGTGCGGGGTTTCTTCGATCTTGCCGGGGTAAAGCCCTGGGCGAGCCGGATCGCCGCCCTGCAACGGGCGATGGCGGCGGGCGGGCGGGCGCGGCGGGCACTGCAACAGCGCCACGCCCTGGAGCTGACGCTCGACCGGCTGCGGCGCGGCACCGCGCCGCCGTGCCACGATGCCGAACGCCGGCTGCTGGCGCTGGCGCAGGAGACGGCGGCGGCGGCGCGGCAGCTTTCCGCCGCGGGGCGGGCGCGCCTGCGGGCGCGGCTGCGCGCGTCGCTGGACGGGGAGGGAACGCTGGCGCCGCTGTTCCATCTGATCCGCGCCGCCGCCCTCTATCGTGCCCGCGGCTTCACCGTCAGCTTCGCCGGACTGGAGGATGGGGCGCCCTTCGATCTGCTGCTGCGCCGGGACGGGGTGGAGGCCGAGGTTGCCTGCGATGCCGTTTCGGCCGAGGAGGGGCGGGGCGTGCATCGCGGCGCCTGGGTGCGGCTGGTGGATCGCATCGATCCCGACCTGCAAACCTGGCTTGCCGCCCATCCCGGCCGCTATCTGCTGAAGCTGACGCTGCCGCAGGGGCTGCGCACCGATGCCGCCGACCAGGAGCGGCTGGCTGCCCTGCACACGCGCATCCGCGGCATGCTGGCCGGGCAGCGTCGCGCCGACCATGACGAGGCCGCCGTTCTACGGCTCGATCCCCTGATGCTGGCGGCAGCGCAGGCGGACGAACTCGGGCTGATGAATTCGCTGAGGCGGGAGTTCGGGCACGAGGCGCATCTGGCGGTGACGGAGGCGGGCGGCGGCGTGTTCGTGATGGCGGCGCGGGCGGGGCGGGAGAACGAGGTGGCGGTGGCGCTCCGTCGCCGCATGGCGCAGATCGCGCCGCAGCGCTTTACCGGCACGCGGCCGGGCATCCTGGCCATGCTGGTCGAGGATACCGACCGCACCGAATGGCGCCTGCTGCGCGAGCGACTGGAACTGGAAGGGGAGGCGCGGCAGTTCCTGACGCACAAGGAAGCGCGCTGGGTGGTGGCGGTGAGCTGCGCGTCGCGGTTCGAGCTGCTCGGCGTGAAGGCGCCGGACGCGGCTGCGGAGGGGGAATTGCGCTTCCGTAACCCCGCCCACCCAGCCGCGCGCGCGGCGGCGCTGGCGCCGGCGGTGCAATCCTCCGTCTGATCGCCTTGCCGGCGCCGCTTGCCGCGGGCTGTGCAAGGCCCTGGCGCGATCGGACCGGGGAGCGTAGCACGCGGCCACGGGTGATGAAACGACGGAGGCACGGCATGTCGGCAGTTTCGACACTCCTCGATCGGCAGCCGGCGCTGCCGGTCATCGAGATGGCGCCGCTCGGCACCGGTGCTGCCGCCGATGCCGATCTGGCGCAGCAGCTTGACGAGGCGTTCCGTACTGTCGGCTTCTGCTATTTCCGCTCGATCGGCGTGACCCACCAGGTGCGGGAGGCGCTGTTCGCGTCATCGCGGCAGTTCCACGCGCTGCCGGAGGCGGAGAAGCGGCGCCTCGCCATCAATGGCTTCCACCGCGGCTACATGGCGCCGAATACCTCGCTGATCGAGACATCGACGGTCGCGCGCGTGACGCGGCCGAATTTCAGCGAATCGCTGATGCTGATGCACGAGGTGGCGCCCGGCAGCCGGCGTTTCGGGCAGAAGCTGCAAGGCCCGAACCAGTGGCCCGACCTGCCCGGCTTCCGCCCGGCGGCGGAGGCCTATATGGCGGCGATGCTGTCGTTCTGCCGCCGCCTGCTGCGGCCGATGGCGCTGGCGCTCGATCTGCCCGCCGACTGGTTCGCGCCGTTCTTCGCCGAGCCGACGGTGTTCCTGCGCCTGCTGCATTACCCGCCGCAGCCGGCCGATGCGCCGGACGATGCCTTCGGTTCGGCCCCGCACACGGATTACGGGTTCCTGACCATCCTGGCACAGGACGATGCCGGCGGGCTGGAAGTGCGGCGGCGCGACGGCAGCTGGCTGCCGGCGCCACCGCTGCCCGGAACGTGGGTCGTTAACGTCGCCGATATGCTGGCGCGCTGGACCAACGGGCGCTGGCAATCGACGCCGCACCGGGTGCGCAACCTGTCGGGCGGCGACCGCTATTCCTGCCCGTATTTCTTCGATATGGACATGGACGCGGTGATCGCATGCGTCCCGACCTGCACCGATGCCGCCAACCCGGCACGCCATGCGCCGGTGCGCTATGGCGATTATCTGATGGAGCGGCTGGACCGCAATTACGCCTACCGTAAAGCCGAGTGAGCGGGGCGGCGTGCGCCTCGCCGGCTTGCCCCGCGATCGGCCGGCGGCGGGGGTCCGCTACGCGATGCCGGGCGTGCCCGGTTGCGGCGGCCGGTGCAGCATTACCTTCTCGCGCGTCACGCTTCGTCGGCCGCGCTTGAAGACCGCGAGCGGGGGGGTGATCTCGGCCACTGCCTGGGCGGGCGACTCGGCGTCCAGCACCACCAGATCGGCAGGATTGCCGACCGCCACGCCGTAATCGGGCAGGTTGAGCAGGCGGGCGGAGCGGTCGGTCAGCATGCCGAAGCAGTCGTGCAGCCGTCGCCCATCGCCCACCTGCAGAATATTCGCCTGCAAGTTCGCCATGCGCAGCAGCGAGCAGTCGCCGAACGGGGTGAACGGATTGAGCACGTTGTTGGTCGAGATGGAGCAGGTGACCCCCAGGTCGCACAGGCAGTTGGCATCGACCACGCCACGGCGGACATTGAAACTCTGGTCGCGGCCCATCAGGAAAAGATCGGTGGCCGGCAGTACCGTGACGGCGACGCCGACATCGGCAAGCCGCCGGCCCCACGCCGCCAGGTCCGCGGGCGGCATGGTCGAGAGCCTGGTCATGTGTCCGACCGCGACACGCCCGCCGAGGCGGTACTGCTCTGTCAGGTCGCAGACGAGACCGATATCCAGGTCGGTGGGCGTGTTGCCGAAATCGAGATGCATGTCGATATCGACGTCATATTCGCGCGCGAGCGCGAAGATGCGCCTGATCTGGCCCGCGTGGTCGGAATCGTAGCCGGGGGCGGCGCCGATCACGCGCGCGCCGTCGCGCAGTGCGGCGACGATCAGTTCCTCGGTGCCGGGATTATTGGTCAACCCCTCCTGCGGGAACACGCAGATCTCGACATCGATCGCCCAGCGATGCGCCGCCGCCGCCGCGCGCACGCCCGCGAACCCGCGCAGCGCCACGCCGGGATCGACCTCGACATGCGTGCGCATGCGCGTGGTCCCGTTGGCGATGCACTTCTCCAGCGTCCGCGTCGCGCGGGCCGCCACGTCCTCCTCGGTGAAGGTATGCTTGACGGCGGCGACGCGCGCCACCGTCCGCGCCTCCCGCCCCGATTCGGGTGCGCAGCGGTCGATGATGCAGGATTTGTCGAGATGAATATGCGTCTCGATGAAGCCGCCGCAGACCAGGCGGGCGGCGGCGTCGTATTCCGCGCCCTCGGCGGCGAGCGCCGGGGCGATCGCGACGATCCGCCCGTTCGCGACGCCGATATCGACCGGCGGGTCGGCCGGCGGATGGCCGGGCAGGCGGGCGCGGCGAACGATCAGGTCCATGCGGCAGCTCCGAGAGACGGGAGCGATGAGGTTAGCGCATCGCCCGCGACGGCAAAACCGGTGGCGCACGCGGCGCGCGTTGCCAGCGGCGGCGGGCGGGACATAGGATGATCCGGCTGCGGGCGGTGGATGGGAGGGTTGGCGAAATGAGTTCAATCGGACGGCGCGGCGTGATCGCCGCGGGTGCGGGCGCGGCGCTGGCAGCGCCGTTCGGGCGCGGCGTGCGTGCCGCGGACATGCCGACGATCACCTTCGGCGGTTCCGTCCCGCTCAGCGGCGCGGCGGCGGAAACCGGCCTCAACGTCAGTAACGGCTATGCCGTCGCGGTCAAATTCCTCAACGAGGAGAAGGGCGGCGTCGAGATCGGCGGCACCAGGTATCGGCTCGCGCTGCGGCTGTTCGACGATGCCTCCGACCCGTCGCGGGCGGTGACGCTGATCCAGCGGCAGATCGACGACGGCGTGGATTTCTTCCTCGGTTCGTTTGGCAGCAACATCGTGCTGCCGACCGTCGCCATTACCGAATCGGCCGAGAAGCCGATGGTGCAGGCGGGCGGCGGATCCGACCAGATCTTCAACCAGGGCTACCGCTACGTCTTCGGCTTCTTTCCCCGCGCCTCGCGCCAGTTCGTCTCCACCGCCGCGTGGATCACCTCGCTGACGCCGGCGCCGAAAACGATCTCCATCATTTCCACCAACGACGCCTTCTCCAAGCCGCTCGCGGCCGGCGCGATCGGCGACTGCAACAGGGCCGGTTTGCAGGTGCTGGACCATTTTGCGCTGCCGGCGCAGATCACCGACGTGTCGGGCGTGATGGCGTCGATCCGCGCGCGCACGCCGGACGTGGTTGTCTGCACCACCCACGATCAGGATTCGCTGCTGCTGACGCGCCAGATGGTGGCGACCGGCACCGGCGTGAAGATGCTGTACCAGGATCTCGGCCCGCAACTCGCCAGCTATCGCACCGCGCTCGGCAAATATGCCGATGGCATCAGCTTCCAGCAGTACTGGGATCCACGGGTGCGGTTCAGTGATGCCTTCTTCGGCAGTGCAGCGTCGTTCGCGGCCTATTATGCGAAGAACATCACCCGCCCGATCGCCTATCACTGCGCCGCCGGTGCGGCATGCATCGTCACCTATGTCCGCGCGATGCAGGCGGCTGGGAGCACGAAGCCGGGCGCCGTGCGCGACGCGCTCGCCGCAATCGATATCGAGACGCTGTACGGAAGGGTGAAATTCACCGCCGACGGCGACGGCGATCCCGTAATCATGGGGCCGGGGGTGGGACAGGTGCAGCACGGCAGCATGGAGTTTGTCTTTCCGCCGTCGGGCCGCACCGCCGCGGTGATCTATCCGATGGTGCCGTGGGATCAGCGCGGCTGAACGGCGCCGTCAGCCGTCCCGGCCGCGCAGCGCCGCGGTGGCCGCAGGGTCGGGCGAGCCATCCGGGGCGAGCGCCACGCGATAGACCGCGTTCGCCGCGACGGCGGAGATCAGGCCGTCGCGCACGTCGCGCGCGACCAGGGCCGGATCGCGCGTCGCGGCATCGCCGAGTCCGCCGCCGCCGGGCAGTTCCAGCACCAGCCGGTCGCCTTCGGGGATCACCTGGAATCCCTTGGTGCGCAGGCGCGTCCCCGATTTCAGCGCGACAATCCCGGGCGCGCCGCCGCCGCCGCCATCGCGGCCGCGCGGCGGATTGGCGACGCGGTCGAACACGGCGTTGACCGCGAATTCCAGGTCGTCCTTCGCGCCGATCTCCATGATCTGCCCGAATCCGCCGCGGGTGCGGCCGGCACCGGCGGAATCGGGGCGTAGTTCCTTGCGCCAGATCACGATCGGGGCCGCGTTCTCGGTCGCCTCCACCGGCATCGTGCGCACGCCGGAGGGGAACGCCGTGCCGTCCAGCCCGTCGAGTACGGGGCGCGCGCCGGTACCGCCGGAGTTGAAGGTGATGATCTCGAAATCGGCCGGCACGCGGCGGTTGCCGCCGCCCTGGCCGGAGACCGATCCGCCGCCGCGCAGTGGCGGATTCCACAGCGCCGACGAGCCTTCCGCCGCCACCCGGCCGGGCAGCGCCTGGTGCAGGCAGCCCATCATCAGGTCGGGCAGCAACTGGCCGATGACATGGCGGACGGAGACCGGGTAGGGGCGCGGCGCGTTCAGGATGCAGCCTTCGGGGATGGCGAAACGGAAGCGTTGCAGACTGGCCCGGTTGTTGGGCACGTCCGGTGCCACCACGACCTTGATCCCGAAGCTGGCATAGGCGCGGCAATAGGCGGCCGGCACGTTGATGCCGCGCGACGAGAGGCCGGACGTGCCGGCGAAATCGACGCCGATGCCGTCA
>JAJZNE010000181.1 GCA_021847995.1 Pseudomonadota bacterium | reverse complement strand
AATTAAAATCGCTCCGGCAAGTGAAGCCGGGCGCCCCGCGGGGGCAGATGGCCGCGATTTCATCCCGCGATGGTGCGTCGTCAGGCCAGCCGCAGCGCCGCCGCCCCGAGCGCGATCGCCGCTGCCGCCGCCCAGCCGCGGCCGCCCGGCCGTTCCCCCAGCACGAGGCGGGCAAACAGGAGGCCGAACAGCATCGCCGTCTCCCGCAATGCCGACACCGGCGCCACTTCCGCCCGTGTCATCGCCCACAGCGTCAGGGCATAGGCGCCGATCGAGCAGGCCGCGCCGCCGGCGCCGCGCAGCGCCTCGCCGGGCGAGGGGCGGTGGAGAACCCTGAAACGGTGCAGCCACGCGGCCGAGGGCAGCGCGCTCAGCAGGAACACCCACAGCGTGTAGGCATAGGGCGCCCCGGAGGCGCGGGCGCCGAGCGCGTCGGTCATGGTATAGCCGGCAATCACCACCGCGTTGCCGAGCGCGAAGGCCACCGCCTGCCGCTCTCCGGGCGCGCCGCGGCGGCGGGCCAGCAGCGCGACGCCGCCGCTGATCGCCGCGATCCCGCCCCAGCCGGCCGGGCGCATCCGCTCGCCCAGCCACAGCCAGGCGGCGAGCGTGGTCAGCAGGGGCGCGCTGCCGCGCATCAGCGGATAGGTCAGCGCCACGCCGCCGCGGGCATAGGTCTCCGCGATCAGGGCGAAATAGACGCCGTGCAGCGCCGCCGAGAGCGCGAGGTTGGGCCACGCCGCCGCCAGCGGCTGGCGCAGGAACGGCAGCATCACCGCCGCCAGTACCGCCGCCGCGGCGGCGAGCAGCGCGGTTTCCCGCCGCCGGTCGCCGCCGGCGCGGATGGCGACGTTCCAGGCGGCATGCAGCACTGCACCCGCCAGCACCGCCGCCATCACGATGGCCGACACCGGCCGCTACGGCGCCATGCCGTCCGCTCGCGGCGGATCGAGGTAGAGCGGGCTGGCGAGGTAGCGGCGCAGCCAGAACCGGCTCAGCACGCCGATCACGGCGGCCACCGGCACCGCCAGCAGCACGCCGAGGAAGCCGAAGGCCGCGCCCCCGGCAAGCAGGGCGAAGATCACCCAGACCGCGTGCAGTTCCACCCGGTCGCCGAGGAAGCGCGGATAGATCACGTAGCCTTCCAGCAGGTTGCCGGCGAGGAACACGCCAGCCACCATCACGACGCCGCCCCAGGTGGGAAACTGCGCCATCGCCAGCCCGATCGAGGCGACCCCGCCGGTGATCGTGCCGACATAGGGGATGAACGACAGCACCCCCGCCGCCATGCCGACGATCAGCCCAAGGTCGAGGCCGACCGCCGACAGGCCGACGGCATAGAACAGCGCCAGCACGAGGCAGCACACCGCCTGGCCGCGCACCCAGGCGGACAGGATGCGATCGACCTCGCGCGCCTGCGCCCGCAGCACCCCGGCATAGCGGCGCGGCAGCCAGGCATCGACGCGCGCGACGATGCGCGGCCAGTCGCGCAGCAGATAGAAGGCGACCACCGGCGTCACCACCGCGAGCGAGATCACGTTGAACAGGGCGAACCCCCCGCCGATCACGCGTGACAGCGCCCCCGCCAGGAAGGACAGCATGGCGCCGGCCTGTCCGCTGACCAGATCGCGCAGCTTCTCGTCCACGTAGTCCGGCCCCAGCCGCTCCTGCAGGCGCGCGATCACGTCGGCGGCGAAGCCGCGCAGGAGGGCGACGTAGTTCGGCACCCGCGCGATCAGCACCCCGACCTGCGACAGGATCAGGGGATAGAGCAGCAGCGCGAACAGCAGGCCGGCGGCGATCAGCGTCACGATCAGCAGCAGCGCCGCCGCGCCGCGCGGCACCCCGGCCCGCGCCAGCCGCGTCGCCGGCGGGTCGAGGAAATAGGCGATGCCGGAGGCCGCCACGAACGGCAGCAGCACCGAGGCGAACAGTTGCAGCGCGAGCCATGCCGCGACCAGCAGCCCGGCCAGCAGCGCCAGCCGCTGCGCCCGCGTCGCCTCGCGCTCCGGCGCCGCCGGGGCCGGCGGGGCGGCGGCGGCGACACGCACCGGCTCGCGCTCGTGCGGCACGCTCGCGGAAGGCGGTCCGTCGTGCGGCGCCCGTTCCGGCACCGCCCGTTCCTGCATCGCGCGTTCCTGCATCGCGCGTTCCTGCATCGCGCGTTCCTGCACCACCGGTCCGCTCATCGCGTGCGCGCCGCCTGCGCGACGTAGGCGGCGCCGGAGGCGAGGGTACTGGCCGTCACCAGCCACACCAGCGCCGGCAGCAGCTTCGTCGCCCCGCCCAGCCCCGCGTGCAGCAGCGCCGCCGCGACCAGCGTGATCTGCAGCACCGTGTTCAGCTTGGAGACCATCAGCGGACGGATTTCCACCGGCATGCCGAGCACCGACAACGCCAGAACGCCGCCGACGATCACGATGTCGCGGAACACCACCAGGATGGCGAGCCAGTCCGGCAGCACATGGATCGCGGCGAGGGTGACGTACATGCTGACCAGCAGCACCTTGTCCGCCACCGGGTCAAGCAGGGCGCCGATGCGGGTCGGGCCGTGCCGGCGCGCGAGCCAGCCGTCGATCGCATCCGACGCGCCGGCGGCGAGGAACAGCCAGAACGCGACCAGGGTCTGCTGGCGCAGCACCAGCCAGACCGACGCCGGCACGAGGCAAAGCCGCCCCAGGGTGATGACGTTGGCGATATTGACGACGCCGCTGCCGCGCACCGGATCGAGGCTGCTGCCGAAAAGTCTGGCATCGTCCGGCATCGGCCGCTCCGGTTGCGCGGGCACCCCCGCCGTGGTTGTGTCGGCCGCCGCCGCGGCCCGGCGATGAGGCCGATGCGCAGAGCTGCACGGGCCGGGAACCGCCATGGCAAGCATGACCTATCGCACGGCCGGCGTCGATATCGATGCCGGGGAGGCACTGGTCGATCGGATCAGACCGCTGGCGCACGCCACACGGCGGGCCGGAGTGGTCGGCGGGATCGGCGGCTTCGGGGCGCTGTTCGACCCGCGCGCGGCCGGCTTCGCCGATCCGGTCCTGGTCGCCACCACCGACGGCGTCGGCACCAAGCTGCGGCTCGCGATCGAGACCGGCCGGCACGACGGCATCGGCATCGACCTGGTTGCCATGTGCGTCAACGATCTCGTCGTGCAGGGGGCGGAGCCGCTGTTCTTCCTCGATTATTTCGCGACCGGCCGGCTCGATGCCGGGCAGGCGGCGGCGGTGATCGCCGGCATCGCCGAGGGCTGCCGCCAGTCCGGCTGCGCCCTGGTGGGCGGCGAAACCGCCGAGATGCCGGGCCTGTATGCGCCGGCCGATTACGACCTCGCCGGCTTCGCGGTCGGAGCGGCGGAACGCGGCACGCTGCTGCCGCGCGGTGTCGCCGCGGGCGATACGGTGCTGGGGCTGGCGAGCGCGGGCGTGCATGCCAACGGGTTTTCCCTGGTGCGCCACATCGTGGCGAAAGCCGGCCTCGCCTGGTCCGATCCGGCGCCGTTCGCGCCGGCTGAGACCCTGGGCGCGGCGCTGCTCGCGCCCACCCGGCTTTACGTCCGCCCGCTGCTCGCGTTGCACCGTGCCGGGCTGCTGCGCGCGGCGGCGCACATCACCGGCGGCGGCCTGCCCGGCAACCTGCCGCGGGTGCTGCCGGCCGACACCGCGGCCGTGCTCGACGCGCCGTCCTGGCCGGTGCCGCCGGTGTTCGGATGGCTCGCCCGCGCCGGCGGGGTGGCGGGGGCGGAAATGCTGCGGGTGTTCAACTGCGGCATCGGCATGGCGCTGGTGGTGCGCGATGCGGCGGCGGCGCACGCCGCGCTGGCGGCGATGGGAGAAACCGCGTTCACCCTTGGCCGCATCGCCGCTGGCAGCGGGCCGGCGGCGCTGCACATCGACCTGCCGGACGACTGGCCGGCATGAGGCGGCGGACCGCCGTGCTGCTGTCCGGGCGCGGCAGCAATCTGTCCGCCCTGCTCGAAGCCGCCGCCGATCCCGCCTTTCCGGCCGAGATCGTCCTCGTGCTCTCGAACGTGCCGGACGCCCCCGGCCTCGCCCGCGCCGCCGCGGCCGGGATCGCCGTCGCCGCGATCGACCATCGGCCGTTCGGCGCCGACCGCGCCGCGCACGAACGCGCCCTGCTGGCGGCGCTGGCGGCGGCGGAGGTCGAACTGGTCTGCCTCGCCGGCTATCTGCGCGTGCTGACGCCGCTGCTGGTGGGGCGCTATGCCGGGCGGATGCTGAACATCCACCCGAGCCTGCTGCCGGCTTTCCCCGGCCTCGATACCCATGCGCGGGCGCTGGCGGCGGGGGTGAAGCTGCATGGCTGCACCGTCCATCTGGTCACGCCGGCGCTCGACCAGGGGCCGATCCTGGCGCAGGCGGCGGTGCCGGTGCTGCCCGACGACACGGCGGCGACGCTCGCCGCCCGCGTGCTGGTGCAGGAGCATCGGCTGTATCCGCTGGCGCTGGCGCTGCTGGCGCGGGACGCGGCCGGCACCGCCGCCGACACCGCCGCTGCGCTGTGCAACCCCTTGCCGGGGCCGGCCGGCGTGGTCTAGGACGTCCCGGCAATCGTGTCGGATACGGGGACGCCAGAGATGGCCGAGATGCCTCACACCACGCCCGCGCCGCTGACGGAGGATGCGTTCCTCGCCGATCGTCAGCGGTTCTGGGGCGCGTTCACCAACTTCACCCTGGTCAGCCTGATCACGGTGGTGGTGATCCTGGTCCTGATGACGATCTTTCTGGTCTGATCGCCCGCGCGGTCTCGGCCGCCGCCAGAAACAGGTGATAGGGCGTGCTGCCGGGCAGGTTCACCTGGGTTGGCTGCCCTTCGCGCGTGCAGGTTTCCACCCAGCCATGCGGTGCGGGGTCGAGGAAATCGGCGAACAGATGCGCGATCAGGCGTGCCGGCTCCTCCGCCGGCACCGGATATCCGGCCTCGCGGCGGACGAGATGCGCCTTGATCGCCTCCGTCACCGGCCAGATGCGGCGGGTGGCGACGAGCGGGCGGCCGGCGCGGTCGATCTGGTCGTGGATGCCGCCATGCGCGGCGTCGAAGCCGTGGCGGCGCGCCGTCGCGAACAGCGCCTCTCCGGCGTCGAACACGGCGAGCGTGCCGCCCTGCGCACGGTAGCGGTGCAGCAGCCAGACCCATTCGTAATGGTGCCCCGGCTCCACGACATGCCCCTGATCGGGGTGCGGCGCCCAGTCCCGGCCGAAGTATTCGCCGAGCGTGCCGGTCGGCGCATCGAAGAAGCGGTCGAGGAACAGCCGCACCAGCGCATCCGCCTCGGCAAGCCAGGCCGGATCGCCGGTCGCCTCGTGAAGGGCGAGCAGCGCCTCCAGCAGGTGCATGTGCGGGTTCTGCCGGCGCAGGGTGCGGTCCGGCTGCCAGTCCTCCCCGGCGCGGTCCCAGAACCCGCCGCCGGGCGCCGCCATGCGGGTGCGGAGCGTGTCATAGGTCGCGCCTGCCAGCGCGATCGCGTCGGGCGCGGCGAAGGCCCGGTGCAGCCACGCCAGCGCGAACAGCACGAAGGCGTGGGCATAGAGATCCTTACTGCGGTCGGTCGGCACCCCGTCCTCGGTGGCGCGGAAGAACCAGCCGCCATGCACCGGGTCCGGATAATGGCGGCGCAGGAAGGCATAGCCCCGCTCCGCCGCCTCGTGCCCGGAGGCATCGCCGAGCAGGGCGGCGTGGGCGAGCACATAGAGCTGCCGGCACTGCACCATCAGCCGCCGCGTGCCGAGCGGCACCGGCGCGTGGAGGGCGTCGAGCTGCTCGTGAAAGCCGCCCCGCACCGGATCGGCGAAGCGGTCGCGGCACAGCGGCAGCAGCGTGCCGAGGGCGAAGGCGGGGTAGCGCGCCAGGACCATTTCCAGGGCCAGGTCCGGGGCCGGGTCGGTCATCGCTGCCCGCTCCGTCAGGCGCTGACCTGCCGCACCCAGTCGGCGAGGTTGTAGTGGGTGGAAACCCGGCCGATGCGCCCGTCATGCAGCGCGAAGAAGGCGCCCGCCGGCAGCACGTAGGGCTGGCCGCGCGCCGGCGCCGTGCCGGGCGGCGCGCCCGGATCGGTCGCGATGTAGCTGCCATGCACCGTGAACTCCGCCGCCGCGCGGGTGCCGGAAGGTTCGGTGAGCACGACCAGGTCGGCGATGCGTTCGCGATAGCAGCGGTTCATGTGATCCATGAAGCGCCCGAACGCCGCCCGCCCCACCTCGCGCCCGCCCTGGCTGATGTCGTGCACACGTCCTCGGCGAGCAGGTCGAGGAAATGCGCCATGTCGCCGGCATTGAAGGCGGCGTAGTAGGCGCGGACGGTCTGTTCGGCGCGCAGCCGTTCGGGAATGCTCATTCGGTCCCCCCCTCATGCCGCCGCGGTCAGCCGCTTGAAGAACGCCGAGACGCGATGGCGGCGCAGTTCCGAGCGTGCCGCCGCGTCGCGCGCCATGTAGTTGAGCTGCATCACGTAGCGCGCGCCGATATGCCGCCGGTGCCCATGCCAGGCGGTGGGACCGTTGGGGAAGACCAGCAGCGTGCCATCGACCGGCGGCACCTCCACCGCGAAATCCTCGATGTCGCGCGGCGAGCGCAGCAGGCGCAGGCAGCCTTCCTGCGCCTCCCACGCCGCGTTCGGCTGGTTGAGGTAGAGCAGGACGGTGACGCGCTTGCTGACCGAATCGGTATGGATCAGGCCGTCGCGCTCGCGCGACTGGCCGCGCAGCGTCACCATCGTCGGCGCGCCGGCGAGATCGAGGGAGAACTTGGCTGCGATCGCCGCGCGCAGCGCCGGCCCCTCCATCTCCGCCACCAGGGCGCGCGCGCGGCCGCCGAGGCGCAGCGCCCCGATCGGGAAGGAGCCGCGCTGGCCGATCGGCGGCAGCTCGGCGATGAGTGCCGCCAGCACGTCGGCCGGGACGAAGTGGCGGACCACGACATGCGGGAACGGATCGGTCGCGACCGGGGTGGCGCGCAGCGCCGCGTAGTCCAGCCGGATCATCCCGCCTCTCCTCCTGTCCAGGCGGCATCATACGCCACGAGTTGATGTGCCGCAAAACGCCGGCTATGCGCCTGCCGCATGGACGCCGCCCCGCCCGGCCGCCTGTCGCCGGCCCAGGATTCGCTGCCCCCCACTGTGCTCGCCCAGGGACCGTTGCCGGCCTATCGCGCCCGCATCGCCGCCGGGGCGCTGTCGCCCGACCCGTCGCAGCGCATGGCGGCGGAGCGGTTGCAGACGCTGTGGCTGAAGCTCCGCGGCTATGACCCGCCGCCGCTGCCGGGCGAGGGCAACGGCGGCAGCCTGCTGTCCCGCTTCCTGCGCCGCAAGCCGGCCGAGGGCGCGGATGAGGCGCGCCCGAACGGGCTTTACCTGGTCGGCGAGGTCGGACGCGGCAAGTCGATGCTGATGGACCTGTTCTTCGCCGCCGCCGCCGTGCGGCGCAAGCGGCGCGTGCATTTCCATCGCTTCATGCAGGACGCGCATGCCCGCCGCCATGCCTGGACGCGCACGCATCCCGACGGCGACGACCCGATCCCGCCGCTTGCCGACGCGATCGCCGCCGAGGCGGCGCTGCTCTGCTTCGACGAATTCCAGGTCAACGACATCGCCGATGCGATGATCCTGGGCCGGCTGTTCCAGGCGCTGTTCGCGCGCGGCGTGGTGGTGGTGGCGACCAGCAACACGCGGCCCGACGACCTGTTCGCCGGCCA
Organism: Pseudomonadota bacterium; assembly: GCA_021847995.1. Taxonomy (GTDB): domain Bacteria; phylum Pseudomonadota; class Alphaproteobacteria; order Acetobacterales; family Acetobacteraceae; genus JAFKFJ01. The sequence goes on along the minus strand of JAJZNE010000181.1, from coordinate 8,759 downwards.
GCCGGGACGCGATGCGTTTCTGCCGTTCATCGCGCTGCTCAAGCAGCATCTCGACGTGCTGCTGCTGGAGGGGGGGCGCGACTGGCGGCGCGAGCGGCTGCGCGGCATGGCGACGTGGCAGGTGCCGGCGGGCGCGGCGGCGGAACGGGCGCTGGATGCGGCCTTCGCCCAGCTTGCCGGCAACGCGCCGCGGCGGGAGGAACGGCTGACGGTGATGGGCCGCACCCTGCGCGTGCCGCTGGCGGCCGAGGGCGTGGCGCGGTTCGATTTCGCCACGCTGTGCGGCCAGCCGCTCGGCCCCGGCGATTATCTGGCGCTGGCGACGCATTTCCACGCCCTGGTGCTGGACGCGGTTCCGCGCCTCGGGCCGGAGAATTATGACGAGGCGCGCCGCTTCATCACCCTGATCGATGCACTCTATGACCACCGCGTCAAGCTGGTCGCCTCGGCGGACGCCGAGCCGGACCGGCTCTATCAGCACGGCGAGGGCGCGCGCGCGTTCGAACGCACCGCCTCGCGGCTGATCGAGATGCAGAGCCAGGAATGGCTCGCGCTCGCGCATCTGACATGAGCAGGCCGCAGCGCCGCCTGCCGTGACGGGCCGCCGCACGCTGCTGGCGGCATTCGCTTCCCTGCCGGCCTTCGCCGCCCGCCATGCGGACGCCACCGTCCCCGACGGCGATGCGCTCACGTGCGCCTGCGCCGCGACCGAGGCGAGCCTGGGCGGGCGGCTCGGCGTGGCCGTGCTCGACCCCGCCTCCGGCCGCCGCGCGGCGTATCGGGGCGCGGAGCGGTTCCCGCTGTGCAGCACGCACAAGGTGCTGGCGGCGGGCTGCGTGCTGTTGCGCGCCGACCGCGGGCAGGACGCGCTCGACCGCCGCATCGCGTTCACGAAGGCGGCGCTGGTCCCGTATTCGCCGCTGACGGCACCAGCGGCGGGCACGGGCGGCCTGACGCTGGGCGCGCTGTGCGAGGCCGCCGTCACCGTGAGCGACAACACCGCCGCCAATCTGCTGCTGGAGGCGATCGGCGGGCCGGCGGCGCTGACCGCGTGGCTGCGCACGCAGGGCGACGGCGCGACGCGGCTCGACCGCACCGAACCGTCGCTGAACGAGGCCCGGCCGGGCGACCCGCGCGACACGACGACCCCGGCCGCGATGGCCGGAACGCTGGCCCGGCTGGTCCTCGGCGATGCACTGGCGCCGGGTTCGCGCGCACTTCGCGCGGGCTGGATGGTCGCGTGCCGGACCGGCGGGCAGCGGCTGCGCGCCGGGCTGCCGGCGGGCTGGCGCGCCGGCGACAAGACCGGATCGGGGGATTTCGCAACGGCCAACGACGTTGCCGTGATCTGGCCGCCGGAGCGCCCGCCGCTGGTGGTCGCCGCCTATCTCACGCAGTCCGCCGCCCCGCCCGCGGCCGGCGATGCGGCCCTGGCAGCGGTCGGGCGCAGCCTCGCGGCGTGGTAGGCAGCGGGGCGGTCAGCGCGACAGGCCGACCGGATAGCCGCGAAAGAGGGCGTCGAGCGCGTCGAAAATGGCATCCACTTCCGCTGCCGCCGACGCGACCACAGCGCCGAATTGCCGGAGTTCGACGGCGGCGAGCGCAGGAAGCAGCGCGAGATGCATTGCCGCGCCGACCCGAACCTGGGGTGCCAGCAGAGTCGTCGGCTGGTTCCGCGCGGGAACGAGCGGGGCAGCGATGCGGGTCGGCCCTGCGACAAAATGATGCTGGATCACCAGGACATACGGCGCCGCAACGCCGCGAATCCGATGGCGGCAGACGTCCAGCCAGCGGATGTCATCGCGAAAATCCGGCATCCTCACCGTCGTCGTCGCGGGCCTGCGCATCGGCGCGCACCGCCTCCGCAAAGCTGCCGTATTCGGCAAGATAGCCTTCGTACTGGGCCAGGCTGCGTGCAATCTCCGCCCGCAGCCAGACCGATTCGCCCTCCGCCACCGCGCGGCCGATCGCCGCCTCGGCGATGGCGGACAGGTCGAGGCCCCTCGCCCGCGCCCTGGCGAGAAGATCGCCGTTCAGGCGCAGCGTGACGGCGCGGCGCGGCGTGGCCCCTGGCGGGGCGGAGGCGGATGACCCCATGTGCATGCTCCCTCGCGCCACTGTTCCGCATCCGGCCGCCGGCCGCAAGCGCCGCGCCGGCGGCTGGCGCGCCGGCTCAGCGCGCGGCGGCGGAGGCCGTCCTCGCGCGGTCTTCCTGCGCCTCTTCCGCGCGCTCCTCCGCCTTCGTCATCGGCGTCTGCCGCCGGTCGCCCTGGTCGGCGAAGCGGTCGGGAAATTCGCCGTAGTTCTCCTGAATTGCCGCCTCCTCCACGGTCACGCCGGGCATCGGCTCGGGCCGGGTCATCGGGTTCGGCGCCAGCGCCGCGCCGGCATGGTCCTCCATGGCGATCAGTTCCTCGGCGCGCGTCCAGTATTCGATCTCGCGGTTCTGCGGCTCACCGTCCGCCTGCCAGAGGTGATAGGCGCGGGTGCGGATGCGGGTCTCGCGTTCCGGTGTCATGATCAGGGGATTGTCGGACATGCGCGTCCTCTGCTGCTGCTGCCGTACCGGCAGCAACCCGCGAGCCGGCGCCCGGTTCGCCGGCGCCGCGACGCGGCTACAGCAGGAAGCCGTGTGCCAGGGCGTCGCGATCATCGACCAGGATCGTGTTGTAGCCGGTGACGCAGGCGGCACCGGCGATGCTCGGCCGGATCGCGGCGAAGGGGCCGACCGCGGCGCCCGCTTCCACCCGGCCGTGGAACAGGGTGCCGATGATGCTCTCATGCACGAACGCTTCCCCGATCGCGAGCCGGCCGCGCGCGACGCGCTGTGCCATGCGGGCCGACGTGCCGGTGCCGCAGGGCGAGCGGTCGATGCCGCCGCTGCCGTAGAACACGGCGTTGCGGCCATCGGCGCGGGGGTTGCGCGGCCGGTCGCACCACATGACATGGCTGACGCCGGCGATGCGCGCATCCTCGGGATGCACCGGCGCCACCGCCGCCTGCGCCGCCGCGCGCACCAGCGGGCTGTGCGCACGGATGCGGTGCGGATCGAAGTCATCGAGGCCGCGCCACGATCGCTGCGGCTCGACGATCGCGTAGAAATTGCCGCCATAGGCGATATCGACGCAGAGCTCGCCGAGGCCCGGCACGTCGAGCACAACGTCGGCGGCATGCAGATAGGCGGGGACGTTGGTGAAGCGTACCTCGGTGACGAAATCGCCGTCGCGGCGGAATGCCACCTCGATGCGCCCGGCCGGCGCCTCGATGGCAAGCCGGCCTTCGGCGCGCGGCACGGCCAGCCCTTCCTCGATCGCCGCGGTGACGGTGCCGATGGTGCCGTGGCCGCACATCGGCAGGCAGCCGCCGACCTCGATGAACAGCACGCCGAGGTCGCAGTCGGGCCGGGTCGGCGGATAGAGTATGGCACCCGACATGGCATCGTGGCCGCGCGGTTCGTGCATCAGCGCGCGCCGCACCCAGTCGTGGTGCTGCTGGAAGATGAGCCGCTTTTCCGCCATCGGCACATGCGGCAGTGCCGGCGCACCGCCGACGACGAGGCGCAGCGGGTTGCCGGCGGCATGGGTGTCGATGCAGAAGAAGCGATGACGGGCCACGGCGATCTCCCCCCGGCGCTATCCGGCGCCGGCCAGTTTGCGCGCCCGCCGGCATCGGTGGCAACGTGGGAGACCGACATCGGACCCCGCAGAGAAGGAGGCCGGCATGACCACGCTGATCCGCAATGCCGATGTGGTCGTCGCGTGGGATGCCGCGGCGCGCCAGCATGTCTATCTCACCGGCGCCGATGTTGCCTTCGACGGCGGCACGCTCGGCTTCGTCGGGCGGTCCTATGACGGGCCGGCGGCCGAGGTGATCGACGCGGCCGGCATGATGGTGCTGCCCGGCCTCGTCAACATCCACAGCCACCCGTCCAGCGAGCCGATGCACAAGGGCCTGCTGGACGAGATCGGCTCGCCCGGCCTCTACAATTCCTCGCTCTATGAATACATGCCGATCTTTCGCGCCGATGCCGAAGCGGTCCCCGACTGCGTGCGCGTGGCGCTGAGCGAATTGCTGCTTTCCGGCGTCACCACGGTGGCCGATCTGTCGATCGCGCATCCCGGCTGGCTCGATCTGCTGGCCGCAAGCGGGCTGCGCGTCTGCGTCGCCCCGATGTTCCGTGCCGCGCGGTGGGTCACGAAGAACGGCCATCTGGTCGAATACGCCTGGGACGAAGCGGCCGGCGAAAAGGCGATGGCGGAGGCGCTGCGGCTGGTCGATCAGGCGGTGCGGCACGAAAGCGGGCGGCTGTTCGGCATGGTGGTGCCGGCGCAGATCGACACCGTCTCGGCCGGCCTGCTGCGGGAAAGTGCCGAGGAGGCGCGGGCGCGGGGGCTCCCCTGGCAGATCCATGCCGCGCAGTCGGTGGTGGAGTTCCACGAGATCACGCGCCGGCACGGGATGACGCCGATCGGCTGGCTGGATAGCCTCGGCCTGCTGCACGGGCACGCCATCATCGGCCACGGCATCTTCCTCGACGACCATCCCTCGACGCCGTGGCATACACGGCGCGACCTGCAACGCCTCGCCGAAACCGGCACCACCGTCGCCCACTGCCCGACGGTGTTCGCCCGCCGCGGCATCACGCTGCGGCATTTCGGGCGCTACCGGCGTGCCGGCGTGAACATGGGGCTGGGCACCGACACCTATCCGCACAACATGCTGGACGAAATGCGGCTCGCCGCCTATCTCGCGCGCACCCAGGCGGGCGACCCGCGCAGCCTGACCACCACCGAACTGTTCGAGGCGGCGACGATCGGCGGGGCGCGGGCGCTCGGGCGCGACGATATCGGCCGGCTCGCGCCCGGCTGCCGCGCCGACCTGCTGATGGTGGACGTGACCCACCCGATGATGCGTCCGGCGCGCGACCCGGTGCGGTCGCTGATCTACGCCGCCGGCGACCGGGCACTGCGCCATGTCTATGTCGATGGCGTGCCGGTCGTCCGTGACGGCGAGCTGCTGACCATGGATTACCGCGCGGCCGCCGCGCATCTGCACGAGGCCCAGACGCGAGTACTGGCGAAGGCGCCGGCGCAGGACTGGGCGCACCGTCCGGTCGATGCGATCTCGCCGCCCACGTTCCTCTGGCGCTGAGGGCGGCGGCGGCCGGTTTCGGCGTGGCGCGGCCGTCCCGCTCCGCTACTATGCGTGCGGCGAGAGCATGGAGGGCGCATGGAGATCGAGGAACATGTCGAGCACGCCCGGCACGCCAGCGAGCAGGGCAGCAAGCCGGCGGCGCTGCTGATCGCGGTGCTGGCGGCGATCCTGGCGATCTGCGAACAGCAGGCCAAGCGCGCCGATATCACGGTGGAGGAAGCCGGCATCCGGGCTGCCGACACCTGGAGCGAATATCAGGGCAAATCGGTCCGCGCCGCGATCGCGCTCGATCTGCAGCGGCTCGCCGCGACCCTCGACATGCCGGCGGAGCAGGATCGCGCCGTCCGGCGCGGCGAGCTGCTGAAGCAGTTGCAGAGCGACCAGCAGCACTACGACTCCGACCCGGAGAGCGGCAGGACGGCGCTCGCCGCCCGCGCGCGCGGCTTCGAAGCGGTGCGGGAGCGCAGCCTGGCGCGTGCGCATACCTTCGACAACGCCGCCGCAGCACTGCAACTCGGCATCGTGCTGTCAACGGCGTCGGTGATCACGGCGTCGAAGCTGCTGCTGCGGTTCGGCTACGTGATGGGGGCGGTCGGCGTGATCCTGGCGCTGATCGGCGCGACGGCGCCGTCGCTGCTGATGTTCTGACGCTCATGTTCTGACGCTCAGGGGGCGGGGGCCGGCGGCAGCTTCGTGTGCGGGTCCATCGCCGTCAGCGTCAGCACGTCGCCGCGGCCGGGCAACTGGTCCGTGCTCCAGCCGCCGCCGAGCGCGCGGATCAGCGCGACCGATGCCTGCAACCGCGCCTCCTGCAAACCGATTTCGGTGACCTGCGCCTCCAGCGCCGCTGTCTGATCGACGATCACTTCCAGGTAGTTCACCGCGCCGCCCTGGTAGAGATCGAACGCCAGATCCTGCGTGCGCACCGCATCGCGCACCGCCGCCTGCTGCTGCTGGTCCTGCAGCGTGAGATAGTTGATGTTGGACAGCGCGTCCTCCACCTCCTGGAAGGCGGCCAGCACGACGGCACGGTAATTCTCGCCGGTCTGCTGCCACTGCGCCACCGCCTGCGCCAACTGGGCGCGCAGCAGCCCGCCCTCGAACAGCGGCATCACCGCCGAGGGACCGAGTGTCCAGAAGCGGAACGGCAGACTGACCAGCGCCGGACTGGAGGACGACTGAAAGCCGCCAAGCAGGTTGAGGTCGAGCACCGGATAGAACGCGGCGCGGGCGACGCCGATCAGTGCATTCTGCGACGCCACACGCCGCTCCGCCGCGGCGATGTCCGGCCTGCGTTGCAGCAGTTCCGAGGGAACGCCGGTCGGGATCACCGGGACGGTCAGTGTCGTCGGCGTGATCGGGAGGCTGAAGGCGGAGGCCGACTGCCCGACCAGCGCCGCGATCATGTGTTCATAGACGGCACGCTGTGCGCGCAGGCCCGATTCCTGCGCCTGGGCGGCTTCGAGCTGAAAGGCCGCCTGCGACACTTCCAGGCCGGAGGCGATCTCGCCTTCGTGGCGCTGGCGCACGATCAGCAGATAGCGCTGATAGGCCGCGACGGTATCGACCAGCAGCTTGATGTCGTTGTCGAGTTCGCGCAGCGTCAGATACGAGGTGGCGAGACTGGCCTCCAGGCTCAGTTGCGCGTTGGCGAGATCGGCGGCGGAGGCCTGGGCCAGCGCGACGCCGGAATTGACCTCGTTGTGCAACTGGTCCCACAGATCGACCTCGTAGCGCACTTCGGCCTGAAGCGTGTGGGCGTTGTAGCCGGTCGCCTGCGGCGGCGTGCGCAGCGGACGCTCCGACGATTCGCGGTTGCGGGTGCTGGAGGCACCGGCGAGCACGAACGGGAACAGGTTGGCGTTCAGTTGCAGCGCATTGTCCTGGAACGAATTATAGGTCGCCACCGCCGCCGCCAGATCGGGGTTGGCGGCGATCAGCTGCGTCTCCAGCCGGTCGAGCGTCGCGTCGTGATAGAGCGTCCACCACGGCCCGCGCGGCAGCCGGTCGGCCGGTGTCGCCGGCTGCCAGGGGCCGGCTTCCTTGTAGTTCGCCGGCACGATCGGCAGAGTCTTGGCCGGCGTTTCATAGGTCGGCGCCAGATCGCACGATGCCAGCAGGGCGGTCGCGGCGAGCGCGAGCGCCCGCGTCCGCCTGCTCATCGGCTCGCCTCGGAGAGTTGCTGGTGCGTGTTCTCAAGTCCCGGAAAGGCGCCGTGCGTGCCCACCACGCGTACCTCGTCGCCGTCGTTCAGCGCATCGGGCGGGCTGTCGATCACGGCATCGTCGCCGGTGATGCCGGAAATGACGATCACGTCGGCGCCCATGTCGCGCCCGATGGTGACCTGGCGAAGATGGGCGCGGTGATCCTTGTCCACCACCGCGACCTGCAGGCCGTGGTCCTGGAAGATCAGGGCGCTGGTCGGGATCTTGACCGCGTTCGGCCGCGGCGGCAGTTCGAAATCGACATCGGCATAGGTGCCGGGCATCAGTTCCTCGGTCGGGTTCGGCGCCCAGAGTTCGACCAGCAGCGTGCGGGAATCGAGGTTGATGGCGCGCGACGTGGTGTTCACCGTCGCCTCGAACGGGCGGCCGGGGAATTGCGGCAGCCGCAGCTGCGCCTTCATGCCGACATGGATCTGCGAGGAATAGGCCTGCGGAACACGGACATAGACGCGCATCATGTGGATGTCGGCGACCTCGAACATCTCCGGCTCGTTGGAGACGCCGTTGGCGCGGACCAGGGCGCCGACATCGGTGCGCCGCGCCGTCACCACGCCGTCGAACGGGGCGATCAGCGATTTGAACCCTTCCAGGGCGTTGAGCCGGTCGAGTTCGTGCTGCGCGGCGAGGGTCGCGGCCTGCGCCGCCTTCAGATGGTCGGTCTGCACGTCGGTCTCCTGGCGGGAGACGGAGTCGCTCAGCAGCAGGTGCTGCCAGCGGCGGGCGGTGATGTCCGCCAGTTCCTCGTCGGCGCGCGCCTTGGCGAGCAGCGCCTTGGCCTGCTCGACATGGGCGTCGAGGTCGGGGGTGTCGATCACGGCGAGCAGATCGCCCTGCTTCACCACGGCGCCGATGTCCTTGTACCACATCTTGATGTAGCCGCTGACCTGGCCGTAGATCGGCGCCACGTACCAGGCTTCCACGTCGCCGGGCAGCACCAGCTTCTCCGGCACTTTGCCGACCTGCGGCCGGATCACGGCGACGGTATCGATCGCCGCCTCGTCGGTCGATTTCACCAGCGCCGACTCGTCGTGCTGGCGTGCCAGGATGCCCACCACCCCAAGCACGACCGCAAGCGCCAGCACACCTGCCCCGACCAGCGGCAGCGTGCGGGAGCGGCGCTGCCTGAGTATGACGCGGTTTGACATCGTTCCTGTTCTACGCCGTGAGGTTCAGACTACGCAAGCTTTTCGGTTGGTTCGATCGCGGTCGCTCAGTCCGAAACAGGGGCAGGCTGCGGCGCCGCGTGCCCGCGCCTTCCATGCACGACGCTGAACACCGCCGGCACGAAGAACAGCGTGGACAGGGTGGCGAACGCCAGCCCGCCGATCACGGCACGGCCGAGCGGCGCATTCTGCGGGTCGGTGCCGCCGAACGCCATAG
>JAJZNE010000080.1 GCA_021847995.1 Pseudomonadota bacterium | reverse complement strand
CCGCCGCCGGTGCCGCCGCCGGTGCCGCCGCTGCGCCGGCGGCCGGCGGTGCGGCGGGCGGCGGCGCATTGGCGGCCTGCAGGGCGGCGTTGGGCTGCGAATCGTCGCCCGCGGCAGCCGGCGTGGCGGCCGGATGGGGCACCGGCGGGGGCAGCGACGGGATCGGCTGGACGGAGGCGGCATATTGCGCCGCGCCGCGGTCGCCGAGCAGCGCATTGGCCGCCTTCTGCAGGGCGGCCGGGTCGGGCGGCGCCGGCTTGGCCGGGACGGTGGAGAGCTTTGGATAGGGCGCGTCCGCATTCGGCGGCGGCGGCCGGGCATCGGCAATCGCGCCACCCTCCAGATTGTGCCACCAATCGACCGGGTTGATCGACTCGGGCGCGGCACAGCCGCCCATCAGCGCCACCAGCAGCGCCGGCAGGGCCGCCCAGCGCCGCCGGGCGCGCCCTTGAACCCGGTTGCCGGTGCAGCTAACAGATGGGGCGGGTGCCGGGACCAACTGTCGGGGTGCCTCTGCCCTGCCGTCGCGCCCGTTTGTGGTCCTGTTTGCGGTCAGGCTTCCCCTGCCGGCGGTGCCGGGCGACGCCATCTTCTAGCAGCGCCGCCCCGAGGACGAAAGGACTGAAGCGATGGCCGACATGCAGAAGCCGGATGCGACCAGCTTTCGGCTGCCCGACCCCGCCGAGGTCGGCCGCTCGATGGCCGACATCGCCGAGCGCTCGCAGCGGATCGTCGGCGAATGGCTGAAGCGCCAGTCGGAGGAGGGCGGTCCCGCCTCCCCCGATCCGCTCAACATCGGCAGCGCCTTCCTGGAAATGACGGCCAGGATGATGGCCAATCCGGCGAAGCTGATGCAGGCGCAGATCGGCTTCTGGCAGGACTATATGGCGCTGTGGCAGAGCACGGCGCGGCGCATGATGGGCATGGAAAGCGTGCCGGTGGTGCCGCCCGACCCGAAGGACCGCCGTTTCAAGGACGAGGCGTGGCGGGAGAATGAGGTCTTCGACTTCATCCGCCAGTCCTATCTGCTGTCGGCCCGCTATATCCAGGACGTGGTGTCCCACGTCGATGGCCTCGATCCGCACACCGCGCAGAAGGTGGATTTCTACGCCCGCCAGTTCGTCGATGCGATGAGCCCGAGCAATTTCCTGTTCACCAACCCCGAAGTGCTGCGCAAGACCGCCGAGACCGGCGGCGAGAACCTGCTGCGCGGGCTGCACAACCTGCTCGCCGACCTCGAACGCGGCAAGGGCCAGCTGCGCATCAGGATGACCGACACGGACGCCTTCCGCATCGGCGAGAACATCGCCGTCTCCCCGGGCAAGGTGGTGTTCCAGAACGACCTCATCCAGCTGATACAGTATGCGCCGGCGACGGACAAGGTGCTGAAGCGCCCGCTGCTGATCATCCCGCCCTGGATCAACAAGTTCTACATCCTCGATCTGCGGCCGAAGAACAGCCTGGTGCGCTGGGCAGTGGCGCAGGGCCATACCGTGTTCATGGTCAGCTGGGTGAACCCCGATGCGCAGCTCGCCGAGAAGGGCTTCGAGGACTACATGGCCGAGGGGGTGCTCGAGTCGCTGAGCGCGATCGAGGCCGCGACCGGAGAGAGCGAGATCAACGCCATCGGCTATTGCCTCGGCGGCACGCTGCTGTCCTGCACCCTGGCATGGATGGCGGCGCATGACGATACGCGCATCAAATCCGCCACATTCTTCGTCACCCTGATGGACTTCCGCGAATCGGGCGAACTCAACGTGTTCATCGATGAAGAGCAGTTGAAGATGCTCGAAGAAAAGATGAACAAGCGTGGCTTTCTCGAAGGCAGCGAGATGGGCACGACGTTCAACATGCTGCGTGCCAACGACCTGATCTGGTCGTTCGTGGTGAACAACTACCTGCTCGGCAACGATCCGTTTCCTTTCGACCTGCTCTACTGGAACAGCGATTCAACGCGCATGCCGGCGCGCATGCACAGCTTCTATCTGCGCAACATGTACCAGGAGAACCGGATGATCGAGCCAGGCGGGATCACGCTGGCCGGCACGCCGATCGATCTGACGCGCATCAACGTGCCGGCCTATTTCCTCTCGACACGGGAGGATCATATCGCGCCCTGGCGCGCCACCTATCGTGGCACGCAGTTGCTCAAGGGGCCGAGCCGCTTCGTGCTGGCGGCGTCCGGACACATCGCGGGCGTGGTCAATCCGCCGGATGGCGGCAAATACAGCCACTGGATCAACACCGAGCTGCCGCCCGAGCCGGAGGCGTGGTTTGCCGGTGCGACCGAGATCGCAGGATCGTGGTGGCCGGACTGGCACCGCTGGGTGAGTGCACTCGACAGGCGGCAGGTGAAGGCACGCGTGCCCGGCGACGGCAAGCTCAAGCCGATCGAGGATGCGCCGGGCAGCTACGTGAAGGTGCGGGCGAACTGAGGGCGACGGTCGTTCAGATACGCTCCACCCGGCACAGCAGGCAGCCGGGCTTGGCGGTGTGGATGTTGACGGTGCGTGCGCGATCGTCATCGAGCGCGCGCAACAGCGGCCCTTCCACGTCATCGCCGTCGCAGACCGCGCCGAGATCATAAAGGCACATGCCCTCGGCGTCGTAGGAGCGCACCGACACGAGCCGGCCGCGGATGATCGGCGCCACCGTGTCGGCCAGGTCGAAGGCCGGGCAGGCGTGCGCATGCACGAAGATCGGGCTGAGCGCCCAATAGAGCCCGCGCGGCGCCGGCAGGTCGTAGAACCCGAGCAGCAACGGTTCGTCCGGCGCGGCATCGTGCAGGCAGTGTCGGCAGGGTCCCTTGTCTGTCTGCATCGTGCGCACCGCATTGCCGCGGTCATCGGCGCCGGTGCGGCGGAACCGCTCGGCGATCGCGGTCGCGATCGGCAGGCATCGGAAGCGGGGCATTCGTCTCTCCTGTGCTTGACGCGCAGGAGTGTGGGGCGTACCGGCGGGGCCGCGCCATCCGGCGGTTGCGCCGGCTCTCAGTGCGGCGCCGCCGCCATCGCGCGCCCCGCGAAATGGCGGGAGAAGCGGCGGATGAGCAGCGGCAGCAGCAGCAGGATCAGCGCCGGCGCCAGCACGCTGCCGCCGACGACGACGATCGCGAGCGGCGCCTGCACCTGCGCGCCGATGCCGCGCGACACGGAAGCCGGCAGCAGCCCGACCGCCGCGGCGAAGCAGGTCATCAGCACCGGCCGCAGCCGCACCGCGCAGGCCTCCCGCAGCGCCGCGTCCGGATCGCCGCAAGCCGCCACGCCGGCATTGAAGGTGGTGAGCACCAGCATCCCCTCCATCACCGCGACGCCGAACAGGCCGACGAAGCCGATCGCGGCGGACACGCCGAACGGCGTCCCCGTCAGCGCGAGCGCGAACAGGCCGCCGACCTGCGCCATCGGCATGACGCTCGCCGCCAGCAGCACATCCATGGCCGACGCGAACCGCATTGCCAGCAGCAGGACGATCAGCGCGAGGCTTGCCGGCACGATGACGGCGAGCCGCCGCAGCGCCTGTTGCAGATCGCCGTATTCGCCGACCCATTGCAGCCGTACGCCCGGCGGCAGGTGCAGAGCGGCGACCCGACGCTGCGCCTCCCGCACCGCGTTGCCGAGGGGACGCAGGCGGACACTGAATTTCAGCGGCACGTAGCGCTCTCCGTTCTCGCGGTAGATGAACGCCGGTCCGTCGGCGAGCGTGATGCGCGCGACCTCGCGCAGCGCCACGGCACCGCTGCCGAGCGCCGAGGGCAAGGGAATTCTGCCGATCGCGTCGATATCGGCCCGCGCCGCATCGACCAGTCGCACGATGATCGGCGTCGGATGGTCGCCGCCGTTCTCGCTGACAATGCCGGCCACCTGCCCGCCGATACCGATCTGCACCGCCGCCGTGATGTCGGCCGGGGCGATGCCGCGGCGGGCGGCGCCGGCGCGGTCGGCGGTGATGTCGAGCGTGAGCTGCCCGAGCGCGTTGAAGATGGCGAGATCGCGGATGCCGAAGACCGGCCGCATCGCCTCGCGCACCTGCACCGCCGCCTGCTCCAGCGTGGCGAGGTCGGGGCCGAACAGCTTGACCGCGTTCTCGCCCTTCACGCCCGACGCGGCCTCCTCCACGTTGTCCTCGATATACTGGGAGAAGTTGAAGGACACGCCGGGGAACGCGCCGCGCAGATCGTCCTCGATGCGCCCCGCGAGTTCGTCGCGCGTCCAGATGCCGCGGCGCCATTGCGCGCGCGGGCGCAGGGGTACGTAGAACTCCGCATTGAACGCACCGGTCGCATCGGTGCCGTCATCCGGCCGCCCCTGCTGGGAGACGACGGTGACCACCTCCGGCGCCTGGCGGATCACCGCCCGCATCTGCCGCACCACGGCATCGCCGTCGGCGAGTGCGATGGACTGCGGCAGCGTCGCGCGGATCCAGAGGTTGCGTTCCTCCAGATGCGGCAGGAATTCCACGCCGAGCGACCATGCCGCGGCGACGGCCAGTGTGGCGAGCCACGCCGCCGCGCCGAGCGCGAGCGTCGCGTTCGCCAGCACGAAATCGAGCAGCGGACGGTAAAGGCGGCGGATGGCGCGCATCGCCGCCGTTTCCTGCGCCGGGCGATCGCTGCGCAGCAGCAGCACCGACAATGCCGGGGTGACGGTGAAGGTCGCGATCAGGCCGCCCGCGATGGCATAGGCATAGGTGCGCGCCATCGGCGCGAAGATGTGGCCCTCGACGCCGGAAAGCGTGAACAGCGGCACGAAGCTCGCGAAGATCACCACCGCCGCGACCAGCACCGTGCGCCCCACCTCGTCGAAGGCACGCAGCACCACGGTGTCGCGCCCCGCCGGCGCCGCTGCGCGCCGCCGCAGATGACGAACGGCGTTTTCCACCACGATCACGGTGGCATCGACCACCAGGCCGAAATCGACCGCGCCGACCGACAGCAGGTTCGCCTGCTCGCCGCGCAGCACCAGCAGGATCACGGCGATGGCAAGCGCGAACGGCACGGTGGCGGCGACGGCAACGGCACTGGCGAGATCGCCGAGGAACAGCAACTGCACGGCGAAGATCAGAAAGATGCCGAACAGCAGATTGGTCAGCACCGTATGCGTGGTCAGCGCGACCAGTGCCGCCCGGTCATAGAGCGGCACGAGACGCACGCCCGCCGGCAGCACGCCGCCGGCCGCGATCCGTGCCACCTCCGCCTGCACCGCACGGATCACCGGCAGGCTGTGCGCGCCGCGGCGCATCAGCACGATGCCCTGCACGATGTCGTCGTCGCCGTCCTGCCCGGCGATGCCGAGGCGCGGCAGTTCGCCCGGCTGCACGCGCGCGACATCCCCGAGCCGCACCGGCGCGCCGTTGACGACGCCGAGCAGCGTTGCCGCCGCATCGTCGGGTGAGCGGATCAGGGCGCTGCCACGCACCACCGCCGCCTGTTCGCCGAATCCGATGCTGCCGCCGCCGACGGTCTGATTGCTCGCGCCGAGGGTCTGCACCACCTGCGGCAGCGTGATGCCGGCGGCGTTCAGCTTCGCCGGATCAACGGCGGCGATCCAGGCCCGCGTCGGCCCGCCCCAGCCGATCACGTCGATGACGCCTGGAATGGCCTTGAAGCGCGGTTGCAGCACGTCGTCCTGCAACGCCTTCAGGTCGGCGACCGGCATCCCGGGCGGCCCGACCAGCCGATAGCGGTAGATTTCGCCGATCGGGCTTTCCGGCGAGATCGCCGGCGTGACACCCGCCGGCAGCCCGCCGATCTGCGACAGCACGTTCAGCGCCGCCTGTTCGGCCTGTTCATGGCTGACCGCGTAGGTGAATTGCAGCTTCACGTCGGCGAGGCCGAACAGCGAGATGCTGCGCACGGCCGACAGATGCGCGAGCCCCGCGAAGGCCTGTTCGAGCGGGATGGTGACGGCACGTTCGACATCCTCGGCCGACTGTCCGGGACTTTGCGCGATGATATCGACCAGCGGCGGCACCGGGTCGGGATACGCCTCGATGTCGAGCCGCGTGAACGCGACCGCGCCGCCGGCCAGCACCGCGGCGAACAGGGCGAGCATCAGGCCGGGACGGCGCAGCGCCAAAGCGGTCAGCGCATGCAGCGCACGCATCGCCCCTCAGTATCCCTTCCAGGCGCGGTCGAGGAACGGTGCCCCGTGCGTCACCACGCTCTCGCCCTCCTGCAACCCGCCGAGGATCTCCGCCATGCCGGCGTCGATGTGGCCGAGGCGCACCGCGCGCGGGGCGGGCACCCCGTCCGTGCCGACCACCCAGACGCGCGGCCCGTCGCTTTCGAACAGCACGGCGGCAACCGGTACCGTCAGCGCCGCCGCCGCGCCGCGCGCGGCCGGGACCGTCCGCAGATCGGCCCAGCCCTGCACCGCAGCGGCGGTTCCGGGCGCGGGCGGGATGACGAGCAGGCGCGGGAAGACGCGCGCATGGCGCAGCCACGCCGGCACACCGACCAGAACCAGCGCCGCCAGCGGCATGACGAGGCCGGCCAGCGCCGCCTGTGTCCGGCGCGACAGCACCGGCACGGCACGCGGCCCGCGCCGTGCCGCACGCGCATCCGCCCAGGCCGCCGCCTGCGCCGGGTCGGATTCGCGCAGCGCCTGGAAATAGAGGCGCACCAGCACGATGATGACGAACGCGCCGAGATTGGCCAGCGCCGAGGCACGGCTGGTCTCGAACAGCACGAAGGCGCGGTCGTAGATCTCGGTGGACAGCGTCTCGGTCGATGTGCCGGGGCCGCCATTGGTGATGGTGTAGACCAGATCGAATTGGTTGAAGCTCTCGATCAGGCGGAACAGCACGGCGAGCAGCAGCACGCCGCGCAGCGACGGCAGGATGACGGTGCGAAAGCGCCGCCACGTCCCGGCGCGGTCGATCTCCGCCGCTTCCAGCAGGGATGCCGGAATTCCCTCCAGCCCCGCGAGCAGCATCAGCATGACGAAGGGCGACCACATCCAGGCATCGGCGACCACAAGACTGGCCATCGCCGAAACCGGGGTGGCGAGCGGCACGAACGGGTGCCCGGTCAGCGGGCGCAGCAGCGCGCTGATCAGGCCGAAGGTCGGGTCGTAGAAGAAGTTGAAGAACGTGCCCACGGCGACGGTGGACAGCAGCATCGGCGTCAGCACCAGCAGCAGCACGAAGCGGCGGCCGGGGAAGGGGCGGTAGAACAGCAGTGCCAGCAGGCTGCCGACGATCACCTGCACCAGCACGCTCGCCCCCATCAGCACGGCGGTGTTCTGCAGATGCTCCCAGGTATCCTCGTTCAGCACGTCGAAGACGTAGTTGGCGAGGCCGACGAAGCGTGGCGGCGTGTGCGGGCGGTCGGCGCGGAAGCGGAAGAAGCTGATGCCGAGCGACCACAGCAGCGGCACCGCGTCCATCGCCGCCAGCACCGCCAGCGCCGGCGCAATGAAGGCGGCACCGGCAAGGCTGCCCGTCAGCCGCGGCGCGCGCAGGCGCCGCAGGCTCGTCCCCGGCCATCCCGGCAGCGCGGCGGCGCGAATCGGACGCTTCCTCCCTGGCAGTCCGGCACAGGATAGAGGCCGGCCGATCCTATGGGAACAGGCCTATGGGAACAGGCCCCGCGTGTCCTTGGCGTCGCGCACCTTGGCGACGCCGATCGCCATCGCCGCGGTGCGGTGGGAGATGCGGTCGCGCGCGGCGCGCTCCATCACCTGCACGAAGGCGCGTTGCAGCACACGATAGAGGCGGTCGTTGACCTCCGCCTCGTCCCAGAAGAACTGCTGCAAATCCTGGACCCATTCGAAATAGCTGACGATGACGCCGCCGGCGTTGCAGAGGATGTCGGGGATGACGAAGATTTCCTGGCGCTGCTCCAGCACCGCATCGGCATCCGGCGTCGTCGGGCCGTTCGCCGCCTCGGCCAGCACCCGGCATTGCAGGCGCGCCGCCATCGCCCCGTCGATCACCCGCTCGACCGCCGCCGGCACCAGGATATCGCATGGCTGCGCCAGCAACTCGGCCGGATCGAATGCCATCTGGTTGGAGAAGCCGGCGAGCTTGCCGGTTGCCGCGACATGGCGCATCAGGGCGGGCACATCGAGGCCGCGCGGGTCGAACCAGCAGGCGGTATGGTCCGATACGCCGATGATGCGCGCCCCGCGCGAGGCGAGCGTGGCGGCGGTGACCGAGCCGACATTGCCGAAGCCCTGGATGATGGCGGTGGCACCCGTCATCGGCAGGTCGAGCCGCTCCAGCGCCCGTTCGATCAGGTAGGCGACGCCGCGTCCCGTCGCCTCCCGCCGGCCCAGGGTGCCGCCGGTCGCCACCGGCTTGCCGGTGACGATCTCGGTCACGGTCTGGCCCTGATACATGGAATAGGTGTCCATGAACCAGGCCATCACCTGCTCGTTGGTGCCCATGTCGGGCGCCATCACGTCGGTGTGCGGGCCGACGAAGGGGATCATCTCCTGCATGTAGCGGCGCGACAGCGCCTCCAGCTCGCGCGGCGACAGCGCGTAGGGATCGACGGTGACACCGCCCTTGGCGCCGCCATAGGGCAGGCCGGCCAGGGCGCATTTCCAGCTCATCCACACCGCCAGCGCCGCCACCTCGCCGATATCGACGCTGAGGGCGAAGCGCGTGCCGCCCTTGGTCGGGCCGAGCGTCAGATGGTGCTGCACCCGGAAACCCTGGAACACCCTGAGCGAGCCGTCATCGCAGTGGATCGGGCAGGCGACGGCCACGGCCCGCTTGGGATAGAGCAGCCGGTCGCGGGCATCCGCGGGAATCTCCAGATGATCGGCGATGCGGTGGAACTGCGTGCGGGCCATATCAAACACCGGACCCGAATAGATATCCATGCCAGTTCGCTCCCTCGCTCTGTTCTGTCAGGCCAACCGACGGTAGCATGTTGTGCGACGGGCCGCGCGCGCGTAGGACGCAACGGTGATCGACAAGCTGGAGTATCTTCTGGCACTGGCGGAAGCACGGCATTTCGGCCGCGCCGCCGCCGCCTGCGGCACCACCCAGCCGACCTTCTCGGCCGGTATCAAGCAGTTGGAGGAAAGCCTCGGCATCCTGCTGGTCGAGCGCGGCAGCCGCTTCCGCGGCTTCACCGCCGCCGGGGAGCGAACTTTGGACTGGGCGCGCCGCATCGTCGGCGACGCCCGCGCCATGCGCCAGGAGATCGCCGCCCTGCACTCGGCGCTCAGCGGCCAATTGCGCCTCGCCGCGATTCCCACCTCCATGCCGATCCTGACCGAGCTCACGGCGCCGTTCGCATTGCAGCATCCGCAGGTCGGGCTGGTGGTGCTGTCACGCACCTCCGACGAAGTGCTGTCGCTGCTCGAGAACCTGGAGGCCGATGCCGGCGTCACCTATCTCGACAACGAGCCGCTCGGCCGCATGGTGACGGTGCCGCTGTATCGGGAACGATTCTGCCTGATCTGCCGGGCGGGCGGACCCTTTGCCGGACGGCACGCGGTGCGCTGGGCGGAACTGGCGGAGGTGCGGCTCGCGCTGCTGACGCCGGACATGCAGAACCGCCGCATCATCGACCGCGCCCTACGCGCCGCCGGCGTCCGGCCGGCGGTGATGATCGAATCGGATTCGATGGTCGCCCTGCTGTCACACCTGCGCACCGGCGCATGGGCCAGCATCCTGCCGGTGCAATGGATGGAGACGCTGGCGCTGGCGCCTGGGGTGGAAGCGCTGGCACTGGAGGAACCGGCAGTGGCGAACGCCGTCGGCCTCGTCGTGCCGCAGCGCGAGCCGCTGCCGGTGCTGTCCGCCGCCCTGATCGCGGCTGCACGGTGCTTTCCTGCTGGCGGGGCGTGATCGGGAAAGCCGATCGCGCGATGGTGCCGCGCCGGTTGATTGACCGGCGGCCCGGGTGCATGTGGTTGGAATATCCGGAGGAAAAATGCTCGCACCCGAACCGTGGAGCGCCGAGCGCGCCGCTGAGGTGATCGACCGCCACCGCGCCAGGCCGGGGCCCCTGCTGCCGCTTCTGCACGAGTTGCAGGAGGTGTTCGGCTGCATCCCCGACCAGGCGATCCGGCCGGTGGCGGAGGCGCTCAATCTGAGCCGCGCCGAGGTTCATGGCGTGGTCAGCTTCTACCATGATTACCGCCGCTCGCTGCCCGGCCGGCATGTCCTCAAGCTGTGCCAGGCGGAGGCGTGCCAGGCGATGGGATGCCGCAGCCTCGCGGCGCAGGCGTGCGAGCAACTCGGCATCGGCATGGGGGAGACGACGGCGGACGGGCGGGTGACGCTGGAGGCGGTGTATTGCCTCGGCCTGTGCGCGACCGCGCCGTCGGCGATGCTGGATGGGGCGGTGCATGGGCGGCTGACGCCGGGGCGGCTCGACCTGCTGCTGGACGGCCTGACATGACCGGGCGCATCTTCGTCCCCGGCGATGCCGCCGCCGTCGCGGTCGGGGCCGACGAGGTGGCGGCGGCGCTGCTGCGGGAGGCGCCGGACCTGTCGCTCGTGCGCACCGGGTCGCGCGGCCTGTTCTGGCTGGAACCGCTGATCGAGGTGCAGACGCCGGCGGGGCGCATCGGCTATGGGCCGGTGACGGCGGCCGACGTACCGGGGCTGCTGGCCGCCGGGCTGCGCGACGGCGGCGCCCATCCGCTGCGGCTCGGCCGGCCGGAGGAACTGCCGTTCCTCAGGCGCCAGACGCGCCTGACCTTCGCGCGCTGCGGCATCGTCGATCCGCGCTGTCTTGATGATTACCGGGCGCATGGCGGCTATGCGGGGCTTGCGCGCGCCGTCTCGCTCGGCCCGGCGGCGACGCTGGAGGAGGTGGTGCAGTCCGGCCTGCGCGGGCGCGGCGGCGCGGGGTTCCCGACCGGGATCAAGTGGCGCACCGTCGCCGCTGCCCCCGGTGCGCCGAAATTCATCGTCTGCAATGCCGACGAGGGCGATTCCGGCACTTTCTCCGACCGCATGATCATGGAGGGCGACCCCTTCGTCCTGATCGAAGGCATGACCATCGCCGGCTTCGCGGTCGGCGCGACACGGGGCTATATCTATGTCCGCTCGGAATACCCGCACGCGATAGCCGCCCTCAACGATGCCATCGCCATCGCCCGGGCGACCGGCTGGCTTGGCACGAACATCGCCGACAGCGGCTTCGCCTTCGACATTGAGGTGCGCGTTGGCGCCGGTGCCTATGTCTGCGGCGAGGAAACCGCGCTGCTCGACAGCATCGAGGGCAGGCGTGGCCAGGTGCGCGCGAAGCCGCCGCTGCCCGCCCATGTCGGTCTGTTCGGCCAGCCGACCGTGATCAACAACGTGATCTCGCTCGCCACCGTGCCGGTGATCCTGGCCGAGGGCGCGGCACGCTACCGCGATCTCGGCATGGGCCGCTCGCGCGGTACCATGCCGATCCAGTTGGCCGGCAACGTCAGGCACGGCGGACTTTTCGAGGCGGCGTTCGGCGTCACGCTGGGCGAACTGGTCGATGACATCGGCGGCGGCACGGCGAGCGGGCGGAAGGTGCGGGCGGTGCAGGTGGGCGGCCCGCTCGGCGCCTATTTTCCGCGCGCGCTGTTCGCCACGCCGTTCGACTACGAGGCCTTCGCCGCCGCCGACGGGCTGATCGGCCACGGCGGCGTGGTGGTGTTCGACGACACCGTCGATATGGCCGAACAGGCACGCTTCGCGATGGAGTTCTGCGCCATCGAATCGTGCGGCAAATGCACGCCCTGCCGCCTGGGCTCGACGCGCGGTGTCGAGGTGATGGCGCGCATCATGCGCGGCGAACATGTCGCCGCCAACCGGGCATTGCTGGTCGATCTGTGTGAGACGATGAAGTTCGGCTCGCTGTGTGCGCTGGGCGGCTTCACGCCGTACCCGGTGATCAGTGCGCTGACCCACTTCCCCGAGGATTTCGCCGGTCCGCCGCTCCACGCCGCGGCGGCATGACAGGAGCGGTACGATGGCCCTGATCAAGGAAATCGACTACGGCACGCCGGCGTCCGCCAGCAGCGATGTCGTCACGCTGACCATCGACGGCCAACAGGTGACGGTGCCCGCGGGCACCTCCATCATGCACGCGGCGATGCAGATGGGCACGCAGATCCCGAAGCTGTGCGCGACAGATTCGCTCAACTCCTTCGGCTCCTGCCGGCTCTGTCTGGTGGAGATCGAGGGACGGCCCGGTACCCCGGCAAGCTGCACCACGCCGGTCGCACCCGGAATAACGGTGCGCACGCAGACGCCGCGGCTGGCGCAGTTGCGGCGCGGGGTGATGGAACTCTACATCTCGGACCATCCGCTCGACTGCCTCACCTGTGCCGCCAACGGCGACTGCGAACTGCAGGACATGGCGGGTGCGGTCGGGCTGCGGGAAGTGCGCTACGGCTATGGCGGCGCCAATCACTTCGCGGCGGCGAAGGACGTCTCCAACCCCTATTTCCAGTTCGATCCGGCGAAGTGCATCGTCTGCTCGCGCTGCGTGCGCGCCTGCGAAGAGGTGCAGGGCACCTTCGCGCTGACCATCGACGGGCGCGGCTTCGCCTCCAAGGTTGCGGCTGGCGCGGCCGAGCCGTTCTTCGAATCGGAATGCGTCTCCTGCGGCGCCTGCGTGCAGGCCTGCCCGACGGCCACGCTGATCGAGAAGTCCGTTGTGGCGACCGGCCAGCCGGAGCATTCGATCGTCACCACCTGCGCCTATTGCGGTGTCGGCTGCACCTTCAAGGCGGAAATGCGCGGCGAGGAGGTGGTGCGCATGGTGCCGTGGAAGGACGGCCGCGCGAACCACGGCCATAGTTGCGTCAAGGGCCGCTTCGCCTGGGGCTATGCCATGCACAGGGAACGCATCCTGACGCCGATGGTGCGCGAGAAGACCACCGATCCGTGGCGCGTCACCACCTGGCAGGAAGCGATCGGCCGCGTCGCCGATGAGTTCCGGCGCATCCAGCGGCAATATGGCCGCGACGCCATCGGCGGCATCACCTCCTCGCGCTGCACCAACGAAGAGACCTATCTGGTGCAGAAGCTGGTGCGCGCCGGGTTCGGCAACAACAATGTCGATACCTGCGCGCGCGTGTGCCATTCCCCGACCGGCTACGGGCTGAATGCCACTTTCGGCACGTCGGCCGGCACGCAGGACTTCGACTCGATCGAGGATACCGACGTGGTGATGATCGTCGGCGCCAACCCGACCGACGCGCACCCGGTGTTCGGCTCGCGCATGAAGCGGCGGCTGCGCGCCGGTGCGCGGCTGATCGTGATCGATCCGCGCCGCATCGACCTCGTGCGTTCCCCGCATGTCGAGGCACAGTATCATCTGCCGCTGCGGCCGGGCAGCAATGTTGCAGTGCTGAACGCGATGGCGCATGTCATCGTCACCGAGGGCCTGGTGAATGAGGCGTTCGTGCGCGAACGCTGCGACCTGGCCTCCTTCGGCGCGTGGGCAGAGTTCATCGCCGAGCCGCGCAACGGCCCGGCCGAGGCGGAGAAGGCCTCCGGCGTGCCGGCGCAGACGATCATCGACGCGGCGCGGCTCTATGCCACCGGCGGCAATGCCGCGATCTATTACGGCCTTGGCGTGACGGAGCACAGCCAGGGCACGACGACGGTGATGGCGATCGCCAATCTTGCCATGGCGACGGGCAATATCGGCCGCCGCGGTGTCGGGGTGAATCCTCTGCGCGGGCAGAACAACGTGCAGGGCTCCTGCGACATGGGCAGCTTCCCGCACGAATTCACCGGCTACCGGCATGTCGGCGACGACGCCGTGCGGGCGAGCTTCGAGGCGGCCTGGGGCCGTACGCTGGAGCAGGAGCCGGGGCTGCGTATCCCCAACATGCTCGACGAGGCGGTCGGTGGCCGCTTCAAGGGTCTTTACGTGCAGGGCGAGGACATCCTGCAATCCGATCCCGACACGCACCATGTGGCGGCCGGCCTCGCGGCGATGGAGTGCGTCGTGGTGCAGGATTTGTTCCTCAACGAGACCGCCAACTACGCGCATGTCTTCCTGCCCGGCTCGACCTTCCTGGAACGCGACGGCACCTTCACCAATGCCGAACGGCGCATCCAGCGCATCCGCCGGGTGATGGCGCCGCGCGCCGGCATGGCGGACTGGGAGGTGACGATCGAGATCGCGCGCGCGATGGGGCTCGCGATGGACTATCGCGATCCCTCCGAGATCATGGACGAGATCGCGCGGCTGACGCCGACCTTCGCCGGCGTCTCGTTCGCGAAACTCGATGCGCTCGGCTCCGTGCAGTGGCCGTGCAACGAGACGGTGCCGGAGGGTACGCCGATCATGCACACCGAGCGGTTCGTGCGCGGTGCCGGCCAGTTCATGCTTACCGAATACCAGCCGACCGACGAGCGCAGCACGCGCCGCTTCCCGCTGCTGCTGACCACCGGGCGCATCCTGTCGCAGTACAATGTCGGGGCGCAGACGCGGCGCACCAACAACGTGCTGTGGCATGAGGAGGACCGGCTGGAAATCCACCCGGCGGATGCAGAAGCGCGCGGCGTGCGCAGCGGCGACTGGGTGCGGCTGTCCAGCCGGGCCGGGGAGACGACGCTGCGCGCGCAGGTGACGGACCGGGTGGCGCCGGGGGTGGTGTACACCACCTTCCATCATCCGATGACGCAGGCCAACGTCGTCACCACGGAGTTTTCCGACTGGGCGACCAACTGCCCGGAATACAAGGTGACGGCGGTGCAGGTGACGCCATCCAACGGTCCGACGGAATGGCAGACGCGCTATGAGGAACAGGCGCGGCAGAGCCGGCGCATCCTGGCGGAGGCGGCGGATTGAATGCCCCGCGCGTGACCGGCCCGGCCCATCGCCGCACGCTGCCCGCCGTCTGGCGCCACGGCATGAAGGTGGCGTCGGTCGCGCGTGAAATCCCCGAGGAAGCGCCGCTCGCGCTCACCTTCCACCGCGAAACCTATGCGGTGATGATGGGCACGCCGGCGGATCTCGAAGATTTCGCCGTAGGCTTCGCGCTCACCGAAGGCATCGTCGCCGATGCCGGTGAGATCGCGGCCCTCGAGGTGCTGGAACATGGCCAGGGCATCGAACTGCGCATGGAACTCGCCGCCCCGCGGCTCGCCGCGCTGACCCGCCGCCGCCGGCGACTGGCCGGCCCGACCGGCTGCGGTCTCTGCGGCCTCGACAGCCTGGCGGAGGCGGTACGGCAGCCGCCTGCGGTGCCGGCGGGCGGCGATGTCACCGCCGACGCGATCGCTTCGGCGCTCCGCGCCATGGAACCCCTCCAGCGGCTGAATGCGATGACCCACGCGGTGCATGCCGCCGCGTTCTGGACAGCGGCCAGGGGCATCGTCGCGCTGCGCGAGGATGTCGGACGGCACAACGCGCTCGACAAGCTCGCCGGTGCGCTCGCCCGCGGCGGGCAGCGCGCCGCTGACGGGATGGTGCTGCTGAGCAGCCGCGTGTCGATCGAAATGGTGCAGAAGGCGGCGATGATCGGCGCGCCGGTGCTGGTCGCGGTCTCCGCGCCGACCGCGCACGCGGTGCGGCTGGCGGAGGCGGCAGGGATGACGCTCGTGGCCGTCGCAAGGCGCGACGGGTTCGAGGTGTTCTGTGGCGCCGAACGGATCATGACAGAGGCCCGCGCGCATGTCGCATGACGAAAAGCTGGACTATATGGCGAACCAGATCGGCAAGTTCTTCGCCGCCCAGGGGGAGGAGCGGGCGGTCCCGGCGATCGCCGAGCATCTGCGCAAGTTCTGGACACCGCGGATGCGGGCAACCATCGTCGCGCGGCTGCAATCGGACGCCGCCAGGCTCGACCCGCTGCCGCGCCGCGCGGTTGAGCGTCTGGCGGCGCAGGGGGCGGCGCCGGATTCCGCTACCGCCGCCGTGCCTTGACGAAGCGGTCGAACGCGACCGCGAGGACGATGATCACGCCGATGATGATCTGCTGCACATAGGGCGAGACGTTCATCAGCACGAGACCGTTGATCAGCACGCCGATCAGCACCGCCCCGATCACCGTTCCGGCGACGCTGCCGATGCCGCCGAACAGGCTGGTGCCGCCGATCACCACGCTCGCGATCACGGTCAGCTCGTAGCCGATGCCGGCCACCGCCTCCGCCGAGTTGAGGCGGGAGGACAGCACGAAGCCGGCAATGCCGGCGAACAGACCGACGATGACATAGACACTGAGCGTCAGCGCCCGGACGTTCAGCCCCGACAGCCGCGCCGCCTCGGCATTGCCGCCGACGGCATAGACATGCCGGCCATAGCGTGTGTGGCGCAGCACGATGTGGCACAGTACCGCCGCGGCCAGGAACACGATCACCGGCACCGGCACCGGCCCCAGCTTGCCCTGGCCCCAGAACCGGTAGGCGTCGTCGAAACTGCTGATCGGTCCGCCGCCCGAATACAGCAGCGCCAGCCCACGAAATGCCGAAAGCCCGCCCAGCGTCACCACGAACGGCGGCACGTCGAGCGTGGTGATGGCAAGACCCTGGATCGCGCCGGCGGCAAGGCCGGTCAGTGCCGCGGCACCGATCGAGACCAGCAGCGGGTAGCCGTTCGCGACGGCATCGTCGAGCGACAGGCTGTTGGCCGACGATCCCTTGTTCAGTGCCCCCGCGACCAGGCCGGCGAGCGCCACCACCGA
>JAJZNE010000186.1 GCA_021847995.1 Pseudomonadota bacterium | reverse complement strand
GGCCGGGCGGGCGCCGGCGCGGCGTGCGGCCGGCCGGCAGCAGCCCTGCTGCGCGCCCTGAACAGGAAGCGGATCGACACCAGCACCCGCCACAGGCTCACCAGCGGCCGGTCCGGCGGATAATCGGCCCAGCTGGTCCAGGCATCGGCACGGCTGAACACGGCCCGCACCACCGCCGCCTCCTCGGCCAGCGTCGCCGGCTCCCAGCGGATTTGCAGCGCGGTGCCGTCACGGCGGCGGATCTGCGCCGGCAGATCGAGCGTCTCGGCGGCGAGCGGCACCTGCACGCGGATCGGCGCCCCCTCCATGCCGTCGAGCGCGGCATCGGTGATGAGCCGTGCGCCGCCCTGCGACAGATCGCGCGTCATGGCCGCCACCTCGTGCCCGTCGGGCAGGCGCAGCCGCACCGCGAGTTCGGCGGCGACGCGGGCACGCACCCGCACCTGCCGCGTCTCCCGCCCCACCGCCAGCGCCGCCATCACGATCAGCAGGCTGAGCGTCGCCCAGATGCAGTTGAGCGCGAACGCCTGGAAGGCGAGCGTCGAGGTATCCACCAGCGCCATGCCGATGGCGCCGCGCATGATGCCGCCGAACAACAGCAGGGCCAGGATGATGTTCGGATAGACCGCGCGCAGATCGAAGAACCCGCCGTCCAGCAATCCGCCCTTGGCGGTGACGTTGAACTTGCCGCGGCGCGGGGACAGCAGCGTGACCACGGTCAGGCGAACCAGGAACAGCGCCAGCACCGTCTCGTAGATTTCGCTCCAGAAGGAATGGCGCCAGTTGCGTTGCAGCCGCGCGTTGGTGGCGACCGAATGGAAGATGTGCGGCAGCGCATAGGCGGTGATGGCGAGCGGCGAGGCGGCGATCACGTTCTGCCCGAGCAGCAGGAAGGCGAGCGGCGCAGTCAGGAACACGAGGCGCGGGATGGCGAACAGGAAATGCCCGGTCGCCTGGAGGTAGCAGAGCCGCTGCCCGAACGACAGGCCGGGGCCGAACAGCGGACAGTCGGTGCGCAGGATTTGCAGCATCCCGCGCGCCCAGCGCATGCGCTGGCCGATGTGCAGCGCCAGCCGTTCGGTGGCGAGACCGGCGGCGAGCGGCAGGCGCAGATAGGCGGAATCCCAGCCGCGCCGATGCAGCTTCAGCATCGTGTGCGCGTCCTCGGTGACGGTCTCGACCGCGAATCCGCCGATCGTATCGAGCGCACGGCGGCGGATCACGGCGCAGGAGCCGCAGAAAAAGGCGGCGTTCCAGAAATCGTTGCCGTCCTGGATCAGGCCATAGAACAGGTTGCCTTCGGCCGGGACGCGCGTGCCGGCGGCGAGGTTGCGCTGGAACGGATCGGGCGAATAGAAATGATGCGGGGTCTGCACCATCGCGATGTTGTCGTCCGCGACCAGCCAGCCGAGCGTGAATTGCAGGAAGCCGCGCGTCGGGATGTGGTCGCAGTCGAACACGGCGATGAACGCGCCGTCGGTGACCTTCATCGCCGCATTCAGATTGCCGGCCTTGGCATGCGCGTTGTCGGCGCGGGTCAGGTAGGAACAGCCGACCTGGGCGGCGAATGCGCGGAAATCGGCGCGCCGCCCGTCATCGAGGATATGCACGCGCAGCTTGTCGCGCGGCCAGTCCATCGCCAGCGCACCGAGCACGGTCGCGCGGACCAGGGAGAGCGGTTCGTTGTAGCTCGGGATGAACACATCCACCGTCGGCCACGCCGCCGGATCGTCGGGCAGCGGCAGCGGCTTGCGTTCCAGCGGCCAGGTGGTCTGCGCATAGCCGAGCACCAGCACCACGATCGCATAAAGCTCCGCCAGCACGAGAACGCTGCCGAGGACGAATTCCGGCCAGGAGGCGAAGCGCAGCGTCTCGGTGATGCGCCAGACGATATAGCGCAGCGAAACGGCGAGCGAGAGCGCGATCAGGAAATGCGTCACCCCCCGCCCCGGCAGCCGGTTCGCGACAAGAAAGACCAGCATCGACAGGCCGGCGAACACCGCCTGGTCGCCCGGCGACAGCTTCACCGTGGCGACGGCCAGCATCACCGTAAGGCCGAGCGTGCCCATCCCCGCGTCCAGCAGCGACGGACGCCACCGCTTGCGTGGCGAACGGCGGGGCAGATCAGCGCCAGGCACCTATTCGCGCCCGTTCAGAGAAGTATTGTCCGTTTGCAAACATTGCCATTGTCAATTTCGCGGCAGTCTTTCATGAGACCGGTATTATTATCCCGGCCAGGCATTAACACAAGACTGTGCAATGCTCTCGGGCTGAACGGAGGGAGCCCGGTTTGGACGTCTCTGCCCATCCACCCCTTGCAGAGAAATCCGCGTCCGCACAGGGTTGATCAGATCCCCACCCTGGCATGCCGAACCGCGGCCTCGCGGCCCGCGCGAGAGGTGCGGTACGCCGATGCAACCCGGTCCGCATTTTCTCCTTGCCCCGGCGCTCCGTTATCAATTATAACCGCGCCCGTGAACAACCGCACTCCCCGCCCCCCGGCCGAACGCTTCGCCACCCTCGTGGAAGGCGTCGCCAAAGCCCTCGCCGCCGAGGGGCTGCGGCTGGGGCTGGTGGCGCCCTGGCTCGCCCTGGCGTGGTGCAAACT
>JAJZNE010000011.1 GCA_021847995.1 Pseudomonadota bacterium | reverse complement strand
AGGGGGACGAACCGCCTCGATCAGCGGTCCCAACCGCTCCCACTGCGCATCCGTCAAAACCCCAAATCCCGCATTCTCCATCATGCGCCAGATGTAGGTGCCGCATTCAGGCTATAACAGGGCCTAAAGCGGCAGATGCGTCCGCCCCGCGTCGTGATCACCGACAAGCTTGCCGGATGTGGTGCGCGAAAAAAGAGCGATCATCCGTGGCGTCGAGCACCGGCCGCCAACGGGATGCCTATTTCTGCCGTCCGATGGCCACTGCCAGGATGATGATGACACCGCGTGCGATCAACTGCTGGCTGAAATCCAGGCCGAGGAGGATCAGCCCATTGTTGATCAGGCCGATCATCAGAGCGCCGACGATGGTGCCGATGACCGTGCCGACCCCGCCAAACAGGCTGGTGCCACCCAGCACCGCCGCGGCGATGACGGAGAGTTCGTCGCCCTCGCCGAGCTGGAAGCGGCCGGAGTGCAGCCGGCCCGCGTACAGCATGCCGGCCACCGCCGCCGCCAGCGACGAGAGCAGCAGCACCCGCAGCTTGATGCCCGCCGTATCGACGCCGCTGTAGCGTGCCGCCACCTCGCCGCCGCCGCTGGCCAGCACCTTGCGTCCGAAACCGGTGCGACGCAGCAGGATGTGTCCGGCCACCGCGAACACGGCCATCCATACCAGCAGCACCGGCACCGGCCCCAGATTGCCCGAGCCGAAGGTGAAGTTGAAGCCGCGTGACAGGACCGGGATGGCGGCGGTCTGGCTGATCCACATCGCCGTGCCGCGCGCGATGCCGAGCGTTGCCAGCGTCACCAGGAAGGATGGCATGCCGATGCGCGTCGTCAGGCCGCCATTGATCAGGCCGACGAGCAGCCCGGTCGCCAGGCCGGCCAGGACGCCCACGACGGGGCCGCCCGCGGCGATCGCCATGGCCGTCGTCACCGAGGCGAGGCCGGCTACCGCCCCGACCGACAGATCGATCTCCCCCGCCGACAGCACGAACGTCATCGCCACCGCCATCACCGCGATCATGGTGGTCTGGCGCACGATGTTGAGCAGGTTGTTGGGGTCCAGGAAGCCGGTGTCGCGGAGCGTGACCGCGAACACGACGAAGATGACCACGAAGCCGACATAGACCACGTATTGCCGCCAGTCCGGCGGCAGCGCACGCCGCCGCGCCGGACCCGTCGGTGCGCCCTTGACGATCTCAGCCATCACGTTGCGACTCCTGGATCGCGTGCTGCAGTCCGCGTTCGGCCAGCGAGATCCGATCGACCGGATCGGTGTCCGGCGGTGACCACTCGTCGATCTCGATGCGGTCGATGGCGCGCACCACGCGCCCGCCGCTCATTACCAGGATCCGATCACTGAGCGAGAGCAGCTCCGCCAGTTCCGACGACATGACGATCACGCCCTTGCCGGAATCGGCGGCGGCGCGCACCAGCTCGACGATCTCGCCCTTGCTGCCGATATCCACGCCGGCGGTCGGCTCGTCGAGGACCAGCACGTCCGGGTCGGCGGCCAGCCACTTCGCCAGCACCACCTTCTGCTGGTTGCCGCCGGACAGCGTCTTCACCGCAAGCGACGGCGAGGCGACCTTGATGCGCAGCCGCGCGATCAGGTCCTGTGCCTGTGCCGATGCGCGCGCGTCGTCCACGAAACCCCGCCGCGACAGCCGGTCGATCGTCGGCAGGGTCAGGTTGGCGAACACGCTCTGCTCCAGGATCAGGCCCTGCGTGCGCCGGTCTTCCGGGATCAGCGCGATGCCGGCCCCGATCGCAGCGCGCGGCACCCCGCACGGCACCCGCCTGCCGTGCAGCAGGATGCTGCCCGAGACGGGCGGATCGATGCCCAGGATCGCGCGCGCGAGCTCGCTGCGGCCCGCGCCAAGCAGCCCGGCGATGCCGAGGATCTCGCCGCGATGCAGCTGCAGCGATACCTCGCGCGGCTTGTCCTGGCCGGAGAGGCCGCGTAGCTCCAGCAACGGCGGACCGCTGCGATCCACCACGCGCGCCCGATGGGCGAAGGCATTGATGCGACGGCCCACGATCGCCTCGATGATCTGCTCGAGCGTGATGTCGGCAATCGGCCGGGTCAGGACATGTGTGCCGTCGCGCAGCACCGTGACCGTGTCGGCGATCCGGCGGATCTCGTCCATCTTGTGCGAGACGTACAGCACCGCCATGCCGCCGCGGCGGATGCGATCGACGAAGGCGAACAGATGATCGACCTCGGCGGTGGACAGCGCCGAGGTCGGCTCGTCCATGATCAGCACGCGGGCATTCTGCGACACCGCCTTGGCGATCTCGGTCATCTGCTTCTGGCCGGTGCTGAGCCGTGACACCGGCGTCGCCGGGTCGATGTCAACGCCGAGCTGCGCGAGCAGCGCGCGCGCCTGCGCCCGCGCCGCGCGGTCGTCGAGGAACCGGCCCGTCCGCGGCTCGCGGGTCAGGAAGATGTTCTGCGCGACGGTCAGCGTCGGAATCAGCGACATCTCCTGGAAAATCATGGCGACGCCCAGGCGGCGCGCCGCCTCCGGCGTGAACTCGCTCATCCGCTCGCCGAAGATGGCGACGGCGCCGCAATCCGGCGGCTGTACGCCGCACAGGATCTTCAGGATGGTGGACTTGCCGGCGCCGTTCTCGCCCAGCAGCGCATGAACGCTGCCGGGACGGACCGTCAGATCGACGCCGCGCAGCGCCTGCACACCGCCGAACGACTTGCTGATGCCGCGCATCCGCACGGCATCGCTGGCGGGTGCCGCGGCAGTCATGGAACGATGTCGATCCAGCCGCCGCTCTCGGCCGACCGCAGCAACGCGTCGGCAACCAGGCTCGTCAACCAGCCGTCGCGGAAATTCGGCGAGGGCTGCCGGCCTTGCACGATCGCCTGCAGGAACAGGTGGCATTCGATGATCTTGGTCTCGCCATAGCCGATGCCGAGCGCCGGGATCGGCCAAAGCCCCTCGCCGAACGGATGCGCCGGGCCGGTATAGATGGTGCGGAAGCCCCGCCGATCGGCGGGATCGTCAGCGAACATCACCTGCAGCTCGTCGCGGCGCTCGTAATTGAAGACGATGGACCCGCCGGTGCCGTGGATCTCGAAGGTCAGGTAGTTGTTGCGGCCATAGGCATTGCGCGTCGCTTCCAGCGAGCCGACCGCGCCGTCCTTGAAGCGCAGCAGCGTCATCACTTCGTCGTCGACGTCCACCGCCGCCTTCGGTACGCCGGTCAGGCGCTGCGCCGCGCCGAGCTTGTCGACGCCGCTGTTCTGCACCGGACGCTCCGTGACATAGGTGCGCGTCACCGCGTTCACCGCGGCGATCTCGCCGACAAGGTAGCGGGCCATGTCCAGCACATGCGTCGCGATATCACCGACCGCGCCGGAGCCGGCAATCTTCTTCTGAAAGCGCCACGACAGCGGCCCGTTCGGATCGGCGGACCAGTCCTGCAGATAGGTGCCGCGGAAGTTCAGGATGGTGCCGATGCGGCCCTTCTCGATGAACTGGCGGGCCAGCGCGACGGCCGGCGTATGGCGGTAGTTGAACGCCACCATATGCGTGATCCCGGCCGCCTCGACCGCCTCCAGCATCGCGCGCGCCTCGGCGGCGGTGCGGGCCAGCGGCTTCTCGCAGATCACGTGCTTGCCGGCCCTGGCGGCGGCGATGGCGATCTCCGGATGGCTGTCGTTGGGGGTGACGATATCGACGATATGGATGTCGGGATCGTCGATCACGCGGCGCCAGTCGGCCACGCTGTGCGCGAAGCCGAAACGGGCGGCGGCGTCGCCGGCCAGATCGGCGGTGACGTCAGCGATCGTATGCCGCACGGGGATCGCCGGAGCCGGCCAGAAGAACATCGGCATCGCGGCATAGGCCAGCGCATGCGCCTTGCCCATGAAGCCGCCGCCGATCATGCCGACATTGAGATGCTGCATCGTACTGTTCCTGTTCCGGTAATTGGGCGGGGGAATGCACGGCATCCCCCGCTGGCGTGGACGCCGCTATTTCATGCTGTCGCGCACGTCCTTCGGCGCGGGCGCGTGATAGACGGTCTCCCAGGCCTGCAGCAGGTTGGCCCGCGTGACGGCGAGCGCCGGCCAGGCGACGTAGTCGGAGGCCTTCTTGCCAAGCAGTCCGTAGGCGGCGAGCAGCGCCTCGGTCTCGCCCTGGTCGAACGGCCGCTGCGCGCCCAAACCTTTGACGAAGTTGTCCTGCGCCATGTCGATCGCGACATTCTGGCCGAGATCCATCGTGGCGATGACGAAGGAGGAATCGCGGCCCGCGGCGCGCGCGGCGGCGATGACGCCCTCGGCCGGCACGTCCCACACCGCCCAGACGCCATTGAGCCGTGGATGCGCGGTCAGCATTGCCGAGGTGGCGCGCTCGGCCTCGCCGGAGAAATCGGGTCCGCCAATGCCCTGTTCGGCGACGATTTTGATGTCCGGATAGTTTTCCGTTATCGTTTTCTTGAAGGCGACGTAGCGCTGCTTGGTCACGAAGAAATCGGCGGCGTGATAGACGAGGCCGATTTCTCCCTTGCCGTGCAGCGTCTTGGCCATCAGGTGGGCGGAAACGACGCCGTTGCCGTAGTTGTCCGCCGAGACGACGCTCACGTAATCGGCGCCGGCCTTCAGGCCCTTCGGCACGTTGTCCATGAACACCAGCTTCACGCCCTGCTTCGCGGCCGTCTCGTAGGCATTGGCTGTGGCGACCGGATCGGTCGGGATCGAGACGATGATGTTGGGCTTCTTGGCCAGCACCGTCTCGATGTCGGAGACCTGCCGCTCCGGCTTGAAGCCGGCGTCGGTGACCGCGATGACCTCGACGCCGAGCTTGCGGAAGCCATCCTTGAGGCCGGCGATCTGCGCCTGCGACCAGTCGTTGCCGGAATAGTGCATCACGATCGCGGCACTGGCCTTCATTGCCTTGACCTTGGCGATCTCATCCGGCGTCAGGCTGACCGTGTCGGGTGACACCGGCTTCTCGCCGTTCGGGCCGGTGCTGAGGACCTTGCCCTTCAGGGCGGCCAGGGCCGCATCCGGATCGGTCGCCGCCAGGGCGGGCGTGGCCAGCGCCAGCGCCGCAGTGAGGGCGATAGCCTTCCAGCACTGTGACATCAGGAGTTTCCTTCGTTGTTGTTTGGGCAGGCGGTGGACGTGGTCAGAGATTGCGGCGCAGCCACTCCAGGCTGTCGCGCGCACCGGCGGCGGGATCGCTCCAGGAGTCGAGCTCGACCGTGATCCAGCCGTCGAAGTTGCGATCACGGAGCACCCGCAGGGTCGGCGCGAGGTCGAGGTCGCCGCGATCGATCGGAGTGAAGGCGAACGGCGTGCGCTGCCAGCCCTTGAGGTGGACATAGCTGACGCGCCCGTAGTGCTCGGCGATCAGCGCCGCCGGATCGCCGCCGGCCGCCGCCAGATGCGCCGTGTCCGGGCAGAAGCCGATGCGCGTGTGCGCGAAGACGCGGCGGATCTGCTCCGGCGTTTCCGCCATCGTGCTCAGATGCGGATGGTAGTGTGCGGCAAGCCCGCGCGCGCGTGCCACCTCCGCGACGCGGTCGAGCGCGGCGCCGAGCCGCTCGTAATCCCCCTCGCGCGGCCCGCCGGCGCGCTTGGCGCCGCCGCCGACGACGAAGTGCATCGCCCCGGCCTGGGCGGCGAGATCGGCCGCACGCTCGATGCGCCAGAACTCGTCCTCCAGCACGTCGGGATAGATGAAGTTGGCGCCGCTGTACACGGCGAGCAGCTGCAGGCCGAGGTCGGACAGGACCTGCCGCAGCTGGCCGACATTGCCGGCGTGGTCGACGAGATTGCCGTCGAACAGCTCAACCGCGCGGTAGCCGGCGGCGGCGATGTCGGCGAAGGCGCGGCGCATGTCGCCGAAAGTCTGGTAGTACAGGTCCTTGATCGACGTGACGCCGACCGGATGACCGCCCAGCGGACCCCAGCAATTGGCGTGATAGGCGAATTTTTCGGTCATTCGACAGCCTTCCT
This sequence comes from Pseudomonadota bacterium, assembly GCA_021847995.1. GTDB lineage: Bacteria > Pseudomonadota > Alphaproteobacteria > Acetobacterales > Acetobacteraceae > JAFKFJ01. The sequence goes on along the minus strand of JAJZNE010000011.1, from coordinate 10,917 downwards.
CCATGCTGAGCGCACCCGCGTGGCGGGTCAGGGACGAGACGAAGCCGGGAAGGGTGATGGCCGGACCGCTGGCGTCGCGGCGCCGGCAGGGGCGCGCGTGTCGCCTCGCGTGGTCCTGGACATGACGTCTCCCCGAGCCGGCGTGTTGGCGCCTGTGGAAGCATTCTTGTCCCCGAGGCTATACGGGTGTCAGGCGGAACGCAACGCCAAATCAGCAAAAGACGGGACGCTTTTGCAGAATGACGACATTAGCCGGCGTCGTCGGCCAAGTCTCTGAAACGCGGAGTTTTTCCCCGCTTCGCCGGCTCTCTGCCATGACCTTGATGGGGCCAGGATGCCCCGGTAAAGTTGGAATCCGACAGAAGTCGGGCCACTTCCGGCACAGCGGATGCCCGATGACGAGGGGGAATGAGGCCTGATCCGGCAGACACCGCGGCCGCGCCGATGCGGGGCCGGCGGCTGGAGGCGGAGCGTCACAGTCTGGCGGCGGTGCTGGACCTGATCCGCACCGGCCGTGCCACAACGCGGCTGGAGATCGAGCGTCTCTCCGGCCTCGGCCGGGCCGTGGTCAGCGACCGTATTGCCACACTGATCGAACTGGGCCTGGTGGCAGAGGGCGAACTTGGCCCCGCGGTCGGCGGACGCGCGCCGCGGCTGATGCGGTTCCGCGCCGATGCCGGCCGCATCCTGGTCGCGACGCTGGATGAGGGCAGCCTCGGCGTCGGCCTCGCCGACCTCGCAGGGCGGCTGCAGGTGGAGCATCACGAGGCGGCCGACCTTGCCCTTGGCCCGGACCCGGTTCTGCGGCGCCTGGGCATGCTGTTCGACTGGGTGCTGGAGCAGTATCCTGGACGGGCCGCGGTCTGGGGGATCGGCCTGGGCGTGCCGCGCTCCTTCCATCGCCCCGACGATCCGCCGCTGGGGCCGGAGCGGCTGGTGCTGTCGCCGGTCTGGGACCATTCGCGGGCCGTGGAGCGGCTGGTGCAGCGGCATCGCGCGCCGGTATGGGTGCGCAGCCTGGTGCAGCTGATGACGATGGGCGAACTGGGCGCCGGCCCGGCCGCGCGGCGTGACCTGCTGTTCGTCGAGCTGGGCACGGAGATCAGCGCCGGCCTGATCTCCGACGGGCGGCTGCATCGCGGTGCGCTTGGGGTTGCCGGCCGCATCGGCCACATTGCCATGGGTGAGGCGACCGCGCTCTGCCGCTGCGGCAACACCGGCTGCCTGGAAGCCTTCGCCGGCACCGAGGCGATCGTGCAGGAGGCGATGGCGGCGGCGCGCGACGGGCGCAGCCGACGTCTGGCCGACACGCTGGAGGGAAACGGCGCGATCACCGCCACCGATGTCGGTTTTGCCGCCCAGCTGGGCGATGCCTTCAGCGCCGAGCTGCTGTCGCGCTGCGGCCGCCTGATCGGCACCGTGCTGGCCGGCCTGACCAACGCCTTCAATCCCGCCGCGATCGTGCTCGGCGGTGAACTGGCGCGCACCAGCGACATCCTGCTGGCGGCGGTGCGTGAGGCTGTCTATCGCCATTCCGATGCCCTGGTGACCCGCGACCTGCGCATCGAGCGCTCGCAGATGGGCGGCTCCGCCGGGCTCGCCGGGGCGGCCAGGCTGGCGGTGGACGCAGTGTTCGCGCCGGAGATGGTCGGCGGCTGGATCACCACCGGCTCGCCGTTGTGCCACCCGGACGTGACCGGCCTGCTGCAGCGGGTGGAACAGGCGCTGCGCCAGGACGATGGCCGCGCGCCGCCGTCCCGGGGCGGTCCCCTGCCGCTTGGGCCCGGCGCATGACCGGCGGGTGGAAAGCATTGCCGCACCGGCCGTATAGTTCGCCGGCGTCCGCGGGATCGCGGCGGCCGGGCAGCGGTCGCGCATGCGTGGCGGACGGGGCGGGGCGGCCATGACAGCACTCTCCGGGACGGTCATTTCCGGGCTGGGACCGCATGGCGAGCGCGCCGCCTCGCCGGATCATCTCAGCCTGTCGGAGGCGGAAATCGCAGCCGCCCGCGCCCGGCGCCCGCGTGTTGCGGTGCTGCTGCACACCACCACCAGCGACTGGGCGCGGCTGGAACTGAACGGGATCAGCTCCACGCTCGGTCGCCATGGTGCGACTGTCTGCGAGGTGGTCGATTGCGGCTTTCGCATCGAGGCGCAGATCGCTGCTCTGCAGCGGCTGGCGGCCCATCCGCCGGATGCGGTGATCAGCCTGCCGATCGCCAGCACGGCCGTGGCAGAGGCGCATCGCGGCGTTTCCCGCGCTGGCAGCAAGCTCGTGCTGCTGGATAACGGCCCGACCGGGCTGCTGCCGGGCAACGACTATGTCAGCGTGGTATCGGCCGACAATTTCGGCCTGGGCATCATCGCCGCACGACTGCTGTCGCCGCACGTGCCGCAGGGCGGCAAGGTCGGCATCCTGTCCTATCAGGCGGATTTCTTCGCGACCAACGAACGTGAGATCGCGTTCCGCAAATGGATGGGCAGCGAGCGGGCCGATATCCTGTTGCAGCCGATCCGCTTCAGCGCCGTCGATGCCGTCGCGGAGCCGCTGATGCGCTTCCTCGACGCGCATCCCGATGCCGCCGGCCTGTTCGCGGTTTGGGACGTGCCGGCCGCTGCCGCCGTTACGGTCCTACGTGCCCGTGCCTGCCACCTGCCGATGACGACGATTGATCTCGGCAAGGACGTGGCGGTTGCGTTGGCGCGGGGCGATCTGGTCAAGGGCGTCGCCGGGCAGCGTGCCTTCGACCAGGGCGCGGCCGCGGCCATGGCCACCCTGTCTGCGCTGGTAAACCGACAGCCCCCATCCTGGCTGGTACTGCCCGGGATGGCCGTGACGGCGGCGAATGTCGGGGAAGCGTACCACCGCATCTGGCATGAGTCGCCGCCGCAGGAACTTGCCGTGGTGCCGTAGCGCCCCGGGTTCCCTATCTCCACGGCCGCCTCGCCGCAGGTCCCTCGTCATAGCGGTTCTATCGGGCTTCCTCCCCGCTGCGCGGAGGGTTCCGGCGGCTACGCCGCCGGCCAGCGTGCGAAGGCGCCCGCTGGCATGATGGAGGGCAGAGATTATAAGTTACGGGGGCTGCGCCGTCCGCTCTCGAGCAGCAAGGCAAGCAATATCTCGGCTGGCCCACGCTTCTAAGCGGATGGTTTCGGAACTGGGCAAAGCTTCCCCCGCGAGAGGGAAAGCTCTTCCGGTGAGGCTTCTGAAGGGAGCCGGCCTCGTCACCAGGCAGCCGTATCGACCTCGAGGACGGGGTTGCCCTGTCGCCCTGTGCATTGTTGCATGGTCGGTTGCTTTGCCGGTTCGCTGCAGCAGCGGAGGCGTGACCCCGGCCATACGGCCGACCGGGACGCCCTGCAGGTATGGCTACCTGCTCCTGCCCAGCGCGCATGCGCCGGGCTTTTGGTCAAAGTGGAGTGTCGCCGGCGGGCTGTGCGGTCTGTCGGCCATCGGCCAGTTCCCGCCCGGGCCCTCGCTCAGGGGCTGAAAGCACGTCGCGCCGTTTCAGATCAGACGGCCCAAAGCAGTATACCAAATCCGAAGCCCTGTGCACAAGATGCAGTGCGATTGAGCGTCTGTCACCACAGCATCTGCGATCTGGCAGCCTGCAGCAATAACCTTGCGGCTGGGCGGTATCGCAGATAGGGCGGCTGCCGATGCCGTCTGAATCGGCGCGCCAAGGTTTGGTGGCGGGTGTGCGGGAGGGTGAACAGCCGGGGTGGAGATCCTGGTGATTTTCAGCAGCGGTGTGAACTGCGGGCCGCCGGTTCGGGAGGATGGGAGGTCCAATCTCCGCAAGAGCGGGATGAGCAGACCCGTTGCTGTGCTCTATGCTTGTCAATGATCCGGGTTTCCCGCTCTTTATTGCGCCCGTGCCATTGTAATACGATGCGCAATGCCAATATGTAGCCGGCAGGCATTTCAGCCGCTGCATTTCAGCCCTCATCATCGGAGTTGCCGCGTCCGCGCGGTCCGACCGCCTGCCGCCCGCCTGTCGCGGGCGCGGCTGGAATGGGCGGCCTTCACGCGCAGGACAATGCAATGCGAACCAACACCACCATCCGCCGCCGGCAGGCGGCGGCCCCGCCGTCCGGCGGCAGCGCCGCTGCCGCCCGGCGGTCCACCGGCACGCCTGCGCCGGACCCGCAGATCGCGCGGCTGGCGAGGAATATCCGCCGGCTGGCGGCCGAGCATGATCTGACGCTGGCCGCACTCGGCCGGCGGATCGGCATGCGCAACGGGAATGCCCTCTACAACCTGATGAACGGGTGGTCGGGTACCCTCTCGCTGCCCACGCTGCTGCGCCTCTGCGACGTGTTCGGCGTGACGCTCGACGCGTTGACCGGGCGGCACCCGGCCCCGCCCCCGGTGCCGGCGGCGAGGATCGCCGCCGCGGTTGCCGAGGCAGAGGCCGCGCTCGCGACCGCGCGCGCGGCGATCGACACCGCCGGGCGCGCGCTGCAGGCGGCCGCCGCCCTGCTGCCCGCCGGCCACGCCGGCGGCTGACGACACCCGCAAACCCCCACCCGGCCAAACGGCCGCGTGGGGGTTTCGTCGTCTCCGCCTTGCGGCGCGCCGGGCCGGAGCCGTCGGAGAAGCCCTGGTCGTAGGCGCCGATCGCCTGCTCGGGCGTCGGGAAGGCGATGCACACCTTGTGCGCATCGAACGCGCCGGTCACCGGATCGGGCGGACCCTCGCGATACTCATTGGCCGGCGTCTCCATGGTGAAGCGGATGCCGCCGAGACGCACATGCCCCATGCGATAGTTGCCGGCCTTGGCCTGCCCGGGCGTCGGCTTCGCCACCCGCGCGGCGGCTTGATCGAGCGGGTGCATCGACCACGGCATGCGGAGCGGCGCCGATGCAAACGGGATGCAAAAGCCATGCAAAACGGATGCATTTGCATGACGCAGTGCAGAATGCATTTGCATGCTGCGGTGCAGCATCAGGCGGCATCGGCGAGCACCTCCGCCATCTCGCGGAAGCCGGCGGCGGCGAAGCGGGAGAGCGGATCGTCGCGCAGTTCCGTCTGCGGGAAGGCCATCAGCGGGCCGTCCGGCGCGCGCTTGGCGATCAGCGGCGCCAGCGAGGCGTTCGGGTCGGCGATCAGTGCCGCGGCGGCGGCGCGCTCCTCCAGCTTGCGGTGCAGCAGGCGGCGGTGGCGATGCAGCACCGCATGGGCTTCCAGCATCACCGCCGCTACCTCCGGGGCCATCGAGGGCTGCGGCGGACGCACGGACACACCGGCGGGCACAACGAGCTGCTGGTAGGCGGTGGGCACCAGCGCCAGCGCCTCGGGGTGAATCGCCTCGCGGCCGGGATGGCGGTGCGGATGCCTGGACGTGTCCGCTGTGTCCGCCGGCTGTGTCCGTGTGTCCGCCGGCTGTGCCCGCTTGCCCATCCGGCCGGCGCCGGGCGTCAGCTGGCGCGTGTCGTAGGGCGCCTGTCCGCGCTGCTGCGCCTGATAGTCGCGGCGGAAGCCGTCATGCGCCAGCGAGCCGGGCTGCCCCGGTTGCAGGCGCGGGATGCCCTGGCGGCGCTCGATGGAGCCGAGGTCGGCCGCGCGGTTGCACTCGATCAGCTGCGCATAGGTCAGCGGCTTGCTGGCATGCACGCCATTGGCCTCGCGCTGCGCCAGGGCGAAGCGGTCGGCGCGCCAGCCCGACGACACCATCTGCCCGGTGGCGGGGTCCAGCGCCGGCTGCTGTGTCCCGGCACCCGCCGCGGACACACGGCCGCCGGACACATACCCGTGCACCATCGCACCATCGCACCATCGCACCGGCATCGGCCGCGCGGCCGGCGGCGTGAGCGTAGGCGGGGTGATGAGGCGCTTGGGCGTGTCGTCCGCGATCAGGCTGCGTCGCTTGGCGCGGTCGAGGATCGCGGTGCGCTGGCCGGTGACCATGAGGCGGAGGCGGTATAACCCATCGCGATGGGTTGTACCGCCCCTCCCGGCTTCGGGGCGCTCCGGCGCGCAGCGACGCGTCACGGGCAGGCCGGCCCCTTCCCCCGGACCAGGACAGATTCCGATGCCCGGACAGCGCCGCTGCCGCTACACTTCCCGGACCTCATGCCCAGACGCCGCACATCCGGCCCGCAGCGGCCGGCTCCCCTCCAGTTGCCTCTGTTCGCGGAGACGGCCTCGCTGGTCCGCATCAGGCCGGACCGCAACGAATTCCGCTACTATCGCCTGGACGTCTGGCCCGACCTGTTCGGCTGCGCCCTGCTGGTCCGCCACTGGGGCCGCATCGGCACCGAAGGCCGCCGCCGCCTCGAGCCGCATCCGGATGCCGGCGCCGCCCTCAATGCGCTGGCCGCCCTGGCCCGGCAGAAGCGCCGTCGCGGCTACCGCGACCGCATGCCATGACCCGAAGGCCCCGAGTACGAGCCATTCAGGCGCTTCCGGCGATCGGCCATGGCGTCCATGCCGTCGCGCCGTGGGGCAGAAAATGCGTCATGCGCGTGCCGTCCCAGCGGTAGCGGAATTGCTGGTTTTGCGTGATCGGCAAGGTCAGGCAGTCCGGCCAGAAGAGGGCGGCGGCCTCGCCCGCCGGATAGCGGAGGCTGCGGTAGCAGACACCATCGCCGCCCCGCGCCCGGACCTGCCGGCCAAAGCGCTGCCCGGGCGTCCAGTCCGCGTCGGCTAGGCAGTCGGCGGGCGCCGCCTCGACATCGGCACTGACGGGGCAGGTCAGCAGCCGGAAATCCGCGTCCGCCGGCGCCTCGCTGGTCGCGCGCATGAATCGCTGGAAATGGTGCGCCGTCTCGGCCAGGGCCACCTCGACGCGATCGCCGCAATACCAGACGCCGTATGTGCCGTCGGAAAATCGGCTGGGCCGGTCCGTGGACACATGGGTAAACGCCCCCATCGCGATCGAGGCCGTAGGGCCGTTGATGCGGCGGTTCACCGGCACCAGGGCCAGGTTGCCGACCCCGTCGCGGATGCGGGGATTGAGCTTGGCTTCCGCCGAAACCAGCAGGTCCCAATCGGCGGGGTCGGCAATGTCCTCGAACAGATCGACGGGAGGATAGATGGTTCGGATGATCCGATAGGCGGGTGCCCAGTGCAGCCTGCGGCTCACCAGGCGCCCCGCTCGGCATCAAGATAGGCGCGCACCCGGCTGATATCGGACGGCGCCCCCTGCAGCATGACATCGAGTGCCGACTTGCCGCCAAGCGCCTCGTTCGGCCGCTTCACCCACCCGTAGGCGCGGTCCGCGTCGGTGAACATGTAGCGCAGAGCCTTGTGGATCCCGAGGAGATCGCCGAGCCGAAACACGGTATCGTTCGGCAAGGGGCCAATCTCGCCTGCGCGCCACCGCTGGAAGGTGCGGTCGCTCGGACCGCCCAGCAGGACCCGCTGCTCCTCTCTCCGGAGAGTCCACTTGGCGAAAAGGTTCAACACGGCCCGCAACATCGCCCGCGCTTCCTCGTCCGTGACCGTCCCCTGGGTCCCGGCCGGGGCCTGGCGCGGGATCGGTGCGGATGCCATGGCGCCTGCCACAGTCACCACCCCCTCCACTCTCTGCGGGAAAGCATCTTGGATCGCCGCGTGGCGTGATCAAGGGGGGCGCCCGCCAATCGGCCGTCCAGCCCGCACGTTTCCCCATGGCTTTGTTGCAAACTCTGGACGAAGGCGGCTGGGGCAGCATCCCTCCGATTCCAGGTCATGCAGCCTTGAGCTCCATCTGCTCGGTGACGAACTGCACGGCCTCGGCGAGTGGGCAGGGACCGAGCCCGAACGCACGCTCGACCAGGCGGGCCTCACCGCGCATGTCGCGGGTGAGGTTGAAGGCGCTCGCCTGCCCCTTCCGGAGCGCGCGCATCACCTCGCAGCCTTTGATCGTCGCATAGGCCGTCCGCAGCGGCTTGAAGCCCCGCACCGGGCGGATCAGCTGCTTCAGCTTCCCATGGTCCGCCTTGACGACGTTGTTCAGGTATTTCACCTGCCGGTGCTCCGTGCCCTCCGGACATCGGCCCTCGGCTTTCAACTCTCCCAGCGCGGCCCCATAGGCCGGTGCTCTGTCCGTGTTGATGACCGCCGGCTTCTCCCAGTCCTTCAGGCCTTGAGGGCCTTGCCGAGGAAGCGCTTGGCGGCCGCGGTGTTGCGCGTGGGCGAGAGATAGCAGTCGATGGTGTTGCCGTGCTTGTCGACCACCCGATACAGATATGCCCACTTGCCGCCGACCTTCACGTAGGTCTCGTCGACGCGCCAGCTGTTCGAGCGTGGGCAGCGCCATTGCCAGCGTAGGCGCTTCTCGATCTCGGGTGCGTACTCCTGCACCCACCTGTAGATCGTCGTATGGTCGACCGCGACGCCGCGCTCAGCCATCATCTGTTGGACGTCACGATAGCTGACCCCGTACCGGCAGTACCAGCGCACCGCCCAGAGCACGATTTCGCCACCGAAGTGGCGGCCCTTGAAGTCCGACATGCCCGGGCTCCCTCCAGAGCCCCATGTTCCGCTGGAGACGCACGCGCCCGCAATTGCGGACGAGATCGACAGCTTTTCGGCCAGTTGATCTGGATGGGCAGACGGGTGCCTCATTAGTCACATCGGCCGCTGTGGCTGGTGCGAGGCGAGGTCAGGCCGCCATCCACCCGCCGTCGACCAGCAGGTTGTGCCCGTTGACGAAGCTCGCGTCCTCGCTGGCGAGGAACAGGGCCGCGCGAGCGACGTCGATCGGCGTGCCCAGGCGCGGCGCCGGGGTGCGGGCCTCGGAGTAGGCGAGCCAGCGCGGTTCCACGGCGCGACCGGTCTTTCCGGTCAGGATCTTGCCGGGTGCCACGGCATTGCACACGATATGCTGGCGACCATAGTCGGCGGCGATCTGCCGGGTCATGTAGACCAGCCCGGCCTTGCTCACGCCGTAGGCGAAATCCTCGGGCGCGGAAATCATCCCGTGCTGCGAGGTGACGTTGACGATGCGCCCTCGCGCATCCCCATTAACCTCTTGGCGGAGCATCTGCCTGACAGCGGCGCGCGCGCGCAGAAAGGGCCCTTTCAGGTTCACGTCCATGACGCGATTCCAGCTTGGCTCGTCCGTCTCGAGCAGGGGCTTGCCGCCGTGGATCGCGGCATTGTTCACGAGAATGTCCAGCCGGCCATAAGCGGTGACCGCAGTTTCGATCAGCTGTTCGACCTGGGCGGCCACGGCAACATCGCAGGCAACGAACGTCGCAAAGTTACCCTCGTCGGCGATCAGCCGGCAGGTCGGTTCGCCGCCTTCGACCACGTCCTCGGTCACGTCGGCGACGATCACCTGGGCGCCCTCGGCGGCGAACAGGCGCGCGATGGCCCGGCCGATGCCGGAGGAAGCGCCGGTTACGATCGCGACCTTGCCGCGCAGGCGGGTCACGCGGCCCCCGATGGCGCCATGAGGGCGGCTCCTTCGGCGCTGCGGCGCCAGGCCAGGTAGTCGGCCGCGGCCGTCGCCAAACCGGCCTCGGCGGGGTGCCACCCGATCGCCGCGTGCAGTCGGGTCACGCCGAGCGCGGGACGGTCGCCGGCCAGGGTGATGCGGACGTTGGAGCGCTCGGCGTCGATCCGCCAGCGGAAGCCCGGCACGCACTGCTTGACCTCCTCGCACCAGGCGGCGGCGGTCGTCACCGCGCCGGCGCCGAGGTTCAGCAGCGCGGGCGCGCCCGGGGGAATGACCAGCAGATCGGCGATCGCGCGGCCCGCCGTCGCCGCGTCGAGCCAGTCCGCTGCCAGGGCACGGGGCAGCAGCGCCTCGCCGCCGGCGAGCGCGTGCTCAACGATCTGCCAGTGCGGCGACATGACGACCCGGGCGCCGGTCGGGTGCTCGAAGCGGCCGAAGCAGGGGCCGAGCCGCACGATCATGGCGTCCGTGCCGTGCAGGGCGGCGAGCCGGCGCACCGTCTGTTCCGCGGCGAGCTTGGTGATGCCATAGAGCGAGGTCGGGGCGGGCGGGCTGATCGCCTCGTCGAGCAGATCGGGCCCGGTCGGCGCGCCGTAGACGGCGACCGAGCTCAGGTGCAGCAGCCGCGCGACGCGAGCCTGGTGGGCGGCCTGGAACACCTGGATGGTTTCCAGCAGGTTGATGTCGGCGACAGCGCGCGGATCGCGACGCTCCGCGGCCTCGTCGGGCGTCAGCGCGGCGGCGTGGACGACATGGGTGATCGCGGCGGCGGCGAAGGCGCGGGCGAGGTCGGCGGAAGAGCGCACGTCTCCCGCGACGAAGCGGAGCGGCCGGAGCCATGCCAGCTCCGCCAGGGAGGCGGGCAGTTGCGGCGCGAACAGGACGACGCCCTGGCCGCGTGCCGCCAGGGCGCGGACGATGTTCAAGCCGACGAATCCGGTCGCCCCCGTCACAAGCACGGCCATTATGGTGTTCCGTTCACGTCATTGCCGGGTCACGGCGCGGAACTCGAGGACGCTGACCCAGCGGGAGAGCGGCCAGAGCACCAGGAAGTAGATCGCGGCCGCGGCCAGGAGCGGCGTCGGGTTGTAGGTCTGCTCCTGCGCGACCTGCGCCGAGCGGAGGAGTTCGGGCAGCGCGACCAGCGCGGCGATCGGGGTCGCCTTGACGAGCTCGAGCGCGTTGCCGGACAGGGGGGCAATGACCTTGCGGACTGCCTGGGGCAAGATGATCAGCAGCATGGTCTGCCACCGGCCTAGCCCGATCGCCGCCGCGGCTTCGTACTGTCCGACCGGCACGGACAGCAGCCCGGCGCGGAAGATCTCGCCGAAATAGCCGGTGTTGTTGAGAGCGATCGCCACGACGGCGGCCCAGAAGCCGCTGAAGGTGATGCCGACGAAGGGCAGGCCGTAATAGATGAGCACGAGCAGGACTAGGCCCTGTTATAGCCTGAATGCGGCACCTACATCTGGCGCATGATGGAGAATGCGGGATTTGGGGTTTTGACGGATGCGCAGTGGGAGCGGTT
>JAJZNE010000100.1:5886-65635 GCA_021847995.1 Pseudomonadota bacterium | reverse complement strand
CGGACCACCCCAAAGCCAGGCGAAAAGAAATCCCGACAGGCTTCGGCTGGCTGCTCAGGCGGGTGACGGCGCTCAGCTTCGGCCGCTCGCAGCTCGAATATCTCCTCGCCGAACCGGACATGGCCGAACTGATCGCAGCCGCTCCGCCGATCGCCCACCATCTCCGCCCGATCTGCCGGATGCTCGGGGTCAAACCCCCGCCAGGCCTCTTTCCCCCGCGCCGCCCGCCGCGCCGGACCAGGCCGCCCGCGGCCCCGAAGACAGCGCCGGAGGCGGCGGAAGAAAAGCCGGCGGCGACCAGAAGGCCGGACGGCCCGTTTCCCCCCTTCGTGCCACGCAAGCGAAAGCCCAGGCGACGGCCGTTCCGCCTGTTTCCGCTGCCCGCCGCAACCGGCCCGCCCTGGCCCGGCTGAGGCCGCGGCGGCCGAGGGCGCGCGCCGGCCACGCCGCGCAACACGACAAAAAAATCGATCCACCGGCGCGCCGCCACCCGGCCGCGCGCCAGGGCGCGACATTGCGCCGGCCCGGCGATGCTGCTGGAATGCCGCCGGCCGCGGCACCGGCGCGGCGCCGGAGGGGGGAGGAGAAGTCAATGCCCGAAATGCCTGCGCCTGCCGGGATGTCGCGCCGGAGGGTGGTCGCGGCGGCGGCGCTGCCGCTGATCGCGATCGGCGGGCGGGCGGCGCGCGCCGCCTTCGCCTACAAATTCGCCACCGGGCAGTCGCCCTCCAACCCGATCAACCTCCGCCTGCAGCAGGCGATCGACCGCATCCAGGCGGCCAGCGACGGGCAGTTGCAGATCCGCCTGTTCCCCAACAACCAGCTCGGCTCCGATACCGACCAGATCTCGCAGGTGCGCAGCGGCGCCATCGCCTTCCTCAACGTCGCCGCCTCGGTGCTGGCGACGCTGGTGCCGGATGCCGCGCTGGTCAACGTCGGCTTCGCCTTTCCCGACTATGCCGCGGTGTGGCGCGCGGTCGATGGGCCGGTCGGCCAGCACATCCTTGACCGCATCGGCCGTGTCGGCATGGTGCCGCTGGCCGGCCTCGGCAATAACGGGTTCCGCCAGATCACCTCCGCCACCCGCCCGATCGCCACCCCCGACGATCTGCACGGGTTCCGCATCCGCGTGCCGGTGGCACCGCTGTTCACCTCCCTGTTCCAGGCGCTCGGCGCCTCTCCCACCTCGATCAACTTCAACGAGGTCTATAGCGCCCTGCAGACGCATCTGGTGGCCGGGCAGGAAAACGGGCTGGTCACCATCGACACCGCCAAGCTCTACGAAGTGCAGAGCTACTGCGCCATGACCAACCATATCTGGGACGGGTTCTGCCTGCTCGCCAATCCCGCCGCCTTCCGCCGCCTGCCGGCCAAATTGCAGGACATCGTCAGGCAGGAAGTCGCCCGCGCCGTCAGCGAACAGCGCGAGGATGAAACGAAACTCGACGGCACGCTGCGCGAGGCGCTGAGCGCCAAGGGCATGCAGTTCCGCGACGTCGACGCCGCCGCCTTCCGCGATGCCCTGCGCCGCACCTCGTTCTATCACGACTGGGGGGCGAAATTCGGCAAGCCCGGCTGGGACGCCCTGCAATCCGTTGCCGGCCCGCTCGGCTGATGGCGGTGCTGGCGGAAGGGGCGGCGGCGCGGCGCCCGGACATGGCGCGCTGGGTGCAGCGCGCGGTGGAAATCCCAGCCGCCGTCGCTGTGCTGGCCGAGGTCGTGATCCTGCTCACCGGGGTCGCCGCGCGCTACCTGTTCGACCATCCCCTGATCTGGTCGGATGAGCTTGCCTCCATCGTGTTCCTCTGGCTCGCCATGCTGGGGACGGCGGTGGCGCTGGGGCAGGGGCAGCACATGCGGCTGACCTTCTTCGCCACCCGCCTGCCGCCGCGCCTCGCCGCGATCGCCGAGGCGCTGGCGGCGGCGGCGCCGGCGCTGTTCCTGCTGCTGATCCTGCTGCCGACCTTCGACTATGCGCAGGATCAGGCGCCGGTGGAGACGCCGGCGCTCGGCTGGTCGGGTCTCGTGCGCGCGCTCGGCATGCCGGTCGGCTGCGTGCTGACGCTCGCCATCTGCGGGGCGCGGCTGGCGCAGCAGCGTCTGGCGGATCTGCTCTGGCTCGCGGTCGGGCTGGCGGTGATCGCGGGCGCCCTGTGGCTGGGGGGGGCGGCGCTCGCCGCGATGGGCAACTGGAATCTGGTCGCCTTCTTCGTCGTGCTGCTGGCGGCGGCGGTGTTCGCCGGCGTGCCGATCGCCTTCGCCTTCGGCCTCGCCACCCTCGCCTATCTGCTCGATGTCACCGACACGCCGCTCAGCGTCGTCGTCGGCCGGCTCGATGAGGGGATGAGTTCGCTGATCCTGCTCGCGGTGCCGCTGTTCGTGCTGCTCGGCCAATTGGTCGAAATGACCGGGATGGCGCGCGTCATGGTCGCCTTTCTCGCCGCCCTGATCGGCCATGTCCGCGGTGGCCTCGCCTATGTGCTGCTCGGCGCGATGCTGCTGGTCTCCGGCATCTCCGGCTCCAAGGCGGCGGACATGGCGGCGGTCGCCCCGGTGCTGTTCCCCGAGATGAAGCGCCGCGGCGCGGAGCCGGGCGAGATGCTGGCGCTGCTCGCCGCCTCGGGGGCAATGAGCGAGACCATCCCGCCCTCGATCGTGCTGATCGCGATCGGCTCCGTCACCGGGGTTTCGATCGCGGCCCTGTTCACCGCCGGCATGCTGCCGGGCGTGGTGATCGCGCTGGTGCTGGCCGTGGTGGCGTGGGCACGGGCCGGCACGGCCGCCGAGGTGCCGCAGCCGCGCGCCCCGTTGCGCGAGGTCGGGCGCAGTTTCGCGGTCGCCATTCCGGCACTCGTCCTGCCGTTCGTGATCCGCGGCGCCGTCGTGCGCGGCATCGCCACCGCGACCGAGGTCTCCACCATCGGCATCGCCTATGCCCTGGTCGTTGGCCTGCTGGTGTATCGCCGTTTCGACTGGCGGCTTGTGTGGCCGATGCTGGTGCAGACGGCGTCGCTCTCGGGCGCGATCCTGCTGATCGTGGGCGCCGCCTCGGCGATGTCGTGGGCGCTGACGCAATCCGGCTTCTCGCAGGCGCTGGCGCAGGCGATGGCGGCGGTGCCGGGCGGGCGCTGGGGTTTCCTCGCGGTCTCGATCCTCGCCTTCATCGTCCTCGGCAGCGTGCTGGAGGGGATTCCGGCGATGGTGCTGTTCGGGCCGCTGCTGTTTCCGGTGGCAAAGCTCGCCGGATTGAACGAGGTGCATTACGCCGTGGTGGCGGTGCTGGCGATGGGGGTCGGCCTGTTTGCCCCGCCGGTCGGTCTCGGCTATTATGCTGCCTGCATCATTGGGGATGTGCCGCCCGACCGGGGGTTGCGGCGGATCTGGCCGTATCTCGGCGCGGTCGTGCTGGGACTGCTGCTGGTGGCGGCAATTCCGTGGATCGCCACCGGCTTCCTGTGACGGTCACGGCACTGCGTCTTCCGCCTGATCGAGCAGGGTTGCCAGGGCGCCGAGATAGGGGGCGAAGCGGCGCGCCACGCCGGCGGCATCGGTATGCACCTTCTGGCGCGCCTGCCAGGCGCTCGCGGTGCGGATCATGCGGCTGTGCGCGGTATGGTCGCTGCCGGCAAGTGCCGGGTCGAGGCCGCAGAACGCCATCATCGCACGTGATGTCGCTGCTGGATCGGCCACCAGCCTTTCGTACTGCACCTCCAGCATGGCCTCCGCCGGCAGCACCGCGCGCCAGTGCGCCGCCAGCCGCTCGTACTGGCGCAGCACGAACACGATGTCGGCTTGGTCATAGGCGAATTCGTGGCCGTGGCCGAACAGTACGCGATAGATCGACAGTCCGGTATCCGCCGGCGCGCGCCGGCAGTGCAGGAAGCGCGCCTGCGGGAACAGCAGATGCACGAGGCCGAGCGCATGGACATTGAACGGCAGCTTGTCGATGACGCGCGACGCGGTGGGTGAGACGCCTGACAGCAGCGCCTCATAGCCTGCGATCAGCGCCGCGGCCTCGCCGTCGTCCGCCGGCAGCCGCTCCCCGCCCGCGGCGGCGGCCGGCCAGTAGGTCAGCTCGCCGCCAGCGGCAACGCCGGGATGGGTCGCCAGCATCTGCTCGACCAGGGTGGTGCCGGAGCGGATCATGCCGACCACCAGCACAGGGCGGGGGGAAGGGCTGCGCACCGCGCGCGGGGCGCGGAGCCGCTCCGCCGAATAGCGGGCGATCAGCCGATCGATGAAGGCGGCATAGCCGGCACGGTCGAAGCGGGGCAGGGTGGCGCGGTGCAGCGCATTGGCGCGGTCATAATGCCGCATCGCCGCCGCCCGGTCATCGAGATCGCTGAACGCCTTGCCGAGCGCGAAATGGAGCGACACCAATTCGCCCACCGGCAGCGCCGCGTCCTCGGCAAGCGCCAGCATGGCATCGACCTGCGCCCGGTCTGCCGGCCCCAACCGGCGCGCGAGCGCGAGACCGAGGCTCGCCGCACCCCGGCGCGGACCGGCTGCGGCGAGCGGGGCAAAGATCGCCGTCGCCTCGGCGAACCGGCCGCATTGATAGAGAAGCTGGCCGAGGCGGATGCGCGTATCGGTGTTTTCGGGGGCGAGCGCCAGCGCCTCGCGCAGCACGGTTTCCGCACCCGTCCCGTCCCCGCAATCGGCGAGCGCCGCCGCCAGCATCCAGCGCGGCAGGATCGCGGTCGGATCGGCGGCGATCGCGGTGCGGAGCTGCGCCACCCCCTCCGCCTCCCGTCCTGCCTCCCGCCACGCGGCGCCGAGATTCGCCATCGCATCGGCATAGCCTGGCCGCAGCGCCACCGCGCGCTCCAGCATCGCCGCCGCCGCCGCCGCCTCGCCGCGGCGCAGCAGCAGGGCGCCCAGGTTGTTGTGCGCTTCGGGATAGGTCGGCGCCAGCGCGACCGCTTCGCGCAGCAGCGCTTCCGCCTCCTCCGGCGCGGTCACGGCGAGCAGGCCGGCGAGGTTGTTGCGTGCCGCCGCATGCTCCGGAGCGAGGGCGATGGCGCGGCGGTAGCAGGCGATCGCAGCCTCCGCGCGCCCCGCTGCCTCGTGGCAGACGGCGAGGCCGAACTGCGCCGCGGCGAGGGTCGGGTCGAGCGCGGCGGCGCGGGCATAATGCGCCGCCGCTGCCGCCAGATCGCCCGCCAACTCGCAGGCCACGGCCAGATTCTTCTGCGCCTCCGCGCTGCTCGGATGGAGCGAAACGGCGCGGCGCAGATGAACGCGCGCCTCCGCCAACCGGCCGCTCTGCCCGCACAGCACGCCGAGCAGATTGAGCGCCTCGAACTGTCCGGGGGCGACGGCGAGGACCGCGCCATACCCCTGCTCGGCCGCCGCGAGATCCCCGGCGCGGTGGGCGGCAAGCGCGTCGCGCAGCAGATCGTCCATGTCGCGCAGAGAGGGCGGCGCGGGCGTCGTCATTCGTTGCCTTCCAGGCCCAGCCCTTCCAGCAGCGGCCGCAGCGTCGCGGCATCCGGGCGCCACTTTCCGACCGAACTGCGATAGATCGGCTGGCGAACCTGCACCACGCTGGCGGTACGTACCGGCCGCACCGTGCGGTGGAAGTCGAGACAGGCCTCATCCCAGTCGAGGCCGCAATGCGCGACGATGCGGCGTGCGGCGGCCGGGAAATCGGCAACCACCTCCTCGTACTCCACCTCCAGCATCACGCCTTCCGCCAGCACAGTGCGCCAGTGGGTCATCAGCCGGTCATAGGCCTGCCAATAGCGGCCGAGCGCGCCGAGATCGTAGGAATATGCGTGCGGCGCCGCGAACAGCTTGGAATAGCACGAGAGGCAGGTGTTCACCCGGTCGCGGCGCGTGTGGATGATGCGGGCATGCGGCAGCGCGAGATGGATCAGCCCGACATGGCGGAAATTGTCCGGCAGTTTGTCGGTGATGCGCAGCGGATCGGCTTTGGTGCCGGCCGCCGCCGACTCCAGGCGTTCGACATAGGACGCGCCGATCCGCCGCAGCATTTCGGGCGTGAGAGCGGCGACAAAGGCATCGCTGTCATCGAGGCTTCCTTCGCGCCGTGCCGCGGCGCGCAGGGCGGCGGTGAAATCCCCCCGCTCGCCGCCGCCGACGACGCGCGGGTGGCTCGCCAGCATCTGCTCGATCAGCGTCGAGCCGGACCGCGGCATGCCGAGGATGAAGACCGGCAGCGCCGACGGATCGCCCTGCCCGGCGAGCCCGGCCATCAGCTCCGCGGTGAAGGCCCGCCGGGGCGCGTCCAGTGCCGCCAGTTCGGCGCGTTCGTCATAGGCGAGCTGGTTGCGCCGCAGCGTCGCACCCTCCTGCAGGAAGGCGAAGCCGCGGGTGGGGTCGCCGAGGTCGGTGCATGCCTTGTGAAGCGCAAAGCAGAGCATGATACGGTCGTGCACCGACAGCGCGTGCCGCCTCGCGGCCAGTTCCTCAAGCCGCGCCACCATCGCATCCCCGTGCCGCACCGGCCGGGCGTTAGCGAGGGCGAGATAGGGGCCGAGCCGGTCGGGACGCAGCGCGATGGCACGCTCCAGCCCCTGCCCGGCCGCCTCGATCTCGCCCATTTCCAGCAGCGCGGCGGCGCGCGAGGCTTCCAGCTCCGCCGTCGCATCGGCGTTGCCGACGGCGCGCTCCAGACAGGCGGCATAGGCCGAAGCCGCCTCTCGGGCGCGGCCGACGGTTTGCAGCGTGTCGGCGAGGCCGCGACGGATTGCGAGCGAGTCCGGCGCGAGCGCCAGCGCCTCCTGCCATTGCGCCAGGGCCTCGCGGTAGCGGCGTTGCGCGCCGAGCGCACTGGCGAGCACCTGCCGCGCGGCGACGAAATCCGGATCGAGCAGCAGCGCCTCTCCACAGGCCGTGACCGCCTCCTCCGCCCGGCCGAGCGCCAGCAGACAGCCGGCCCGGCCGGCATGCGCCTCGGTGAAATCGGGATCGAGGGCGAGGGCGGCGGCGAACCCGGCTTGCGCTTCCTCGTGCCGGCCGAGCGCATGAAGGGAGGCGGCGCGGCCGAATTCGGCTTCCGGCAGGTCGGGTGCCTGGGCGCGCAACCTCTCGAACGCGGCCAGTGCCGCATCGTGCTGCCCGGTCGCGGCAAGGGCGGTGGCGAAGCCATGCCGCGCCTCGATCAGATCGGGGACGAGGGCAAGGGCGGCAGAGAAGGCGGCGATTGCCTCGGCGTCGCGGTGGGCGCGTTGGCAGGCGATCCCGTACTGGCAGTGCGCCTCGGCCGCCTGCCGAGCCTCTGCCGCCGCCGCCGGGCCGTCGGCCGGCAGCGCAGCGATGTCGGCCGTCTGGTCCTGATCCGCCACGCCGCACGCCTCATCCGGATGAATGCTGCCGCTTCGTTACAGAAGCGGCAGGCAAGTTGCAATCGCAATCGGACCGGCGCCGTCAGTCAGCGCAGACCGCCATCCACGGTCAGGCACTGCTTCGTGATCATGGCACTGTCGTCGGCGGCGAGGAACAGCACTGCGCGCGCGATATCCTCGGCCAGCAGGCTGCGATGCAGGCATTGCCGATCGCGGAAGGCGGCGACGTCGGCGTCGCTCAGCCACAGGCGGCGCTGGCGGGGCGTGATGACGGCGCCGGGCGCGATCGCGTTGACGCGGATGTTGTCGGCACCGAATTCGCGTGCGAGGCTGCGCGTCAGTCCGACCACGGCGGCCTTGGCGGTGGTGTATGCAACCATGCGCGCACCGCCCGCCATCCAGGCGATCGAACTGAAATTGATGATGGCGCCATGCCCGAGCGTGCGCATCTGCGCGCGCGCGGCCTGGGCGGCGAAGAACTGGTGGCGCAGGTTCACCGCCATCGCGCGATCCCAGTAGGCGGGCGTAACCTCCTCCACGTCATGGCGTTCGTCGTTGGCGGCGTTGTTGACCAGCACGGCGATGGCGCCGAGCGTGTCGCGCACCTGCGCCATTGCCGCCTGGAGGGCGGCAATGTCGGTGAGGTCGCAGGGGAGGAACAGCGGCGCATGGCGGGCCGGCGGCAGTGCTGCGAGCAGTCCGGCGGCGGCGGTGCGGTCGACATCGACGAAGGCGACACGTGCGTCATTGGCGGCGAAGGCGGCAACGATCGCGGCGCCGATGCCGGAGGCGCCGCCGGTGACGAACACCACGCGGTCGGCAAGGCTCGGGTAGCGGGCCAGGGTCATGCGTCCTCTCCGGCGGTCAGATCAGGCGGTGCGTGTCGGCATCGAACAGGCAGGCGCGCGACGGATCGAGCGCGAGGGTGATCCGGTCGCCGGGATCGGGCGCGGTGTCGGGATCAAAGCGCGCGATCACCTGGCGTCCGCCGAGCCGCGCCACCACCATCGTGTCCGGTCCGGTCGGCTCCACCACCTCTGCCACCGCCTCGACGGTGGCGGCAGCGCCGGCGGCGGGGGCGAGGCCGATCGTCTCCGGCCGGATGCCGAGGATGACGCGGCGGCCGGGGACAAGGGCTGCCTCCCCTGCCACCGGCGGCAACGGCAGCGCGACCGGTGCGGCGCCGTCGGCGGGGAGCAGGACGCAGGGCCGATCCGCCACCGTTGCGAGAGCGGCGGGAAGAAAATTCATCGCCGGCGCGCCCATGAAGCCGGCCACGAACATGTTGGCCGGCCGTTCATAGACGATGCGTGGACGGTCGAACTGCTGCACGCGGCCCTGATGCATCACCGCGATGCGGGAGGCGAGGGTCATCGCCTCAACCTGATCGTGGGTGACATAGACCGTGGTCTTGCCCAATGTCTGATGCAGCTTCTTGATCTCGGTCCGCATCTCCACGCGCAGTTTGGCGTCGAGATTGGACAGCGGCTCATCGAACAGGAACAGTGCCGGCTCCCGCACCAGGGCGCGGCCCATCGCGACGCGCTGTCGCTGCCCGCCGGAAAGCTGCGCCGGCTTGCGGTCGAGCAGCGGCTCGATCTGCAGCAGGCTCGCGACACGGGCGAGCGCCGCCGCCTGCGCCGCTTTCGGAACGCGACGCGATTCCATGCCGAAGGTGATGTTCCGCCGCACCGTCATGGTCGGATAGAGCGCGTAGGACTGGAACACCATGGCGATGTCGCGGTCGCGCGGCGGCACCTCGTTGACCCGGCGTGCGCCGATCCGGATCTCGCCGGTGGTGATGCTCTCCAGCCCCGCGATCATCGCGAGCAGGGTCGATTTGCCGCAACCGGAGGGTCCGACCAGCACGACGAACTCGCCCGGTTCGACCTCCAGGTTGATGTCGTGCAGCACGTCCACCGGTCCGAACCGCTTGCCGAGACTGCGGATGCTGAGCGATGCCATCGAACTGCTACTTGATTGCGCCCTGGGTCAGACCACGCACGAAATAGCGGCCGCCGACCAGATAGATCAGCAACGGGGGCAATGCCGCGATCAGCACGGCAGCGCTTTCCACGTTGTACTGATGCACCGACGTGCCGGTGGTCGCGAGCCCGATCAGCGCCGCGGTGATCGGCTGATGCGCGCCGGAGGAGAAGGTGACACCGAACAGGAACTCGTTCCAGATGCCGGTGAACTGCCAGATCACCGTCACGATCAGGATCGGCGGCGACAGCGGCAGCACGATGCGCAGGAAGATGCGCCAGAATCCGGCCCCGTCGATGCGTGCGGCACGGATCAGCTCGTCGGGGATGCCGACGTAGTAGTTGCGGCAGAACAGCGTGGTGAAACTCAGTCCCTGGACACAATGGATCAGCACCAGGCCCGCGATGGTGTTGGTCAGCCCGAGCCAGCCGAGCGTGATCGCCCACGGCAGCAGCACCATCTGACCCGGCATGAACACGCCGAGGGTCATCAGCAGGAACACCGTCTGCGATCCGGGGAAGCGCCATTTGGAGAGGATGTAGCCGTTGAGCGCACCGAGCATGGTGGAAATGGCGGTCGCCGGGATCGCCATCGCCAGCGAATTGAAGAAGAACGGCGCGATGCCGGCACAGCCGCCGCTGACGCAGAAGCGGTTCCACACCACCGACCAGTGTGCGAGCGAGAAGCTGCGCGGCACCGCGAGCAGACCGTTGCGGCCGATATCGCCAAGGTCGCGGAAGGAATTGAGCACGACGACGGCGAGCGGCAGCAGATAGCAGAGCGCGAACGCCAGCAGCACGAGGTGCACACCGAGCCGGGCGCGACGCCGGTGCCAGCCGCCGGCGGGGGCGAGCAGGTCGTGTCTCACCGCCTCAGACACGCGACCGACGCCAACTCGCCCACATTCCGTAGGGCACCAGGACCACGACCAGGGCGGCCAGAATCATGACCGCTGCCGCCGCCCCCTCGGCCAGTTGGCCGCGTTGGAACATGAGGTCGTAAACATAGATCGCCGGCACCGTGGTTGCAATGCCCGGCCCGCCGGAGGTGAGCGCCAGCACGAGGTCGAAGGTCTTGATGGCGAATTGCAGCAGGATTACCAGCACGGCGACGAAGAGCGGGCGGATGGTCGGCAGGATGATGCGCAGATAGATGCGCGGCATCGCCGCCCCGTCGATCTGCGCGGCCTTGATGAGATCGGGATCGACGGCGCGCAGCCCGGCCAGGAACAGCGCCATGGCAAAGCCGGAGGCGTGCCAGATGCCGGTGATGACCACGGTGTAGATCGCCGTGTCGCGGCGGACGATCCAGTCGAAGGAGAAGTCGTGCCAGCCGAGGCTGCGGACAAGATGCTGCACGCCGCTGGTCGGATTGAAGATCCAGCGCCACACCGTGCCGGTGACGACGAACGAGATCGCCAGCGGATAGAGGAAGACGGTGCGCCACAGCGCCTCCGCCCGCACCCTCTGATCGATCAGGATGGCGAGCAGCAGGCCGAGCAGGGCGGCGCCGGCGACGTAGAGCGAGCCGAACAGGAACAGGTTGGTATAGGCGATGCCCCAGCGGTGATTGCTCCACAGCGCCCGGTAATGCACGAAGCCGGCGTAGCCGTAGCGGGGCAGCAGGGTCGAGGTGGAGACCGACATCCATGCCGACCACAGCGCGAAGCCGACGACATAGACCAGGGTTGCGATCAGCGACGGGGCCAGCACCAGCGGCGGTGTCAGCGGCAGGCGGCGCAGCCGCTGCATGATGGCGGCCGGACCGGCCGACCCCGCTTGCGGATACGGCATGTGCGGCGCGTCCGGCATCCGCGGTCAGATGCGCAGGTCTTCTTCCTGCTCGATCCGGCCGGGGTCGAGCACCATGTTCGCCCCGGGCGCGTCCGGCAGCCCGATCATGCCGCCGGCGGGGCGCAGCGGATGCTGCAGGAAGTGCATGTTGATGTCGTTCCACTTCACCAGATATTCCTGATAGGGCGTGTGGATCGGCGACTGGGCGGCAGAGAAGTGGATGCCGATCGGCGTGGAATGCCCGTGCGGGATGACGATGAGGTCGTGGACGGTGGCGTAGGCGGCGATCTTCAGCGTCTCCGACAATCCGCCGCACCAGTAGATGTCGGGCTGCAGGATATCGAGCGCGTCCTTCTCGATGAACCGCTTGAACCCCCAGCGGGTGTATTCGTGCTCGGCACCGGAAAGCGGGATGCGGGTCTTGGCCCTGAGCTTGGCGTGGCTGTCGATGCGGTCGGGCATGAACGGCTCCTCCAGCCAGCGCGGACGGAATTCCTCGATGCGTTCGCAGAGTGAGACGGCGTAGTCGTAATTCATGCTCTGCCAGCAGTCGAGCATGATGTCGTACTCCTCGCCCAGCGCATCGCGCAGCGTGCGCACCAGGGCGACGTTGCGCCGCAGGCCGTCGAAGCCGCTCATCGGTCCGTGGCGGAAAAACCATTTCTGCGCGGCGTATCCCTGTTCCTTGAAGCGGAGCGCCCGTTCGCGCACCAGTCCCGGATCGTCCACCGCGAAGCCGAGCATGCTGGCATAGGCGGGAATCGCGGTGCGGGTCGGACCGCCGAGCAGGCGCCAGATCGGCTGGCCGAAGGCCTGGCCGCGGATGTCCCACAGGGCGCAATCGACCGACGAGAGGGCGATCATCGCATCGCCCTGCCGGCCATGCACCTGGAAACGGTGCATCTGATCCCAGAGCAGTTCCGTCGCGGTCGGATCCCTGCCGATCAGCAGCGGGGCGAGTTGCGTCAGCGTCAGCCGGGCGGCGTCGGGCCAGAGCGGCCCGGCGCGGCCGGTGATGCCCTGGTCGGTCTCGATGTCGAGGAAGTGCTGCGTCAGCCGGAAGTGCCGGTCATCGATCTGCTCGCCGCCGGTGCGCCACGGGTCGCGGCGGTACTCGGGATAGATGTCGATCGGACGGACCAGCCGGTCCTCCCACATCGGACCGTCGGTCGCGAGCGTGCCGACGAGGCACCGGACGCGCAGGCGGGTGATTTTCACGGCATTCCTCCTCTCTCATGCACCGTCCCGATCGAGGCGGCGCGATCAGCATCGCCGATCCGCTCACGCAGGAAGCGATAGAGGTTGAAGACATGGCGGCCGAGTAGCGTACCCGCCCGAACGTCGTCGGCGGCGGCGAGGGCGGCGACGATATCGCGATGATCCGACTGCGAGGCCTGCACCTGCTGCGCCGTCCGCGTCAGCCGGTGACGGACGGCGCGGATGCGGCCGGAGATGCGGGCATAGGCGTCGGTGAGTTCGCGGTTGTCGGCAGCGGCGATCAGGGTGTCATGAAACGCGGTGTCGCACGGCTGGTAGGCCGCGGCCCCCAGGGTGGCCGCCGGCTCTGCCGCGGCGACCTGTGCGGCGAGGGCGGCGACCAGTGCCGCGCGGTCGCGACGGAGTGCGAGGCGCAGTGCGCCCGTCTCCAGAACCTCGCGCAGTTCGCAGATATCGCGCAACTCGCCTGCGTCGCATTGAAAGACGAAGGTGCCGCGCTGCGGGCGGATTTCCAGCAGCCGTTCCGCTTCCAGCCGGGCGAAGGCGTCGCGCACCGGCGTGCGGCTGACGGAAAGCTGCTCGGCAACGGTGTTTTCCGACACCAGCTCGCCGAGCGCGAGGCGGCCGGTGACGATCATCTCACGCAACTGCTCCGCGACCAGTGCCGCCAGCAGTTTCGGGCGGGCGAGCGGATCGGGGCGCAGGGTCGCGGGCACGCTCATGCGGCAACCGGCGTCAGCGCCCCCTTGCCGGCGAACCAGGATTGCAGATTGCCGACGACACATTCCCCCATGGCGCGCATCGTCTCCTCCGTCGCGCTCGCGATGTGCGGCGTCAGCACCACATTGTCGAGCACGAGGAGTTCGGCCGGCACGTTCGGCTCGTCGTCGAACACGTCCAGTCCGGCGGCGCCGAGGCGGCTTTCGCCGAGAGCCGCGACCAGCGCGGCCTGATCGACGATCCAGCCGCGCGAGACGTTGACGAACACGCCGCGCGGTCCGAGGGCATCGAGGGCGGCGCGCCCGATGATCGGCGGGCGCGTGCCCCTGGCGCCGCCGGCCGCGCACAGGAACAGGATGTCGCTGTCGGCAGCGAGTGCGATGGCGTCTGGATAGTGCCGGTAGGGCACGTCGCGCGGCACCGGATCGGCGTAGGCGATGGTGGTGCGGAACGCTTCCAGCCGCCGCGCGACCTCGGTGCCGATGCGGCCGAGGCCGACGATGCCGGCGCGCATGCCGGAGAATTTGCGTCCCAGCGGCAGCCGCTCCCTGCCCCAGCGTCCGGCGCGCACGAAGCGGTCGGCGCGGGCGATCTGCCGGCAGGCGGCAAGCGCGAGCGCGATCGCGAGATCGGCGACATCGTCATAAAGCACCGGCGCCGTGGTGACGACGATGCCGCGCGCGCGGCAGGCGTCGAGATCGGTCGTCTCCAGCCCGACGCCGTTGATGGCGCAGATCTCGAGAGCGGGCATCAGCGCGAGCTGGGCACGCGAAATCCCCGCCATGCCGTGCGAGGCGGCGCCGCGGAGGCGCGGCCCGACCGCGGCCAGCGCGGCGAGCGGGTCGGGTGCATCGTAGATGCGGTGCAGCACGAACGACCGCTCCAGCGCCGCGACCACATCCGGTCGCTGCGCGCCGAGCAGCGCGATTTCGGGCTTCGCCCCGGCGGCATCGGTCATCGGCATCCTCACATCTGCGCTTCGACGGCGTCGGCCAGCCTGTTGGCGGCATCCGCGGGCGCCATGCCCGGCGTGTTGACGAATTCGGTGATGACTTCCATCATCGCGCCGCGGTATTTCTGCAAGACCGACATGTTGTGCGCCATGCTCAGCACCAGCGTGCCGGCCTGGATGCTGTCCTGCAGCTGGGCCTTGGAAAGCACCTGACAGGGATTGAAACCCTGCTGCATGTCCACGTCCATGCGCGCCGGGATCGACCCCTTGGCCTGGTTGAAGATGCGCTGGAAATCCTGTGTCATGATCAGGTGCGCGAGCAGCGTCTGGCCGGCTATGTAGTCGGGGTCTTTTTGCTTGAAGAAAACGACCGAATCGCTGTTGAGGATGAAGCCGGGCTTGCCGCTGTCCGACGGTGCCTGGGCGCACAGATAGTCGGTGCCGTATTTGAAGCCCTCGGCGTTGAAGGTGCCGATCGCCCAGTCGCCCATGAAGAAGAAGCCGGCCTTGCCGTTGAGCATCAGGTTGGCCGAGGCATCCCATTCGCGGCCCGGCATGCCGGGGTCGGTCCAGTTGATCACCTTGCGCAGTTCGGCGAACGCCGCGGCCATCTCGCTGCCGCGCAGCGCCGCGAGGTCGAGCTGCACGAAGCTTTTGCGGTAGAGAGCGATGTTCATGCCATAGACGATGTTCTCGAACAGCGTGGCATCGACCCAATCCATGCTGCCGTGCGCGACCGGGATGATGCCGGCGGCCTTGAGCTTTTCCGCATCGGCATTGAATTCGGCCCAGGTTTTCGGCATCGCCGCGATGCCGGCGGCATCCAGTGCCTTCCTGCTCGCCCACAGCCAGTTGATGCGGTGGATGTTCATCGGCACCGCGACCCAGGTGCCTTTCGGCTTCATCACGCCGATCAGTTCCGGGGCAACCAGCTTGTCCCACTGCTCGCGCCCGGCGATGGGATCGAGATCGGCGGTCATGCCGGTGGCCGCCCATTCGGCGATCTCCGGCCCCTTGAGCTGTACCGCCGGCGGGGCGCTGCCGGCGACGACGTCGGCGCGCAGCTTGGCGATGGTGTTGGCGGTGTGCCCGGCGATCGACGTTGCGGTCCATTGCCCGCCGGCGGCGCGGAACATGTCGCCGAGCTTGGCGATTGCCGCGGCGTCGGAGCCGGTGCTCCATTGCGACAGCAGGTTGGTCTTCGGCTCCCCCGCCGCGGCGCCGCGTGGTACCGGCATGGCGACCACCGCCAGCGCTGCCAGCAGGCCCGCGTATCGACGCCACCCCATCGCATCCTCCCTCATGGTCCGAGGCCGCTCTGTCGGCGGCTGGCGGGACGCTGGCATACAAGCCGCGGTCAGGCAAGGCACGATCGGCGCGCAGCCGGGCTGAGCGCGGGCGGCGGGCGCGGCAGGACATATTGAAACTGCAACAACATAGGCACAATTGCGCGGCGGGCAGGCTCAGCCCTTCCAGGGCGGGCCGGTTGCGGCGGGCAGGGGGAACAGTGTGAACGGGCGCCGCCTGCGCTTGCGCTTGCGGGGCACGAAGGGGGGAAACGGGCCGTCCGGCCTTCCGGTCGCCGCCGGTTTTTCTTCCGCCGCCTCCGGCGCCGGTTTCGGCGGCGCGGGCGGCCTGGTCCGGCGCGGCGGGCGGCGGGCGGGAAAGAGGCCGGGCGGGGGTTTGACCCCGAGCATCCGGCAGATCGGGCGGAGATGGTGGGCGATCGGCGGGGCGGCGGCGATCAGTGCCGCCATGTCCGGTTCGGCGAGGAGATATTCGAGCTGGGAGCGGCCGAAGCTGAGCGCCGTCACCCGCCGCAGCAGCCAGCCGAAGCCTTGCGGGATTTCTTTTCGCCTGGCTTTGGCGTGGTCCGGCCGGGGCGATGCGTCCCCGGTCCGGGGCGGCAGCGGCGGCAGGGGCCGGGGTGGGGTGAGGCGCAGCGTGCCGGCTTCAAGGGCGGCGGCGATGCGCAGGATGCGGGCGCCGGTGCTGCGGAGTTTGCACCACACCAGGGCGAGCCAGGGCGCCACCAGCCCCAGCCGCAACCCCTCGGCGGCAAGCGCCCTGGCGACGCTTTCCGTGAGCGTCGCGAAGCGTTCGGCCGGGGGGCGGGGGGTGCGGTTGTTCACGTCAAGAGTTATACATGATAACGGACCAGCGGGGCAAGCGGGATTTTTGGCCCGCCTGCCGAGCCGTGGAGTCGTCCGCAATGCCGTCCCTCGCCATCGCGAGTGGAACGAAGCAAGCCGAGGCCGCCGGCTGGGGGGTGGATTGCTTCGTCTCGGCACTCCGCGCAATGACGGTTATCCCACCGGGCGGGGCGGGAATCTGGCAGGATGGGGTGGCGCATGCGGGGAGGCGGGATGCGGTGACGATGCCGATGCACCCGGATGCCGGGCCGGCGCAAGGTGGTGCGGCGCGGGGTGGCCGCCTGTGGACGGCGGGGGCGAGAGGGGGGCGGTGTGAGGCTGCGGTTGCTCGCCGATGATCTTACCGGGGCACTCGATACCGCCTCCGTATTCTGCGGCGCGTGCGGCACGGTGCCGGTGCTGCTGCGGCCGGAGGCGGTGGTGGGCGATGCGGCGGTCGATCTCGGCTGCCGCGACGGCCCGCGGGCGGCGGCGGTGGCGGCGACAGAGGCCGCCGCCCCGCTGCTGGCGGGCGCCGGCCTCGCCTATCTCAAGATCGACAGTCTGCTGCGCGGCCATTGGGCGGCGATGCTGGCGGCGCTGTGGCGGGGGGGCGGGTTCCGGTCCTGCGTGTTCGCCCCGGCGTTTCCTGCGCAGGGGCGGCTGACGCGGGGCGGCCGGCAATGGGTGACGGAGCAGGGCGGTCCGCCGCGCCTGCTGCCGCTCGACCCGGGCGCGGCGCTGGCGGCGGAGGGGGCGGCCGGGATCGCGGTGCGCGACGCGGCGAGCGAGCGTGACCTGGCCGCGATCGTGGCGGCGGGGCGGGCGTTGCCGCCGCCGGTGCTGTGGTGCGGCACCGCGGGGCTGGCGACCGCGCTCGCCGGCGTGCCGGCCCCGGTGGTGGCGAGCCTGCCGGGGCCGGCGCTGGGCGTGATCGGCTCCTGCCACGCGGTGTCGCTGGCGCAGATCGGGCATTGCGCGGCAGGCGCGGGGCTGGCGCCGCTGGCGCTGGGCGGCGATGCCGCGGAGGCGGCGGTGTTGCAGGCCCGGCTGCGGCGTGACGGACGCTGCCTGGTGCAGGCGGCGGTGCCGGCGGGCGCCACCGCGGCGGAAGCGGCGGCGCACATCCGGGCCTGCCTGCACGCGGTGCTGCCGGCGCTGCCGCCGCCCGGCACCCTGATCGCGGCCGGCGGGGAGACGTTGCGGGCGGCGTGCGAGGCGCTCGGCGTCGCGCGGCTCAAGGTGACGGGGCTGCTGGTGCCCGGCGTGCCGGCGGCGCGCCTTTGCGGCGGCGCGTGGCAGGGTGTGCGGCTGCTGTCGAAATCCGGCGCGTTCGGCGGCCCCGACCTGCTCGCGCGGATGTTCGCCGCGGTACGGGGCTTTGACGGCGCGTGAGGGCGTTCGCTAGGTTCGCAGCCAGGGAGGAATGAGCGTGGTCCGCATTGCCGTCACCATGGGCGACCCGGCCGGCATCGGGCCGGAGATCATCGTCCGCGCCGCCGCCCGCCTGCGCCCGGCGCTCGACGGCGGCGCGCTGTCGCTGCTCGTCATCGGCTGCGGCGACAGCCTGCGGCAGGCCGCCGCGCTGCTGGGCCATGCCGACGATGCGGTCAGGATCGCCGAAGAGGCGCCACCGCCCTGGCCCGCGCTCTCTTTCATCGAGGCGGGGCCGGCGCGCGCGCCGATCGTGCCCGGCGTGGTCGCGGCGGAGGGCGGGCGGCTCGCCTACAACGCGATCGCGATCGCGGTTCGGCTGGCGATGCGCGGCGCCGTCGATGCCATCTGCACCGCGCCGCTCAACAAGGAATCGCTCAACCTCGCCGGCCATCCGTTCGCCGGCCATACCGAGTTGCTGGCGGCGCTGACCGGGGCGCGCGATTCGGTGATGATGCTGGTGCATGGCAACATGCGGGTGAGCCATGTCAGCACCCACACGGCGCTTGCCGACGTGCCGCGCCGGCTGACGCAAGCGCGGCTGCGGCGGGTGGTGGAGCTGACGGCGGCGGCGCTGCCGGCGTTCGGTGCCGCGCGCCCGCGCATCGCCGTCGCGGCGCTCAATCCACATGCCGGGGAGGGCGGGCTGTTCGGGCGCGAGGATATCGAGGTGTCGGCGCCGACCATTGCCGCGCTCCGTGCCGACGGGTTCGACGTGACCGGGCCGGTGCCGGGCGACACTGTGTTCGTCAAACTGCGCGCCGGACAGTTCGATGCGGTGGTCGCGATGTATCACGACCAGGGGCATATTCCGGTGAAGCTGCTGGGCTTCGCGGTCGATCCCGCGAGCGGGCGGTGGCAGGCGCTGAGCGGGGTCAACATCACGCTCGGTCTGCCGATCCTGCGCACGTCGGTCGATCACGGCACCGCCTTCGACATCGCCGGACAGGGCATCGCGAGCGAGAGCAGCCTGCTGGAGGCGATCGAGGTGGCAACCAGGCTGGCCGCGGCGCGCGGCGGCGGCGGCTGAGCGGACGCGCGCGGAACCCGATCGCCGATTCGTGCGTTCACCGTCGCGAAACGAGCGTGCCCGCCCGGGCGCGGCGGCACGGGGAGAGGAACCGCACGCGATGGCAACCAATTCGCCCGAAACCGAGCGGGCCGCCGCGCGGCCGGTCCGGTTCGCCGACCGGGACCAGCCCTATGCCGATCCCATCGCCTACGGCAACGGCCCCGATGACCAGGTGCCGGCGGCGGTGGCGACGGAGCAGGCCGCCGTCACGCATCACGCGATCGTGCTGGACGGACGGACGATCCGCTACACGGCGCGGGCCGGCCATCTCGTCACCGTCGATGCCGGCAGTTCGCAGCCGAACGCGACGTTCTTCCATGTCGCGTTCACCGCCGACGGGGCGGACCGCAACACGCGGCCGGTGACGTTCTTCTACAACGGCGGCCCCGGATCGTCGTCGGTCTATGTGCTGCTCGGCTCCTTCGCGCCGATGCGCATCCGCACCGCCCTGCCGGATTTCACCCCGCCCGCGCCGTACCGGATCGAGACCAACACCGACAGCCTGCTCGATACGAGCGATCTCGTCTTCGTCAATCCCGTCGGCACCGGCTATTCCTGCGCCATCGCGCCATACCGCAACCGCGATTTCTGGGGCACCGACCCCGATGCCGCATCGCTGGTGCAGTTCATCGAACGCTACCTGACCGCGAACGACCGCTGGAATTCGCCGAAGTTCCTGTATGGCGAGTCGTACGGCACGGCGCGCACCGCGGTGCTGTCGTACAAATTGCACGAGGCCGGCGTCGATCTGAACGGGCTGACCCTGCAATCCTCCATCCTCGACTACCGCGAGGCCGGCAATCCGGTCGGGCTGCTGCCGACCTGGGCGGCGGATGCGTGGTATCATCATCGTCTCGGCCTGTCCCCTCCGCCGCCGACGCTGCCGCCGTTCGCGGAGGCGATGATGGGGTTTGCCGCCGGTCCCTATGCCACGGCGCTGAAGCAGTTTCCGCAGGCCGATGCGGCGGTGGTGCAGCAACTGGCGGCGGATATCGGGATCGACCGGACGACGCTGCTGAGCTGGTCGCTCGATGTCGCCGCCACCGACGATCGCGGCACAGCGCTGTTCCTGCTGACGCTGCTCAGGGACAGGGGGCTGGCGCTCGGCGCCTATGACGGACGGGCGACCGGGATCGACACCGGCATCGCAGGGCGGATCGACCCGCGATCGGGCGGCAACGATCCCACGATGACGGCGGTGAACGGCATCTACACCGCGATGTGGAACAGCTACCTGAACGACGAGCTGCGCTATACTTCCGTCTCCGCCTTCACCGATCTGAACGATCAGGCCTTCAGATACTGGAATTTCAGCCATATCGACCCGACCGGCGCGCAGATGGGGGTGGACGCGAAGGGCGATGTGATCCTCTATACCGCCGGCGACCTGGCGGCGACGATGAGCCTCAATGTCGATCTGAAGGTGCTGTCGGCGAACGGCTACTACGATTCGGTCACGCCGTTCCATCAGACGACGCGCGATCTTCAGGCGATGCCGCTCGACAACGCGGCGGTGCGCCGCAACCTGGCGGTGCGCTACTACCCGTCCGGACACATGATCTACCTCGACGGACCTTCCCGCACCGCGCTGAAGGCGGAACTGGTGCGGCTCTATGCCGCGGCGAGCGAGCCGGCGGCGGCGGCGCGCATCCTTGCCCGGCAGCAGGGGCGCAGGCGATGAGCGACACGATGCTGTTTGCGGCGGCGCCGCTGCCACCGGACGGCGCGACACCGGCCGGAGACGTGGCGGCGGAGGAGGCGATCGAGGTCAGCCTGTATCTGCGGCGCCGCGCCGCCGCCGCCGATCCGGCGATGGCGGCGGACCCGCAGCAGCGCCGCCTCGCGCGGCATGCCCAGCGGGCGGCACTGCACCGCGACGACATCGACCGCGTTGCCGCGTTCGCCGCCGCCCATGGATTGCACGTCGCCGCCGAGCCGGCGCGGCGGCTGGTGCGCCTGTCCGGCACCGCGGCGCAGATGGAGCGGGCCTTCGGCACCACGCTTCGCGCCTTCCGCGGCGAAGGCGGGATCTTCCGGGTGCGCACGGCGCCGCTGTTCCTGCCGCGGCCGTTGCATGAGGTGGTGGAGTCGGTGCTCGGCCTGGATACGCGCCCGATCGCGCGGCCGCGTTCGCGCCGCCTGCTGGCGCCGGCGCAGCAGGCCGGGTTGCGGCCGGATCAGGTCGCCGCCCTGTACGGGTTTCCCACGCAGAAGACCGCCGCGGGGGTGTGCATCGCGCTGATCGAACTCGGCGGCGGCTATCTTGCGTCCGATGTCGCGGCGGCGTTCCAGGCGATGGGGCTGCCGGTTCCGACACTGAGCGCGGTCGGCGTCGATGGCGCGGCCAACCGGCCGGTTCCCGAGAGCGGCGCGGATGTCGAAGTGGCGCTCGATATCCAGGTTGCCGGCGGGGCCGCGCCGGGGGCGGCGATCTGTCTCTATTTCGCGCCGAACACCGAGGCCGGGATTGCCGATGCGCTGTCGGCGGCCAGCAACGACATGACGCACCGCCCGCAGGTGATCTCCATTTCCTGGGGCGGACCCGAGCCGGCGTGGCCGGCGCCGGCGCGACAGACGATCGACACGCTGTTGCAGGACGCGGCGGAGCTGAACCTTTCCGTGCTGGCCGCCGCGGGCGACAGCCTGGCGACGGATGGCGTGGCGGACGGCAGGGCGCATGTCGATTTCCCGGCCTCCAGCCCGTGGGCGATCGGCTGCGGCGGGACGGCGATCACGGTCGCGGGCGGCGCCATCGTGCAGGAGGTGGTGTGGAACGACGGCACCTCCGGCACCGGCGGAGGGATCAGCACCCTCTATCCGGTGCCGTCGTTCCAGCAGGGGGCGCGGCTGCCGGTCAATCTCGACACCGGCAGGCCGGGCCGCGGCGTGCCCGACGTGGCGGGCAATGCGGCACCGGGCAGCGGCTACCGCATCGTCGTCAACGGCCAGACCGGCACGGTCGGCGGCACCAGCGCGGTGGCGCCGCTGTGGGCGGGGCTGATCGCCCTGGTCAACGCCGCCGCGGCCCGGCCGGCGGGGTTTTTTCTGCCGCGTCTCTATGCCTCGCCGGGTCTGCTGCGCGACATCACGGTGGGCAGCAACCGCCCGGAGGGCAGCGCCATCGGCTACGACGCCGGCCCCGGCTGGGACGCCTGCACGGGACTCGGCGTGCCGCGCGGGCAGGCGATCGGGGCGGCGCTGATGGCGCCGGCGGCCGTGGCGGACCGGCGGTAAGCGCCCTGACCCGGCCGCTGCCGTGCCGGGCGCGCCGGCGGGATCGCGCGTCATCGGCGGCTGCGGTCAGGGCAGACCGGGGCAGGGCAGACCGGGTCAGGGCAGACCGGGCGCGCCCTGGCGCGCGTGTTGCCGCACTTCGGGGTTGATCATGCGCAGCGGGGCGCCGTCGAGGAAGGCGAGCACGTTGGCGATGCTGTCGCCGTAGAACTCGGCATAGACTTCCTGCGTGCAGTAGCCGAGATGCGGCGTCAACACCGTATTCGGGCAGCCGAGGAGCGGGTGGTCCGGCGGCAGCGGCTCCTCCGGGAAGACGTCGAGGGCGGCGGTGATGCGGCGTGCGCGCAGGGCGGCGATCAGCGCCGCCTCCTCCACCAGCGGGAAGCGCGACGTGTTGACCAGCACCGCACCCGGCTTCATGCGCGCCAGATCGTCGGCCCCGAGCACACCGCGGGTCCGCTCCGACAGCACGAGGTGCAGGCTGACGGCATCCGACTCCGCCAGCAGCGTGGCCTTGTCCGCCAGCGTCGCCCCGGCCCCGGCGGCGCGTTCGGCGGTGAGATTGGGACTCCAGCCGAGCACGCGCATGCCGAGCGCGGCCCCGACCCGGGCGACGCGCGCGCCGATGCGGCCAAGGCCGATCAGGCCGAGCGTCCGCCCGTGCAGCGCGGTGCCGGCGGGAACCGTGCCCTGGAACCGCCCGCCGCGGGTGGCGGCATCGGCGCCCGGCAGGTGGCGCATCGCGCCGATGAGCAGGCCAACCGCAAGCTCCGCCGTCGCGGCCGAGGACAGTTCGCCGCCGGTGTGGCACACCAGCACGCCGTGGTGCGTGCATGCCTGCACATCGAGCACCGGCGAGCGCCGGCCGGTGAGCGAGATCAGGCGCAATTTCGGCAACCGCGCGACAAGCGCCGCCGGCACCGCCATGCGTTCGCGCATGACGATGAGGGCGTCGAAATCGGCGAGCGCCGCCGCCGCCGCCTCGACGCCGCCGAGCGGCGCCGTGAAGAAGGACACGGCGACGCCCCGCGCCGCCAGCGCCGACCAGTCGGCGCTCTGTTCCGCCACACCCTGCCAGTCATCCAGCACCGCGAGCCGCATCCCGCCCTCCCCTCGTCGTGACGGCTGCGGATTTTGCGCCGGACGCGGCCGGGCGCCAAGCGGGCGGGCCGGTCAGCGGCGATCACGCGGGGAGCGGGCCGGCGACGGCATCGTGGCGGAACAGCCAGTCATAACGGGCATGCACCCGCGCCTCCGCCCATTCGTGATCGATATAGCCCTGCGCCCCGGCCGGATCGGCAAGCAGCGGGTTGTGGAAGCGTTGCGCATTCCCGGCCGAGAGATGCACGAGCCGCGCCGTGCGGTCCTGGCGGGCGCGTTCATAGCGGTGGAAGGCGGCCGGTACGTCGCCGGCCGCATCGGCGAGCGTGCGGGCAAGCACGTAGCCGTCCTCGATCGCCTGCACCGCGCCCTGGGCCATCATCGGCAGCATCGGATGGCAGGCATCGCCGAGCAGCGTGACATGGCCCGCCGACCAGCGGGCGAGCGGGGCGCGCTGCATCAGCGCCCATTTGTGGGGGGCGGCGATCGCCGCGATCATCGCCTGCACGTCGTCATGCCAGCCGGCGAAATCGGCCGCGAGTTCGGCCGGCGTGCCCCGGGCGGTCCAGGATTCGACCTGCCAGTCGCGGCGTTCGACGATGCCGACGAAGTTCATCAGCGCACCGCGGCGCAGCGGATACTGGACGACATGGCGCCCCGGCCCGACCCAGTTGACGCCGACGAAGCGGCGCATATGCGACGGCAGGCGTGCGATCGGGATCACGCCGCGCCAGGCGATCAATCCGGTGAACGCCGCCGCGTCGGCGCCGAACAGGGTATGGCGCACGCGCGAATGGATGCCGTCGGCGCCGACCAGCGCGTCGCCCGTCGCGGTGCCCGCGTCGGCGCAGCGGATGGTGACCCGGCCACCTTCCTGGGTGAAGCCATCGACCCTGACGCCGAGCCGGAGCGCGCCGGGGTGCAGGCGCCGCACCGCTTCCGCCAGCACGCCGAGCAGATCGGGACGGAAGACGGTGTAGTAGGGAAACCCGTAGCGCGCCACCGACTGCGCGCCGAGGTCGAACAGTTTCCAGGTCTGGCCGCTGTTCCACAGCCGGATTTCCTTGCCGGCCGCTTCGCAGGACAGTGCCGCCAGTGCCTCCGCGACACCGAGGGCGGCGAGCACGCGCACGCCGTTGGCGCTGATCTGCACCCCGGCGCCGACCTCCCGCAGCGCCGCCGCCTGCTCGAACACCGTCACCTCGAAGCCGCGTTGCAGCAGCGCCAGCGCCGCCGTCAGCCCCCCGATGCCGCCGCCGGCGATCAGGATGTGCGGGGTTCGCGCCGGGCCGGCCATCGCGCCGCTCAATCGCACCGGGCGCTCATACCGCCATCGACGATGAGTTCGGTGCCGGTGATGAAGCGCGCCTCGTCGGAGGCGAGGAACAGCACCGCGGCGGCGGTGTCGCGCCCGTCGCCCATGAAGCCGAGCGGGATGCGCCGCAGCCGGCTTTGCAGCAGCGCGGCCACGTCGCCGCCGGTACGCTGCGCGGCCAGCCGCGCCTCCACCATCGGGGTGTGCATCTGGCCGGGAACGACGGTGTTCACGCGGATCCCGTGCGGCGCATATTCGACCGCGGTGACGCGGGTGAACTGGATGATCGCCGCCTTTGCCGAAGCGTAGCCGACCTGCGGCGCGCCGGTCCAGCGGATGGCGGAGGTGGACGCAGTGTTGACGATGGCGCCGCCGCCGCCCTCGATCATCGCCGGGATCGCGTGCTTGCAGGCCAGGAACACGGTTTTGAGGTTGACGTCGATCTGCCGGTCCCACGCGCCCTCGGTGAGCGCGACCACGCCGCCGGGGGCGGAGCCGCCGACATTGTTGGCCAGCACATCGAGCCGTCCGCAGGCGGCGCGGCAGGCGGCGACCATGTCGCGCACCTGTGCGCCGTCGGTCATGTCGCAGAGATGGGTGCGCAGGGTGCCACCGTTCACATCCGCGACCTGCTGCGCCCGCGCCACCGTTTCCGCCATCGCGTCGGCGTCGATATCGACGGCGAACACCTGCGCCCCCTCGCGCACGAACGCGACGGCCGTCGCCCGGCCGTTGCCCCAGCCCGGCCCGACGCAGCCCGCGCCGGTGACGATCGCGACCTTGCCCTGCAAGCGCCCGCGCATGGCACCCTCCTTCCGTTCAGTCCGCGAGTTCGGGCTGTTCGCCTTCGGGCAGCCCGATCGCGAAAGCATTGAGGGTCATCGAAATCAGCGTGTAATAGCCGAGCAGCCCGACCAGTTCGACCACCCCCGCCTCGCCGAGCAGGCGCACGGCTTCGTCATGCAGCGCCTGCGGCACGCGATGTCCGGTGTGCAGGGCCGTCGCGTAGTCATAGACGACCCGTGCCCTGGGATCGGGCAGATCGGGCACCCGCCGTGCCGCAATGGCGGCGATCACGGCGGGATCGACGCCGGCCTTCAGCGCCTCCCGCCGGTGGGCGTACCATTCGTACTGCGCGGTCCAGAAGCGCGCCGTGACCAGGATCGCGAGTTCCGACAGGGCCGGGCCGAGCGTCGTCTCGTAGCGCACGAA
This sequence comes from Pseudomonadota bacterium, assembly GCA_021847995.1. Taxonomy (GTDB): domain Bacteria; phylum Pseudomonadota; class Alphaproteobacteria; order Acetobacterales; family Acetobacteraceae; genus JAFKFJ01. The sequence continues at coordinate 40,156 of JAJZNE010000100.1, read as the reverse complement.
CTCGCCGAGGCGCTGCGCCCGGTCAGCCAGTTCCGGGCTGTGCAGCCAGGCGCGCAGCGGCGGCGGGATGCGCCCGCGCTTGCCGGCCACGGTGGCATCGACGACGCGACGCTGGGCGGCGTTCATTTCCCCGGGGCGAAGGTCTCGGACACGCATGCCACTGTCTCCTGCTGAGGCGCTGCTGAATCGGGCGGCACCGGGGACGGCGCCGCCGGCATCTGCCGGATGAAGGTTGCGAAGCGGTCGCGATCGAACGCCCCTTCCCATTTCGCGATCACGAAGACGGCGACGGTGTTGCCGACGACGTTGGTCAGCGCGGTGCAGGTCGCCATCAGCCGGTCGATGCCGAACAGCAGGCCGAGACCGTTCAGCGGCAGGCTGCGCACCGTCTCCAGGGTTGCCGCGAGCTTGATGAAGGCGCCGCCGGCGACCGTGGTACCGCCCTTGGAGGTGAGCAGCAGGATCGCGAGAACGCCGAGCTGCTGCCAGGCATCGAACGGCGTATCGGTCGCCTGCGCGATGAAGGCGACCGCGATCGCCATATAGATCGAGGTGCCGTCGAGATTGAAGCTGTAGCCCGCGGGAAGCACGAAGCCGACGACGGCGCCGTCGCAGCCGGCCTGTTGCAGTTTCAGCATCAGCCGCGGCAGCGCCACTTCGCCCGAGGCGGTGCCGAGCACCAGCAGCAGTTCCTCCCGGATCAGGCGCAGCAGCGCGAAGATGGACAGCCCCGCGGCGGCGGCGACGAGGCCGAGCACGCCCACCGCGAACAGCACGGAAACGGCCCAGTAGAGCACCACCACCTGGACGAGATAGAGCAGCGTCGCCGCCCCGAACGCGCCGACCGCCGCCGCCATCGCCCCGAACGCGCCGAGCGGGGCCACCCGCATGACGAAGCCCAGGATGCGGAACAGGATGTGCTGGGCTTCGCCGATCATGCGCAGGATCAGCGAATCGGCGCCGGCGCCGCCGACGCTGAGGGCGGCGCCGGTCAGCACCGAGATGAACAGCACCTGGAGGATCTCGCCCCTGGCAAAGGCATCGACCGGGGTTGCCGGAATGATGCTGAGGAAGAAGCCGACGGCAGTGAAATGGCTTGCCGCGCCGGCAATCTTTGCGACCCCGGCGTCGATCGCCATCGTGCCGGCATGCAGCCCGGCGCCCGGGCGCACCAGATTGGCGGCGATGAAGCCGAGCGCCATCGCCAGCGTCGTCATCCCCTCGAAATAGAGCAGCGCCCTGGCGGCGAGGCGGCCGAGTTGCGCCATGTCGCGCACATGGGCAAGGCCGAGCACGACCGAGCAGAAGATGATCGGGCCGAGCAGCATCCGCAGCAGCGCGATGAAGGCGTCGCCGAGCGGCTTCATGGCGACGGCGGCGGAGGGTGAGAGAAGGCCGAGCAGCACGGCGAGCGCAATCGCGATCAGCACCTGGACATACAGGGGTCGCAGCAACCGCATGCACGCTTCCTCGCCGGCGGCATGGGGCGCCGTCGCCCCGCCCCATACGGTGCCCCCGCCGGCATGGCAACCGCCGGGCTTGCGCGCCGGCCGCGCGCGATGCTCAACGGGCGGATACCATCGCGGCGGGGGACGGAGCATGGCAGGCGTGACGGACCGGATTTCGCAGCGTCGCATCGTTTCCGTCTCGGCGGCGCCCTATGACGGGCACCCGGCGCCGGCGATGCTCGACAGTCTTGCCGCGTGCGGGGCACGCCATGTCGAGCCGGCGTTCATCGTCGGCTACACCGATCCGTTCGACGACAGCGCCTTCACCGCCGCCGCCGCCAGCGCCTATGCCGGCTGGCTGGCGGCGAGCGGGCTGGCCTGCCACGCGCTCTCCGCCCATATCGATCTCGGCCGGTCCGACGCGGTGGAGGTGTTCCGCCCGCGGATGGATTTCGCCCGCCGTCTCGGGGCCGCGGTGATCAACACCAATGCCGCGCTGCGCGGGCACCGGGCGGCGTTCGCGGCCAACATCGTCGCACTGGCCCGCCATGCGGAGGCGATCGGGATCGCGATCGGGCTGGAGAACCCCGGCGACGGTCGCGACAGCCTGTTCAATGTCGCGGCCGACGGTCTTGCCATCGTGACAGGGCTGGGCCGGACGGCGGTGGGGCTCAATTACGACCCGGCCAACACGGCCTCCCACCGGCCGGCGCTGGCCGATCCAGTGGCCGACGCCATCCTGGCGCTGCCCGCCTGTGCCCATCTGCATCTGAAGGATGTCCGGCGGAGCGCCGCCGGCTGGACGTTCACGCCGCTCGGGGAGGGGGACCTTCGGCTGGCGCCGCTGCTCGCCGCGCTGCGCAAGCGGCCCGATCTGCCGGTCGGGATCGAGCTGCCGCTGCGCTTCCATCGCGATCCGGCGGCCCAGCCGGTGCGCCGCCCGCAGCGGCTGACGCTGGCGGAGATCGAGCCTGCGATCCGCCGTTCGCTCGCCTATGTCGCGGCGCACGGCCTCGGCTGAGAGTTTGTGAAGGAATGCCCCTTGCGGACGATGTCGGCCAACAGGATCAGTAACTTGCAAGGGGCATTCCTTCACAGGTTCGATTTCCTTCACAAGCTCTGACCGCGCGCCGCCGGCGTCAGGAGGCGAGGCGGTAGGCGCGCGCCAGCAGCCCGCTGCCGGTGAGCAGCGCAACTGGGCGGCGGCGCAGCAGCGCGTCCAGCCCCAGGCTGCGTCCCGCCGCCTCCTGCGCGAGAAAGCCGAGCAGCAGGATCAGGAACATGTACTGCCACGGCCATTCGGCGGAGTTGTGATAGACGCCGAGCCAGATATTCGCCGCGAACCCGACCGCCAGGATGCCGGCGAGGCGGGTGGCGAGGCCGAGCGTGAAGGCGATGGCAAAGCTGATCTCGGCAAGCCAGGCCACCGGGTCGAGCAGCGCCAGATGGGGCAGCAGCGTGTCGGCATAGAACGCCTGCATCGCCGGGAAGGCGGCGTTGTGCGCGATCTGCTCCATCCAGTATTTGAACCCGCCGGACACCGGCAGCGGCAGCTTCCACAGCGACCCCTGGAACCACATCGCGCCGACCAGCGTGCGCGCCAGCCAGAGATAGAGGTGCCGCCCCCGCCGCTGCCCGGGATCGGCCGTCCAGTTCAGCCCCAGCAGCACCAGATTGGCGGCCAGCAGCAGCGCGAAGGCCAGCACCAGCAGCCAGCGGAAGAGACCGAGCGGGGTATAATTGTCGTCGTGGCCGAGTACGAACAGCACGGCATCGCGGAACGGGTCGGTGCGCATCGGTCAGCTCCCTGGAAACCTGCGGTAGCCCGTTCTGCCCGATTCCGGCGCGGACGTCTTGCGCCGCGCGGGCGCCGCCTCATCGATCGTCATCGCCGGTATGGAGGAACAGGCCGAGGGTGAGGCGGTGCGGCGGCGGCTCCGGCGGGGACGGAGCAGTGTCGCGCATGGCGCGTGCGGCGTGGCTGACATCGTTCAACAGCCGCTCCGCCGCGCGGCGGGCGAAGGCGGCGAGGCGGGCCGTCTGCTCCGGCGTCAGCCCCTCGTGGCGGTCGCAGCGGTCGAGGAAGGGCGGGCGGCCGTCGGCCGCCAGATTGGCGGCGGCGGCGGCGAGATGGTCGTGCAGGGTATCGGCGAAATGGTGCAGCCGCGCGGCACGGTCCGGCGGCGGCAGGCCGGTGGCAGCGTGCAGCACCACCCGGTCGTCCGCGTCCAGCCGCACGACGCCCTCACCCAGCAGCGCCTCCAGCACGGCGCGCGGGCGCACGTCGGTGGTCACCGTCGCCACCAGCGCGGGGAAGGAAGCGCCGCCGCGTGCCGCGTGGCGTGGCAGCGGCAGCGGGCTGCCGTCGGCGCTGCTCCAGGGCGGGCCGGCGCGCCAGCGGGCGACGATCCGGCGGCCGACGGACCCCTCCGCCGCAGCTTCCGGCGCGGGCAGGGGAGGGAGGCGCCGGCGCCGGATGTCCTTGCGATGCAGGCCGGTGAGCAGGCTGAGGCGGCTGTCGGTCGGCTTCTGGCGCCCGGCGGCGGCGATCTCGCGGGCGACGCTGACATAAAGGTCGCGCAGCGCGTCCGACAGCATCGGGTAGGTGACGCCCCGCACGATGAGCAGGCGCACGAGCGGGCGCAGCAGCCGGCCAACGGCGGCCAGCAGCGGCGCGGCAGCAAGGGCGGGAAGCGGCGGCGAGGTCATTGGCGGCTTGTAGCAAATTCACGTGAGAAACCGATAGGAATGATGATATCTGCTCCGCATTCGGCTTGAGTTCCATTTCGTCGCTGCGTAGAGTGGGCCGTGGGAATTATTCCCACAGACGGAGCGTTGGGAAATGCGGCTGCTGATCGTCGAAGATGACACCGATGTCCGGGATCTGCTGATCGAGTTGTGCGAGGATGAAGGCTACGATGCGGACGGTGCCGGCAGCGTCGCCGAGGCGACGGCGGCGCTGCGGGCGCGGCCGTATGATCTCCTCATTCTCGACCTGTGGTTGCCGGACGGCAGCGGTTCGGCGGTGCTGCGGCAGCTGCGCGAGGTGGGCAGTGCCGTGCCGGCGGTCGTCTGTTCCGGCTGGCCGGACGCCGTCCTGCGCACCCGCATGTTCGAGGCCGGCGCCGATGCGGTGCTGGAGAAGCCGTTTTCGTGCACGGAGCTGATCGCGCGCATCCACGCCCTGCTGCGCCATCCGCGGCCGGGCGCGGCCGCCGGCCGCGGCGGCGTTGGGCTGAGCGCGGATTAGTCGGCTTTTCGGTTCCCCCCGATCTGGGCAGGTTATACCGGCCACCATGGCTGGTGACCCATAAGCGATGGGTCACCATCGGCAGGCACGGGGTTCTTTTGGCGCGCCGCCGTCCCCGCCACCAAAATCCGACCAGAAGAAACGCCTACAAACTTGCCACGACCTCTGCTCGCAGCGCCGCCGTTACCTCGGGCCGTACCCCGAACCACGCCTCAAATGCCGGCACCGCCTGCTGTAGCAGCATCCCAAGTCCATCCACCACGGCATTGCCCCGCGCCCGCGCTGCCGCCAGCAAAGGTGTTTCCAGCGGAACATAGACCAGATCCGTCACCACCGCCCCCCGCGGCAGCGCCGCCAGATCGATATCGAGCGGTCCCTGACCCTGCATGCCGAGGCTGGTCGAGTTCACCAGCAGCGCCGCGCCGTCCAGCGCCGCCCGCGCCTGCTCCCACCCGAACACCGCGATCGCCCCGCCCAGTTCCGCCGCCAGCGACTCCGCCCGCGCCTCCGTCCGGTTGAGCAGGCGCACTTCCGGCGCGCCGGCGTCGAGCAGGCTGACCACCACCGCCCGCGCCGAACCGCCGGCGCCCAGCACCACGGCCGGGCCGTCCGCCGCCCGCCAGTTCGGGCAGGTGGCGCGCAGATTCGCCATGAACCCGTAGGCGTCGGTGTTGGTGCCGGTCATGCTTCCGTCGGGCTGCACCACCACCAGGTTGACCGCGCCGATCCGCCGCGCCAGGGCGTCCGGCAGGTCGATCGCGGCCAGCACCGCCTCCTTGTGCGGCACCGTCACGTTGCAGCCGGCGAGGCCGAGCGCCGGCAGACCGCGCACCGCGTCGGCGACGCGCCCCGGCGGCACCGCGAACGGCACATAGGCGCCGGCAATGCCGTACCGGCGCAGCCAGTGATTGTGCAGCATCGGGCTGCGCGAATGGCCGACCGGCCAGCCCATGATCCCTGCCGTCCGGAACCCCTCCGCCATCGCCATCCCCCGCTTGCCGGCACCCGATCATAGCGGCGCCGTCGGCGTGGTCCACGCCGAGGCTTCCCTTGCCGTGCGCCCTCGCCTAAGTTGGCCCGAACGGGACAATGGCCGAGGGAGGAGGCGGGGCATGCAGCTCAATCGCGAGCAACTGCTGGCGGCATGGCGCATGATGGGCACCATTCGCGCGTTCGAGGACCGCGTGCATGCGGAATTCGCAGCCGGCGGCATTCCCGGCTTCGTCCATCTCTACGCCGGCGAGGAGGCGTCCGCCGTCGGCGTGTGCATGAACCTCGATCACCGCGACAAGATCGCCAGCACGCATCGCGGCCACGGCCACTGCATCGCCAAGGGCTGCGACGTGCCTGGGATGATGGCGGAGATCTTCGGCCGCGCCAGCGGCCTGTGCGGCGGCAAGGGCGGGTCGATGCACATCGCCGACCTGGAAAAGGGCATGATGGGTGCCAACGGCATCGTCGGCGGCGGCCCGCCGCTGATCTGCGGTGCCGCGCTGACGGCCAAGACGCTGAAGACCGGCGGCGTCGCCGTCGCCTTCATCGGCGACGGCGCTTCCAACCAGGGCACCACGATGGAGAGCTACAACCTCGCGAAAGCCTGGATGCTGCCGGCGATCTTCGTGATCGAGGACAACGGCTACGCGGAATCGACGGCGAGCAACTGGTCGGTTTCCGGCAGCCAGATCAAGCGCGCCGAAGGATTCGGGATTCCCGCGGTCCAGGTCGATGGCATCGACTTCTTCGCGATCCACGACGCCGCGGCGGAAGCGGTGGAGCGGGCGCGCGGCGGCGGCGGCCCGAGCCTGATCCATGTCAAGCTCAATCGCTATCACGGACATTTCGAAGGTGACGCGCAGACCTACCGCGCGCCGGGGGAGATCGAACGGCTGCGGCGGGAACGCGACCCGCTCGCCCATTTCCGCCGCCGCGTCACCGAGGCCGGCTTGCTGGAGGCGTCCCAGCTCGATGCGATCGAGGCCGAGGTGGCGACCGCGATCGAGACTGCGGTGGCAGCGGCCAAGTCCGCACCGATGCCGCCGCCGCCCAACCTGCTGACCGATGTCTACGTGTCGTATTGAGCGGGAGCGCAGGCAATGGCGAAGAAATCCTTCCGACAGGCGATCAATGAGGCGCTGACGCAGGAAATGCGGCGCGATCCCCGCGTGGTGCTGATGGGCGAGGATGTCGCCGGCGGCCTCGGCTCCCCCGGCGAGGACGATGCCTGGGGCGGGCCGATGGGCGTCACCAAGGGGCTGATGCCGGAGTTCGGGCGCGAGCGGGTGCTCGACACGCCGATCACCGAAAGCGGCTTCATCGGGGCGGCGATCGGCGCCGCGGCCACCGGGCTCCGGCCCGTTGCCGATCTGATGTTCGTCGATTTCATGGGCGTCTGCTTCGACCAGATTTTCAACCAGGCGGCCAAGTTCCGCTATATGTTCGGTGGCAAGGCGGTCACCCCGGTGGTGATCCGCACCATGTTCGGCGCCGGCTTCCGCGCCGCCAGCCAGCACAGCCAGTGCCTCTATCCGCTGTTCACCCACATCCCCGGCCTCAAGGTCGTCATCCCGTCCTCGGCCTATGACGCAAAGGGGCTGATGATCCAGGCGATCCGTGACGATGATCCGGTGATCTTCTTCGAGCACAAGATGCTCTATGACGACATGGACGAGGTTCCCGACGAGCCGTACGCGATCCCGTTCGGCGAGGCGAACCTGACGCGCGAGGGCGACGATGTCACCGTGGTCGCCCTCGGCCGCATGGTGAAGCTCGCCAACGAGGCGGCGGATGCGCTGCGCCGGGACGGCGTTGCCTGCACCGTCATCGACCCGCGCACGACCTCGCCGATGGACACCGACTCGATCCTGGAATCGGTCGGGGAGACCGGGCGGCTGGTGGTGGTGGATGAGGCGCATCCGCGCTGCGGCATGGCCGCCGACGTGGCGGCGCTGGTGGCGCAGGAGGCGTTCCGGGCGCTGAAGGCGCCGGTGCGCATGGTCACGCCGCCGCATGTTCCGGTGCCGTTCTCGCCAGCGCTGGAGGATGCCTATCTGCCCACCGCCGCTCGCATCGTCGAGGCGGTGCGCGGCGTGATGGCCTGAGGCGCCGGCCATGAGTGACGCGATCAGGCCGATCGGCATGCCGAAATGGGGCCTCGCCATGACCGAGGGCAAGGTCAATGCCTGGCTGGTGGAGGAAGGGGCCGAAATCGCCCAGGGCGACGAGATCCTGGAGATCGAAACCAGCAAGATCACCAACGTCTTCGAAAGCCCCGTCGCCGGCCGGCTGCGCCGCAGGGTGGCGGCGGAGGGGGAGACGCTGCCGGTCGGCGCGCTGCTCGGCGTGGTCGCCGACGGCGGCGTGGACGAGGCCGCGATCGATGCCTTCGTCGCCCAGTATCGCCAGCACGCCGCCGAAGCCGGTGCCGCCGCCGCGGCGCCGGAGCCGGTGCTGCTGCCGGCCGAGGGCTGGACCGTGCGCGCGCTGCGCCTCGGGCCGGAGGCAGCGGGGGAAAGCGGGACCGGGCCGGCGACACCGGTCCTGATGATCCACGGCTTCGGCGGCGACCTGCTGAACTGGCAGCTCAACCAGCCCGCGCTCGCCGCCGACCGCGCCGTGGTCGCGATCGACCTGCCCGGTCACGGCGGCGCGAGCAAGGTGCTGCCCGGCGGCGGCGACATCGCCGCGCTGGCCGGTGCGGTGCGCGGGGCGATGGCAGCCCTTGCCATCGAGCGGGCGCATCTGGTCGGGCATTCGCTCGGCGGCGCGATCGCCCTGCAACTGGCGTGCGACGCGCCGGAGGCGGTCGCCTCGGTCACCCTGGTCTGTTCCGCCGGGCTGGGGCCGGAGATCAATACCGACTACATCGAAGGCTTCATCGCCGCCGACCGGCGCCGCGAGATGAAGGCGACGGTGACGGCGCTGTTCGCCGACCCCTCGCTGATCAGCCGCGACATGGTTGACGATCTGCTGAAATATAAGCGGCTGGACGGCGTGCTGCCGGCGCTGCGCGCGATCGCCGATGCCGCTTTCGCCGGCGGGCGGCAGGCGGCGATGTTCACCGACCGGCTGGCCGCATTGCCGGTGCCGGTGCAGGCGATCTGGGGCGAGGCGGACCGCATCATCCCCGCTGCGCACGCAACTGCCATTGCCGATGCGCGGCGCCACGTGCTCCCGGATGCCGGCCACATGGTCCACATGGAGCGGCCGGAGGAGGTGAACCGCCTGATCGCCGCTTTCGTCACGGCGGCCGACGGCTGACGCTGCGTCACGGCGGGCGTGCCAGCGCCTGAAGCTTCACCGCCGGATCGGCGAGCCGTGCCGGATCGACCGGCGTCGCCGCCCGGATCAGCGCCATGGCCGTCCGCACCTCCCGCGGCGCATCGACGCCGGTCGCCGCCACCACGCGGCCGGCGGCGTCGAGGTGGAAGGCGCAGAAGCTCCCATGATCCGGCGTGCCGCGCAGCACCGAGCGCGTCGCCTCCGCGGGCAGCCCGGCGATCTGGATGGTGCGGCCGAGCTGATCGGTCCAGAGCCACGGGATTGCGTCATACGGCGCCGCCTGGCCCGCCATCGCGCGGCCGACGGCGATGCCGTGGTCCTGGGCGTGGCGCCAGGATTCGAGACGCAGGATCCGCCCGTAGCCGGGATGGCGGAACGCCGCCACGTCGCCGGCGGCGAACACGCCCGCGCGGCCGGTGGCCCCGCACGCGTCCACGAGGATGCCGTTGTCCACCGCGATCCCGGCCGCCGCCGCGATTTCCGCATTGCGCTGCATGCCGATGCCGGCAACCACCAGATCGGCCGGCACGCGCAACCCGTCGGCGCCATGCACCGCCTCCGGCGTGATCGCGGCGACCGCGGTGCCGAAATGGAGTGTGGTGCCCGCGGCGCGGTGCAGGCCGACGATCCACTCCGCCATTGCCGGCGTGGTGCAGCGGCCGAGTGCCGCGGGGGCGGCTTCCAGCACCGTCACCGTGGCGCCGCGCGCATGGGCGGCGGCGGCGACCTCCAGCCCGATCACCCCGGCACCGACGCAGACGACGCGCACGCCCGGCCCGAGCCGCGCCCGCAGCGCCCGCGCATCATCGAGCGTGCGCAGTGTCAATGCCCGCTCGCCCCCCGGCACCTCCAGCGCCCGCGCCCGCCCGCCGGTCGCGAGCAGCAGCCGGTCGAACGGCAGATGCCGCCCATCCGCCAGCGCCACGCGCGCCGCAGCCATGTCGATCCCGACCGCCGCCGTGCCCGGCAGGATGTCGATGTCCAGTTCGGCATAGCGTGCGGCCGGAAAGAACCAGGACGGCTCCGGCTCCGCGGCCTCGGTCAGCACGGCCTTGGACAGCGGCGGACGTTCGTAGGGCAGGTGTGGCTCGTTGCCGACGAGCACGAGCCGGCCCGCCAGCCCGGCCTGCCGCGCCGCCACCGCGGCATGCGCGCCCGCCTGTCCGGCGCCGACGATCACGGTCATTGCAGCCGCCATCCGCATGCTCTCCCCAAATCCCTCCCGCTCCGCCATGATCGGACGGCATGAGGAGGGACCGATGCATGAATGAAGCAGCAAACTGGGTGCGTGTCGCCGCCGCCGACGATATTCCGCCGGGCGAGATGCAGGCGGTGGACGCCGGCGGGCACCAGGTGGCGCTGTTCCATCTGGAGGACGGCACCTGGCATGCCACGTCCAATATCTGCACCCATGCCTTCGCGCTGCTGACCGATGGCTGGCTGGACGGCACCACGATCGAATGTCCGCTGCATGCCGGGCGCTTCGACGTCTGCACCGGCAAGGCCACCGGGGCGCCGGCGGAGGAGGATTTGGCCGTCTTTCCGGTGCGCATCGAGGCCGGCGCGGTGATGCTCGGCGTGCCAAAATGATCACGCCGTCCTGGGTGCGGATGATGGCGGCCTACAATGCCGAGATGAACCGGCGCCTCTATACCGCCGCATCCCGCCTGCCGGAGAGCGAGCGTACGCTCGACCGCGGGGCTTTCTGGGGATCGATCCACGGCACGCTCGCGCATCTGCTGTGGGGTGACCGGATGTGGATGTCGCGCTTCGCCGGCTGGCCGAAACCGCAGCAGCGGCAGCGCGACAGCGCCGGCATCGAGCCGGATTTCGCCGCCCTGAGCCGCGCGCGGGTGGCCGCCGACGCGGCGATCGTGGCGTGGGCGGCAACGCTCGACCCCGCCTGGCTCGCGGGCGAACTGGTCTGGCACAGCGGCTCCACCGGCTCCGAGCAGCGCCGGTCGTGCGCCGTGCTGGTGACGCATTTCTTCAACCATCAGACGCATCACCGCGGCCAGGCGCATGCCATGCTGACGGCGGCCGGGCAGGTGACCGGGGATACCGATCTGATCGTGCTCGTGCCCGGCTGACCGCGCCGGTCAGCGTGACGCGGAATCGGATGTGCAGCCGGGAAGGTGGGTGAAGGCGAGGGTGTCGGCGCCATGCCCGCTCTGCCGCCAGCATGGAAGGTGGCGGAATGCCGCGGCCATGGCGGGCAGCGTCGCCCGGCTGTCGGCATCGAGGCCGAGCAGGGCCAGTACCACCACCGGCGCATGCGCGGCGCCGGCGCGGATCGCATCCGGCGTCGCGGCGCGCGGCACCGCGAGCAGGCGCAGCCAGTCCGGCGCCGACTGGATCACGGCGCCGACCACGCCGACGCCATCATTGCCGCGCGGCACCAGAACCAGCCCCTCCCGCCCGGCCAGCGCCGCCGCCTCCCGCGCCGCCTCGGCCTGCGGCTGCATGGTCTCCGGCCGCCAGGCGAGGCCGGCCAGCGCCGCCGCCTGCACCGCCAGCACCAGCATCAGGACCGCGGCACCGCGTCGCGCCGGGAGCGCGGCGGCGGCACCGGCCAGCAGCAGCGCGAAGAACGGCGTTGCGTAGGCGAGATAGCGCAGCTCGATCGGCGTGTTGTCGAACACGAGGCCGAGCGCAATGAGACCGGCCGGCGGCGCGAGCGCGGCGAGCGCAAGCAGGCTCCGCGCCTCCGCCCGTCCGATGCGCCGCCATTCGGTGCCGATCAGCCCGACCAGCGCCGCCAGCAGCGCCGCCAGCAGGGCGCCGAGGGCGAGGCGCAGGCGGCCTTCGGCATAAAGCGGCAAACCCCCGAAAAGCGCGCCGGCGGCATATTGCGCGAGCCGCGCGAGGCTCGGCAGCCAGTGGAACGGCGGGAACTGCCCGGCACGGCTGCCGCGCTGGGCCAGGAAGAACCATAGATCGGCCGGCAGCACCGCCATGAAACCAAGCGCGGCGGCGGCGAACACCGGCGCCCGGCGGCGCAGGCGCAGCAGCAGCCACAGCAGCGCCGCAGCGCCGAGGAAGGCGGCAAGATAGTTGGCAAAGCTTGCCAGCCCGAGCAGCACCCCCCCCGCCAGCGCCGCCGGCACCCGCCCGCACCGCCCGGCACGCAGCACCAGCCAGACCCCGAGCAGCGCCAGCAACTCGGCCAGCGCGAATCCCCGCGCGACGGCAGCGGTATAGCTGAACCCGTAGCAGCCGAGCGTGAGCAGCATCGCCGGCACCGCCGGCACCTCCGCCTCGGCTGCCAGCAGCGCCACCGACAGCAGCGTCCCGCCCCCGAACAGCACGGAGAGCAGGCGCAAGGCGAACAGGTCCGGCCCGACCAGCCGCCGCCACTCCTCCGCCGCCCAGAAATAGAGCGGCGGATGGACATCGGTCGCCCGCAGATCGCGGGCGATGTCGGGCAGGGTGCTGCGTCCGTCGAACGCCGCGCGCACCTCCCCGGCCCGGAACGGCGCCGTCGGCCAGTCCGGCCGCGGATTGCCGGACGCGAGAAAGACCGTATAGCCCTCATCGTATTCCGCGCCGCGATCATGCGCGATGCCCGCCAGTAACATCATGGAGAGCAGAAGTAATACGGATACTGGAATGAAGCCGGGCCGGCTTTTCCATGACGACGACAGCATCACGACCCTGTGTTCCTTTGAAACTTGGCTTTCAGGCGTGCGTCGGGCAGGCACTGTTGCAGCGCCCGCAAGACCGGCGCGGTCATACACCGCCCATGGATACGACAACACATCGCACATCCATGATTTGCCGAGGCGTGACGACAGGGTGAGGAGAAGCTGATGCAGGACCGGCCCGAACCGCGCGCCCGGCAGGAAACCCCCACCCTGTCGGTGGTGGTGCCGGTGTACAACGAGGGCGAGGGGCTGCCGGCCTTCCATGCCAGGCTGTCGCGGGTGATGAACGACCTCGGCGAGAGCTGGGAGGTGGTATACGTCAACGACGGCAGCCAGGACGGCTCGCTGGCGGCGCTGGAGGCGCTGCGGGCCGACGATCCGGCCTGCGCGGTGGTCAATCTCAGCCGCAATTTCGGTAAGGAAATCGCGATGACGGCGGGCCTCGACCATGCCGGCGGCGCGGCGGTGGTGATGATCGACGCCGATCTGCAGGATCCCCCCGAAGTGATCCCCGACCTGGTCGCCGCCTGGCGTCAGGGCTGGGACATGGTGTACGCGCAGCGCCGCGTGCGCGAGGGCGAGACGTGGATGAAGCGCGCCACCGCCGATTTGTTCTACCGGACGATGCAGCGCATCGGGCGCGTCCGCATGCCGCGCAACACCGGCGATTTCCGGCTGATGAGCCGGCGCGTGGTGGACGCCCTGCTGCAACTGCGCGAGCAGCACCGCTTCATGAAGGGGCTGTTCGCCTGGGTCGGCTTCCCCGCCATTGCCGTTCCGTACGACCGGGCGCCGCGCCATGCCGGCCGCAGCAGCTTCAATTACTGTAAGCTGTGGAACTTCGCGCTGGAGGGGATCACCAGTTTCACCGTCATGCCGCTCAAGGTCGCCACCTATCTCGGCCTCGCGACGGCGCTGCTGGCCGCGGCCTATGGCGGGCAGATCATCGTGCGCACGCTGCTGTTCGGCAATCCGGTGCCGGGCTACCCGAGCCTGATGGCGGTGATCCTGTTCCTCGGCGGCGCGCAGCTCGTGACCCTTGGCATCATCGGCGAGTATCTCGGCCGCGTCTTCAACGAGACCAAGGGACGGCCGCTCTATCTGGTGGAGCGCTATCAGCCGAGCCGGCCGCTGGCGCCGCCGCGCCCGCATTTCGCGCCACCCGCCCGGGCGCCGGCCGAACCCTGACGCAGGCCGCGACGGCGCGCCTCATTCGATCCGGCTTTCCGACAGCATCGGCTCCGGCCGCACCGGCCCGGACGCGGTGCGGCGCAATGGCGGCGGCGAGGCGGCAGCGGCGGATGGCGGGCCGAACAGGGCGAGGCGGATGCGCCCTGACATCGCTTCCGGGCTGTAGCCGGCACTGGCATGCGCGAAGGCGCGGGCAGCCATCGCCGGATAGACGTCGAGGGCACCGATCGCGGCCTGCAGGGCGGCATGCCAGTCATAGGCGGGAACCAGCCAGCCGTTGACCCCATCGCTGATCGCCGCCCGGAAGGCGTGGGTGGGGGAGGCGAGCGTCAGCGTGCCGACGCTCGCGGCCTCGAAATACTTCAGGTCGGATTTGCAGTTGGTGAAGTCGTTCGATTGCAGGGGAGCGACGTTGAATTCGACGCCGGCGATCAGGCGTTGCAGGTTCAGGTGATCCTGCAACGGGAAATGCTCGATACGATCGGCGAATTCGGCAAGGGCGCCGGCCGGCTGCACGAAGCCGACAAGGCGCAGCACGATCCGGGGATCGTCGTGCATCAGCCGGGCGAGAGCGTCGGCGATGATCGCGAAATCGCGGCTGTGCGTCGGCGTGCCGCTGAAATATCCGACATGGATGCGCCCGTCGCGCGCGAAGGCACTGTGCTGCTTTGCCTCATAGAGGCGCAGCGACAGGTCGCGCTGCGTGCGTTCGAGGAAGTTCGGCACCACGCCGACCGGTTTGCCAGGCGCCGCCGCGCGCAGCCGGTCGGCGAGGAAGTCGTTGGTGACGATGCCGCGGTCGCACAGCCGCATGGTGGCGGCGATCCGCCCGATCATGGCGAACCAGGTGTCCCACGCCTTCTCGAAGATCTGCTGATCGAGCGTATGCAGGATCAGATGCACATAGTCGGGATCGAACACCAGATCGTCGCAGTCGAACACGGTCGCGACGCGCAGTTGGCGGGCGCGGTTGAGCAGGTTGCCGATCGCATCGGCATAGCGTACCCGGCACACCACCAGCGCGTCGCAGCGGTCGAGCAGCGGCAGCAGCCGGGGCACCTCCGCGACCGTGAACCAGGCGGCGGCCACGTCGGCGGAGCCTTCCAGCGCCTGCACCATGTTAAACACGCGGTAGCGGAAGGTCGATGTGTCGGGTGCCTGATAGAGATAGGCGACACGCCGTTCCGCGGGGCGCGTCAGCGCAGCGATGCGGTCCTCCAGCGGCTGGGTCCACGGTGCCCGGTAGTCGATCGTCGGCAGATCGGCCCTGAACATGGCTCAGGCAGCCAGCAGCCGGTCGAGCGCCGGCCCGAAGGCTGCCGACCAGTCGCGAAGAAGGCCGCTCTGCATGTAGTTGCGCCGACGGGTCGGCAGGTCGGCGGCCAGTTGCGCGCCCTGCGCCAGCCCGTCCAGCAGCGCGTCCAGACCGCTGCCCACGCACAGGATGTTGGCGGAATACTGGCTCAGCGACCGCTTTGCGCCGAAGCGGTTGGTAACGGCGACCGCTCCGCTTGCGGCCAGGTCGAGCGGCGGATAGCTCGGGTGCGGGGTGTACATGAGGCTGAGGCCGAGATCGATTCCGCGCAGCGTGGCCGCGTAGTCGGGCCAGGGCAGGCGTTGCAGCACGCGCGGCCGGACGCCGCGGGGCAGCTCGACCTCGTCAAGACCGCTGCCGACGAACGTGAAGGTCCAGCGGTCGGGGTCGAGAATGCGCCGCTCGATCGCGGCACTGACGGTCTCCAGGCCGCGTTGGTAGAGATTGCGCGGATGTCCCGGGCGGGCATAGAAGCAGAAATGCTGCCGCCCGTCATCGGCGCGATCCTCCCAGCGGTAGCAGGACAGGGGGAAGGCCGGTTCGAACCAGGCACCGTCGCGCACCACATTGTCGAAGCCCTCGGCAGCGAAATGCTCGTGCAGCAGGCGGGTGTTGACGGCAAAGCGCAGCCCCGGGGTGGCCAGCACCTCGGCGCACATCAGATGCGTGTCGCCGTGCGGGTAGAACATCCGCTCATCGTCCTGAAGAAGGTGGATCACGTTGCGCGGCGCCGTTGCATGCAGCAGGTTCCAGGTATTCCACCAGGCGGTGCTGACGAACCGGTCGCCGCTACCGACATCGATCTCGCGCCGTTCCGGGCGGGTGCGATCGGCGAAGACGAAGGAAATCTCCTGCGGCGGGACAACGCCGAGCATGCGCAGCACTTCGCCGGCGGCCTCCGCCTCGGGCGGTTCCGTCTCGGTGACGACGCGCAGGCTGCTGCCGAGCCGTGCCGCCATCTGGGTCGCGAACGCCAGCGCCGTGGCCACCCCGCCGAACAGGCTGCGCGGGCCGAGACTGTCGGTGACCAGGGTGACGCGCGACTGTTCCGCCGACGTGACGCAGAAGCCGAGCAGGGGCGCGAGCTCGCCCGCGGCGCGCGGGCGCGCCGGCGCTTCCCCGCGACCTTCCGCCTTTCCGCGCCGGAGGTAATGCAGCAGCGGATTGAAGCCGGCGCGGGCGACGTCGGGATTGGCAGCGAGATAGTCGCGGCCGGAGAATTTAGGGCCCGGATCCCGGCCCTCCGCGGCGCCGACGCGCAGATAGTGCAGCACGGGATCGAGGCCGGCCTCGGCCACGTCGGCGTAGGTGGCAAGATACCAGCCGGCATCGAACAGCGACGAGCGCCGCAGCCGCGCCGCCGCGCGCCACAGCCGCAATTCGGCACCCAGGCGCTGCGGGGAAGCGAGGCGCAGCATGTGCCACCCACGTTCCTGCGCTATCGCCGAAGACATTCCGCCACCCTGTCGGCCGGGCACCACGGCCATACGCTCCCCGCCGGGAGCAGACCGACTCTGCCCAGCATTCCCGCTCTCCATCCGCGTCCAATCACGGGTTTCTGTCACGCCCGTCACACATGGGCCAATGCCCGGGCCTCACCAGCGGCAAACACATTACCGGAGCGCCCCCGGCCGCCGCCAGTCATTCCCCACGCTGCCCGGTGGGACGGTCCGGTGCTGGCAATAGCCAATTGCCGCTGCCGCCCGCAAGGCCCGGCTGCAGAGGGGGGTGGCCTCTCGCGATCGCGGCCGGTCAGCCGCGCTGGGCGAGGCGGGCGAGCAGGAAATCGCGGAACACGGCCACCCGCTTGGACGTACGCAATTCCTCCGGATAGACGAAATAGACATCGACCTTCGGCGCCTTGACTTCCGCCAGCACGCGCACCAGCCCGTGCGCCTCTTCCTCCGAGGCGATGTAATCCGGCAGCGCGGCGATTCCGATCCCGGAGCGCACCGCCATGACCATCGCCTGCACGCTGTTCACCTCCAGCAGCGGCCGGCGGGGGGTACCGGCACGGTGGCCGATCTCCGCCAGCCAGTTCGTATCGGGGACAGGCGGGCGATAGTCGCCGAACAGGACGAGCCGGTGGCTGTCCAGATCCTCGGGCTTCTGCGGCGTGCCGTGCTTGCGCAGATACTCGGCACTGGCGCAGACATGCCATTCCATGGTGATCAGGTGGCGCTGCACCAGATCGGGCTGCTTCGGCGGGTGCATGCGGATCGCCACGTCCGCCTCCCGCATCGCCAGATCGAGATCGGAATCGTCCAGGATCAGCGACATGGTCACGTCAGGGTACTGATCGAGGAAGGCATGCAGCCGCGGCGCCAGCCAGGTCGAGCCGAAGCCGACCGTGGTGGTCACTTTCAGCCGGCCGGCCGGCTTCTCCTTGCTCTCGGTCAGCAGGGCCTCGGTCATCGCGAGCTTGGCGAACACCTCCCGCACGGTGCGGTTGAGGCTTTCGCCCTGTTCGGTGAGGATCAGCCCGCGGGCGTGGCGGTGGAACAGCGGCACCTGCAATGCTTCCTCGAGCGCCGAGATCTGCCGCGACACCGCGGACTGGCTGAGGTTCAGCGTGTCGCCGGCATGCGTGAAGCTGCCCGCCTCGGCCACCGCGTGGAAGACGCGCAGCTTGTCCCAGTCCATGGTCACGCCGTTCCTTCCGCTTCGTCCGGCCAATGCCGCCGGCGTCGTCGTTGTCGTGCCCGGCAGTGCCATCCGCGCCCTCGTTTCACTCGGCCGCCAGGATGGCCGAGTCGGCCGCCTGTGCGGCAAGCCACTTTTCGGCTTCCAGCGCTGCCATGCAACCCGTTCCGGCCGCCGTCACCGCCTGTCGCCACACTTTGTCCTGCACGTCACCGGCGGCGAACACGCCGGGGACGGAGGTCGAGGTGCCGCCCGGCGGCGTCACGATATACCCTTCGGCGTCGAGTGCCACCTGCCCGCGGAACGGCGCCGTCGTCGGATCATGGCCGATGGCGACGAACACGCCATCGACGGCGAGCCGGCTTTCCGCCCCGCTCCGCACATGGCGCAGCACCACGCCATCGACCGTCGCCGGCTGTCCGGCGGCGCTGATATCCGCCACCACGCTGTCCCACACCACGCGGATCTTCGGGTGGGCGAACAGCCGCCGTTGCAGGATGTGTTCGGCGCGCAGCGTGTCGCGCCGGTGCACCAGCGTCACGCTGGCGGCGAGACCGGCGAGATAGAGCGCCTCCTCCACCGCCGTATTGCCGCCGCCGATGACGGCGACGCGCTTGTCGCGGTAGAAGAACCCGTCACAGGTGGCGCAGGCGGAGACGCCGAACCCCTGCAGCCGCTGCTCGCTCGGCAGGCCGAGCCAGCGGGCCTGCGCGCCGGTCGCGATGATGACCGCCTCCGCCTCGTAGCGGTCGCCCGAATCGCCGGTGGCACGCAGCGGGTGCGCCGAGAAATCGACGCCGGTGATGAGGTCATCGACGATGCGCGTGCCGACATGGGCCGCCTGGGCCGCCATCTGCTCCATCAGCCACGGCCCCTGCACGGTCGCGGCGAAGCCCGGGTAATTCTCCACGTCGGTCGTGATCATGAGCTGCCCGCCCGGTTGCAGCCCGGCGACCAGCAGCGGGCCGAGCCCGGCACGCGCGGCATAGATCGCCGCGGTGTAGCCGGCGGGGCCGGCCCCGATGATGAGGACGCGGGTGCGATGGGTCTGCGACATGACACGCCGGTTACTGTGGCACCGCAGCATATCGGAGGCGGTGGCGCCTGAACAAGCAATCAAGTGCAATCTGGCCTTGCCGACCCGGATTCGTGCAATGATATTGCGCGCTCGCCGAGGGGACACGATGAAGCCGCAGCCGCCCGACCCGCCGCCGCTGGATGCGATCGACCGGCGCATTCTGGCCGAGTTGCAGGCCGACGGACGCATCACCAACGTCGAACTGGCCCGCCGCGTCGGGGTCTCCGCGCCGCCCTGCCTGCGCCGCGTCCGCCGGCTGGAGGAGGCGGGATATATCCGCGGCTACCACGCCGACACCGATCCGCAGCGCCTCGGCTGGCAGATCACGTTCTTTGCCGTGGTCGGGCTGGACAGCCAGAAGGAAAGCGTGCTCGCCGCTTTCGAGCGGCTGGTGGCGGGCTGGCCGGAGGTGCGGGAATGCCACATGATCCGCGGCGGTGGCGATTTCCTGCTCAGGCTGGTGGCGCGCGATGCGGCGGATGAGAACCGGCTGACCCAGTTGCTGACCGGCGCGCCGACGGTCGCACGGGTGCAGACCCTGCAAACCATCCGTACCAGCCGCATGCTGGCGGGCGTGCCGCTCTGATCCTGCGGCGGGTCCGGGCAGCGCCGGCCACGCTGGCGGCGGTGACGGCGCTGCGCCTGTGGGTTGCCGGTGCCACCGCCTTGTCGCCCGACGAAGCCTATTACTGGGTGTGGTCGCGCGCCCTCGCCCCCGGCTTTCTCGACCATCCGCCGATGGTTGCGCTGTGGATCCGGGCCGGTACCGCGCTGCTGGGGCCGACGGCGCTGGGCGTGCGGCTGCTGGCGCCGCTGGCGGCGGCGGCGGGCAGCCTGCTGCTGGTGCAGGCGGGGGCCGATCTGCTGGGCGATCGGCGGGCCGGGTGGCTTGCGGCGCTGCTGCTCAATGCCACGCTGCTGTTCGGCGCCGGCGCGGTGACGATGACGCCCGATACGCCGCTGCTGTTCTTCTGGACCGCGACGCTGTGGGCGCTGGCGCGGCTTTCCGCCACCGGCAACGGCGCCTGGTGGCTCGCCGCCGGTGTTGCCGCGGGTCTCGCGCTCGACAGCAAATACACGTCCGCCCTGCTCGCGCCGGCGATCCTGCTGTGGCTGCTGGGTACGCCGGCGCGGCGGCAATGGCTGCGCCGCCCGTTACCCTGGCTCGGGGCTGCGATGGCCCTCGCGGTGTTCGGCCCGGTGCTGTGGTGGAATGCGGCGCATGGCTGGGCGAGCTTCCGCCGTCAGGGCGGGCGGACGGCGGACTGGCAGCCGGCGCGCGCAGCGCAATACCTGTTCGAACTCGCCGCCGGGCAGATCGGCCTCGCGACGCCGCTGCTGGCCGCGATGTTCGCCGCCGGCACGGCGCGCGCGGTGCGGCGGGGCGCCACGGTGCTGGCGTTGCCGGTGCTGCTTGTCCTGGTGCCGGCCTCGGTGTTCGCCCAGCATGCGCTGGGCGACCGGGTGCAGGCCAACTGGCCGGCGGTGATCTACCCTTCGGCCGCGCTGCTGGCGGCTTCCGGGCGGTGGCGACGCTGGACCGCGCCCGCCGTCATCCTCGGCGCCGGGCTGACCGGGCTGGTCTATGCGCAGAGCCTGTGGGCGCCGCTGCCGCTGCCGCCGCGGCTCGATCCGACCCTGCTGCGGCTCGGCGGCTGGTCGGCGCTGGCCCAGGGGGTCGCCGCCGCCGCCGCGCACGACGATGCCGCCTTCATCGCCGCCGGGAATTACGGACTGGCATCGGAACTGGCCTGGACGCTGCCGCCGGCGCTGACGGTCGTCGGGGTCGATCCGCGCTGGGCGCTGTTCGCGCTGCCGGACGGGCACGCCGCCCTGACCGGGCGTCGCGGGCTGCTGCTGCTGCCGGCGGGGCTGGCACCCGATGCAGCGGAATGGCCGGATGCCGCGATGCGCGCGCCGGTCGTCCGTGCGCGCGGCGGGGTGGTGGCGGCGCGCTATGTTCTCTATCTGGTGACGGGACGGGCAGGGGGTCCGCCGACGGCGCTTCTGCCCCGGCCGGAGTGACGGAAAGGGACCGGGCATGGAACTGCCGACGCCGGATGACGTGGCCGCCGCCGCCACGCGCATCGCCGCCCATGTCGTGCGCACGCCGCTGCTGCGCAGCCCGGCCCTGGACGCGGCCATCGGCGGGACCGTGCTGCTGAAGCCGGAGCCGTTGCAGCGTACCGGCAGCTTCAAGCTGCGCGGTGCCACCAACGCCATCCGCCAGCTCGATGCGGCGGCGCGAGCGCGTGGGGTGGTGACGCATTCGTCCGGCAATCATGGCCAGGCCGTCGCCTGCGCCGCCGCCGCGGTGGGCGCGCCGGCAACCGTGTTCATGCCCGCCGACGCCCCCGCCATCAAGCGCGAGGCGACCGCTTCCTGGGGGGCGACCGTCCGCCTCTACGATCGTGCCCGCGACGACCGGGAGGCGCTGAGCCGCGCGCATGCCGAGGCGACCGGCCAGACCGTCATCCCCCCCTTCGACCATCCGCACGTCATCGCCGGCCAGGGCACCGCGGCGCTGGAACTGGCGGCGGATGCGCGTGCGGCGGGGCTGGAGATGGCGGCGCTCCTGGTCTGCACCGGCGGCGGCGGCCTGGTCGCCGGGTCGGCGCTGGCGCTGGCGGCTGCCTCGCCGGCGACGCGCGTTCATGCCGTGGAACCGGAGGGGTGGGACGACACCGCGCGCTCGCTTGCCGCCGGCGAGCGGGTGGGAAACGCGCCGGGCGGTGCCGGGCTGTGCGATGCGCTGATGGCGCCGATGCCCGGCGTGCTGACCTTCGCCGTCAACCGCCGCCTGCTCGCCGGCGGTCTGGTGGTGACCGAGGACGAGGTGCTGGCGGCGATGGACTTCGCGTTCCGCCATCTGAAACTGGTGGTCGAGCCGGGCGGCGCAGTGGCGCTGGCGGCGCTGCTGGCGGGGAAGTTCGATGCGCGGGGCAAGGTCGTCGGCGCGCTGCTGAGTGGCGGCAACGTCGATCCGGCCGTGTTCGCCCGCGCGCTCCGCCGCGGCGGCTAAAGGAAGCGCAGCGCCAGGAACCCGCCGACGATGCCGGCCGCGATCGCCGTCGTCACCAGCGCAAGGCGCCGTTCGATGAAATCGCGCACGGGTTCGCCGAAGCGGCGCAGCAGCGCGGCGAGCAGGAAGAAGCGCACCCCGCGGGTGAGCAGGCTCGCCGCCATGAACAGGGGGAAATCGAATCTGGCTGCGCCGGAGGCGATCGTGACGATCTTGTAGGGGATCGGCGTCAGCCCCTTGACCAGGATCACCCACAGGCCCCATCGCGCATAGGTGGCCTGGAAGCGGGTAAATGCGCTCTCGTAATGGTAGGCGCGCAGCAGCGGCAGCGCCAACTGGTCGAACAGCGCATAGCCGATCAGATAGCCGAGCGCGCCGCCGGCCACGCTGGCCGCCGTGCAGATCGCGGCGAGCCGCCAGGCGCGGCCGGGCCGGGCGAGCGCCATCGGCACCAGCAGGGCATCGGGCGGCACCGGGAAGAAGCTGCTTTCGGCGAACGCCACGGCGGCGAGCCACCAGGGCGCGTGCGGCGCGGCGGCGAGGGTGAGCACGCGGCGGTAGAGACGCTGGATCATGTCGCCGCCATGCCACGCCCGGCGGCCCGCGGCAACCGCGGCGGCATCAAGCCTGCGCCATGACACTTTCGCCGCGCGCGCACCGCGCTATCGTTGCGGCCAGACGAATTCCCGGGGGAACGCCAGCGATGCGCCGCCTGCTCGCCATTCTGCTCTGCCTCGCCACCGTCGCCGATGCCGCGGCGCAGCCGGCCGCACCGCCGCACGCCTGGCTGTTCGGCGCCTGGTCGGGCGGCCTGTTCCCGGCACCCGCCCACCCCACCGCCGAATCCTGCCTCGCCCAGCCGAGCGTGATCTTCACGCGCGACGTGGTGATGCGCGCGACCCTGACCGACGTGACCTATCAGCAGCGCGTGGTGGCGACGGCACGGGTGCGCGGCGACCGTACCGATTTCACCTTCGCCCCGGCGCCGGCACAGAGCGGCGCCACCGACCCGCTGACCGGCCTTGTCACCGCCGGCGCCGGGGCGCAGGGGTTCGGCTGCGCCAACCCTGACGAGCTGCATGTCGAACGGCGGAACAACAACGAGATCGTCTTCCCCGGCTGCGCCGATTTCCCCAACCCGCTGGTGCGCTGCCCGGGCCACTGACCCGCCGAAGGAACGCCGCCCATGCGCATCACCGCGATCCACGCGATCACCCAGCCGATCGCCTCGCCGATCCGCAACGCCTATATCGACTTTTCCCGAATGACGACCAGCGTCGTCGCCGTCGTGACCGATGTCGTGCGCGACGGACGGCGGGTGATCGGCTACGGTTTCAATTCCAACGGCCGCTATGGCCAGGGCGGATTGGTGCGGGAGCGCTTCGCGCCGCGCGTGCTGGAGGCCGATCCGGCAAGCCTGCGCAACGATGCCGGCGACAATCTGGACCCCGACCGCATCTGGGCGGCGATGATGACGAACGAGAAGCCGGGCGGCCACGGCGAACGCTCGGTCGCGGTCGGCACCATCGACATGGCAGTATGGGACGCGGTGGCGAAGATCGCCGGCCGGCCGCTGTTCCGGTTGCTCGCCGAGCGGCACGGGCGCGCCGCCGACCCGCGCGTGTTCGTCTATGCCGCCGGCGGCTACTATTATCCGGGCAAGGATCTCGCCGCCCTGCGTGCCGAGATGCGCTCCTATCTCGATCGCGGCTACAGCGTCGTCAAGATGAAGATCGGCGGCGCCCCGCTGGCCGAGGACCGGGCGCGGATCGAGGCGGTGCTGGCGGAACTGGACGGCAGGGCGCGACTCGCGGTCGATGCCAATGGCCGCTTCGATCTGCCGACCGCGCTCGCCTATGCCGCCGCCCTGCGCGACTATCCGTTGTTCTGGTACGAGGAGGCCGGCGACCCGCTGGATTTCACGTTGCAGGCGACGCTGGCCGAATTCTATCCGGCGCCCTTGGCGACGGGCGAGAATCTGTTCAGCCACCAGGATGCGCGCAACCTGCTGCGCCACGGCGGCCTGCGCCCCGACCGCGACTGGCTGCAATTCGACTGCGCCCTGTCCTATGGATTGTGCGAGTACCAGCGCACGCTGGCGGCGGTGCAGGCGGCCGGCTGGTCGTGGCGCCGCTGCATCCCGCATGGCGGCCACCAGATGTCGCTCAACATCGCCGCCGGCCTCGGCCTCGGCGGCAACGAGAACTACCCCGATCTGTTCCAGCCCTATGGCGGCTTTCCCGACGGGGTGCGGGTGGAGGATGGGCACATCGTCATGCCGGAGCTGCCCGGCATCGGGTTCGAGGGCAAGGCGGCGCTCATCCGGGTGATGCGCGCGCTCGCGGCATAGGGTGGGGAAAGAGCAGCGGGCATGCAGCGGCTGTGGATCGGCCTCGGCGCCCTGGCCGGCGTTTCGGCAGTCGCGATGGCAGCGGCGCTCGCCCATCTGGTGCGCGATCCGGCGGCGGCGGAGATGGCCGGGCGCGCCGTGCAGATGCAGGGCTGGCACGCGCTGGCGCTGCTCGCGGCCGGGCTGTGGGCGCCGCGCGGCGGCCGTCTGGTCGATCTGGCAGCGGCGGCCTTCGTGCTCGGGCTGCTCGGCTTCTGCGGCGCCGTCTATGCGCGGGCCCTGGGCGGCCTCAATCTCGGCACGCTGGCGCCGATCGGCGGCAGCCTGCTGATGCTGGGCTGGCTGCTGCTCGGCGCGTCGGCGCTGCGCGGCGCACGTTGACGCGCGCGCGCCGGCGGCCGACCCTGCCCGCCGCACGAAGCACGAAGCACCGAGCATGGGAGGCAAACGATGCGCATGATCCTGGCAACGCTGCTGCTGGCGGCATCGCCGGCCTGGGCGCAGAAGGCCTGGGCGCAGGACGATCTGATCCTGTCGTCCAATGACGGCCATACCGTCCTCGGCCCCGACGGTGCCCTGGTGGCGCCGGCGGCGCCGCAGCCGGATACCGTGAGCCTGATCGACGTGAGCCGCTATCCGCCGCGCATCGTTGCCACCGTCGATGTGCCGGGCAGCGTCGTCGGGCCGCCGATGGCGGTGTGGGTGGCGCCGGATCAGACCTGGGCGATCGTCACCTCGGCGACCAGGGCCGATGCCGGGGCGCCCGGCGGCATTGCGCCGGACGACCGGGTGAGCGTGCTCGACCTCACCGTCATGCCGCCGCGGATCGTGCAGTCGTTGACCGCCGGAATGGGGGCGACGCAGGTGCGCGTGTCGCCGGACGGGACGCTGGCACTGATCGCCAACCGCGCCGCCGGCACGCTTTCCGTCTTTACGGTCGCCGGCAGGCGCCTCGCGCCCGCCGGCCTGCTCGATCTCGGCCGGTCGTCGCTGCCGGGCGCCGTGCAGTTCCTCCGGGACGGGCGCACCGCGCTGCTCACGCTCTTTGGCGACAACGCCGTGCGCGTGCTGCATATCGACGGCACCCGCGTCACCGTCGATCCGCGCCCGATCACCACCGGCGTTGCGCCCTACACGATGGACGTGAACGCCGCCGGCACGCTCGCCGCCGTCTCCAACATGGGACGCGGCAACGGCGATGCCGATTCGGTCAGCCTGATCGACCTCACTGCATCGCCGCCGCGCACGGTCGAGACGGTGAGCGTGCCGAGCGGCCCCGAGCCGCTGAAATTCTCCCCCGACGGCGCGTTCCTCGCGGTTGGCGCGCAGATGGGATCGAACAAGCCGGCCAGCGATCCGTTCCACCATGACCGCGGCGTGGTGACGATGTTCGCGGTCGAGGGGCAGCATCTTCGCCAGGTCGCGCAGGCGCCGGTCGGGCCGTGGGCGGAAGGCGCGGCGTTCTCGCGCGACGGGCACACGCTGCTGGTGCAGAACATGGGCGACCGCACGATCAGCGTGTTCCGGTGGGAGGGCGGGCAGCTCACGCCCGGCGCGCCGCTCGTCATCAGCGGCGCCGGCCCCGAATCCTTCGGCACCGCGTGGCCGTGAGCGGCGCGCCGGGCGGTGCGCTAGGTTTCCCGATATCCGTAGAGTTCCGGCAGCACGAAGATCGCCGCGAGCAGTCCGACCGCAGGGAAGATCGCCGTGAACAGCGTCGCGTTCCCCTTGCCGATCCAGCCGAAGAACGCGGGGAACAGGAAGATCGACAGGAACGAGGGCAGCTTGACGAACACATAGGCGACGCCCGAGGCGGTGCCGCGATAGGCCGGCTGTGCCACCATGGCCGGGATCGTCATCACGTTCTCCGCATCCCAGTAGTGGCCCCACAGCATCGCCGCCGCGGCGAACGGCAGCAGCGCGGGATGGCCGGTGAAGATCGCCCCTGCCGCCACGAGCAGCGAGACGAGGACGATCGAGAACCCGAGGATGCTCAGCATGCGCTGGCCGATGCGCGGCACCAGCAACGGCCCGATGAACCCCGAGACCGAGGCAAGACCATAGAGCACCAGCAGCACCAGCGCCGTGGCCAGATTGCCGGAGACGCCGAGCATGACGAACAGCACCGGCAGGTAGAAGGCGAAGGTGGAGAACTCGCCGCTCTGCGCAAAGCAGGCGATCCAGCCGAACAGGGTCGCGCGCCAGCGCACCGGATCGGCACGCAGATGCGTGAGCAGGTCGCGCAGCGGTGGCCGAGGAACCGTGATGTCGGTGTCCGGCAGAAGATCCAGCGGATCGCCGTACATCCGGCGGCTGACCCGCTTCGCCTCGCGGAAACGGCCGCGCTGCACCAGCCATACCGCGGTTTCCGGCAGGTTGCGGCGCCACAGGAAGATCGCCAGCGCCGGCACGGCGCCCAGCCCGAGCGCGATGCGCCACAGCAGGTCCGCCGGCACATCGAGCAGCACCAGCACGGTCACCACCGCGATCGACACCACTTCGCCCACCGCGAACATGAACTGCCAGCGATTGCCCATCACTTCGCGCTGGCCGCTCGGCATCGCCTCCATGATGTAGGTGTAGCCGTTGGCGATGTCGCTCCCCAGCGGCAGGCCGAGGATCAGGCGCAGCACCACCAGCACGGCAATGTTCGGCGCGAAGGCCTGGGCGGCACCGACCACGATGAACAGGATCATGGTGCCGAGAAACACCGTGCGCCGGCCGATGCGGTCCGACAGGAAGCCGCCCAGCAGCGCCCCCACCACCGCGCCGCCCTGCGTTGCGGCCCCGACCAGCCCCAGCATCAGCGCCGAAGGATGGAAGACCTGCGAGATGTACACGAGCACGAACGCGATCGCATAGAGATCCCACGCCTCGATGAAGATCGACGCGATCATCAGCCAGCCGACGCGGGTGCCGGCCGGGCTGTAGGTCTCCACCAGGTAGCGGACCGCGCCTTCCACTATGTCCGCGTCCCGCGTCCGCATGCGCGGTTCCTCCCCTCTCGCGGCCATCGACCGGCTATGCCGTGTAGCCGTGCACGAATTTCGCGAGGCGGTCCATGGCTTCATGAAGATTGGCTTCGCTTTTGGCGTAGCAGATGCGGACCAGGCGTTCGGCGCCGCGGCCGAACGCGGTGCCGGGGGCCATGCCAAGCCCCGCCTGAGTCACGGCACGCTTGCAGAAGGCCAGCGTATCATCGACACCATCGACCTCGAACATGGCATAGAACGCGCCGGCGCTGGGGATGTTGCGCACGCGCGGCATGGCGTCGAGCCGCGCATTCACCACCTCGCGCCCGGCCGCGCAGCGCGCGACGAAGCTGCGCACGAAATCCTCGCCCCGCTCCAGCGCCGCGATGCAGCCGGCCTGGAGGAATTCGAGCCCGCCCGAGGTGTTGAACTGGATCAGCTTCTCGAAAGCGTCAAGCGCACTCTCCGGATAGACGATCCAGCCGAGACGCCAGCCGGTCATCGCCCATGCCTTGGAGAAGCTGTTGACCACGAACAGCGGATCGTCCGGCCGCGCGATCTCCAGGAACGAAAACCCGACCGGCCGGTCATAGACGATACGGTGATAGACTTCGTCGGAAAGGATCGCGATGCCGCGCGCGCGCGCGAACGCGAGCAACCGCTCGGCCTCGCCGCGCGCGATCATCCAGCCGGTCGGATTGCCGGGCGAGGCGAGATAGATCAGCCGCGTGCGCGCATCGCAGGCGGCGAACACCGCATCGAGGTCGAGCCGCCAGCCGTCATTGCCGCGCGCCAGCATCACCTCGCGCACCGCCGCGCCGTTGATCTGCATGGCGCGCATGATGTTGGGCCAGGACGGGGTGATGGCCACGATGTTGTCGCCGGGCTGCACGGTCGCCTGCGCCGTCAGCATCACCGCGTTCATGCCGGAGAGCGTGAGCGCGATCCGCCCGTCCGGGATGGCGACGTTCCAGAGCCGGCGATGATAGGCCGTCAGGGCCGCCCGCAGTTCCGGCAGGCCGCGATTGTGGGAGTAGAACGTGCGGCCTTCACGCAGCGCCCGGCTGGCGGCGTCACAGATGAAATCCGGCGTCGGCACGTCCGGCTCGCCCGCCCACATCGCGATCAGGCCGGGCCGGCCGAGCCCGGAGCGGAAAACGTCCAGGATCGGGCTGTCCTCCAGCTCCTCGATCTGCTGTCGGATCACCCCCATGTTCGCCCCCCGCGATGCCCTGAGCGGCGGCGATAGGGCGACCCCGGCCGCCGGTCAACCGCCAGAAGGAATAGAATGGATGGTGCTTTTACGTTCCCGTTGCATAGGCGTCTCTTATAAGCTATGCGAACAGAAGCGGAAACGGAGGCGGTTTGATGCGGCAACCGGCGCGGATCATCCTGGTCGGGCGACAGGACCGGGAGCAGGAGGTTCTGGCGGCGTCGCTGGTGACGGAGGGCTTCGAGGTGACCGCCGTGGCCGGGGGCGCGCCGCTGCGGGCCGCGCTGTCCTGGGCGGCGGCCGACGTGGTGCTGCTGGAGGCCGACCTCGGCGGGGAGGATAGCCTCGCGCTGCTGCGCATGCTCGCCCGAAGCCATCCGCAAATCGGCGTCATCCTGCTGGCCGAGGAAGGGGCCGGCATGGCGCGGGTGGCGGCGCTCGATGCCGGGGCCGACGATATCGTAAGCCGACCGGTCCGCCCGGCGGAATTGCTGGCGCGGGTGCGCAGCGTGCTGCGCCGGCTGGTGCCGCCGCCGCAGCCGGGGCGGTTGCGCGTCGGCCGCTGTCTGGTGGACCTCGACCGGCGCGAATTGCTCGACGGCGCCGCGGCCGAGCCGCTCGACGGCGAGGCGGTGGCGCTGCTGCGTGACTTCACCGCCAATCCCTATCGCCCGCTGGAGGTGGCGTGGCTCGCCCGCACCACGCCGGAGGCAGCCGCCGAAGCCGCCATCGCCCGGCAGGTGGAGGCACTGCGACGCAAGGTTGAACGCGATCCGGCCCGTCCGCTCGCGATCCGCACGGTGAGCGGCGTCGGCTACATGTTCGTCCCCGAGGCGGAGTGAACCCGGCCGGCGCCGGATCTCAGGCCGCGCAGGCAGGGTTCATCGGCAGGAACGCATCGGCCGCCGGCAAGGTGCCGAGGGCTGCGTAAAAATCCCACGGTCCGCGACTTTCCGCCGGCTGCTTGACGCGCCACAGCGGCAGATCATACAGCAGCCGTCCGTCGGCGCGCAGCGTTGCCGCGCGGCCGAAGAAGGCAACCGGCATGGCCCGCATCGCCCGGTTGACCGCCAGCGCATCGGTTGTGCCGGCCTGCGCCACCGCCTTCAGGAAGTGCAGCGCTGCGGCGTAATTCGTCGCCTGGTTCTTGGTCGGCATCGCCGTCTGCATGGCGGCGAAGCGGTGCGCGAAGGCCCGCGCCTCTCTGTTCTGGTCCCAGTAGAAGCTGGCGCCGAAACTCATGCCCTGTGCGACCTTGAGGCCGACGGCATTGATATCGGTGAGATAGACGAGAAATCCGGCGAGCTGCCTCCCGGCCGCCTGCACCCCGAATTCGGCCGCCTGCTTGATCAGGTTGACCTGATCGCCGCCCACCGCTGCCAATCCGATCACCTTCGCGCCGGAGCTTTGCGCCTGCACCAGTTGGGCGGAGAAATCGGTGTTGCCGATCGGGAAATAGGCGGCGCCGACCACCTTGCCCCCGTTTGCCTCGATCACCTTCGTTGCCTCGGCCTGAAGGTTGCGGCCGAAGCTGAAATCGACGGTGATGAAGAACCAGCTGCGCGCGCCCGCCTGCGTCAGCGCCTGGCTCGCGGCATGCGCCATCGCGTGCGTGTCGTCGGCCCAGTGGCTGCTGACCGGGGCGCAGTTCCTGGCAGTGAACTCGCTCACCGCGGCGGCCGTGATCATCACCGTCCGCTGCTTCTCGCGCGCCACCTGCTGCACCGAGGCGGCAACCGAGGTGACCGGCAGATCGAGCACGGCATCGGCACCGGCATCGTACCACTGCCGTGCGACCGCACCTGCCACGTCCGGCTTGTTCTGCGTGTCGGCATGGAGAATCTCGATCGGCCGGCCGAGCACGGTGGCGCCGAAATCCTGCACCGCCAGCCGCACCGCGGCGATCGAACCGCTGCCGCCGCTGTCCCTGTAGGGGCCGTTCTCATCGGTCAGGATGCCGATGCGCACCGGCGCGGTCGCCGCCTGCCCGCGGCGCGCCCGTGTCAGCGTGGCCAGCACGGCGCCGCCCGCCAGCACGGCGCGGCGGCCGGGATTGCCCTTGGTCACCTCGTTTCCTCCTCCTTCGCAGGCGTCATCCGTGCAGGGTGCACGGGATTTGCAGAAAGCCGCGGAAGCGCGCCCGCCCGCCGCGCGCCGGCGGGCCGGCCAGCGCATAGCGCGGATACCGCGCCAGGAAAAGCGAGATGGCAACGCCCGCCTCCAGCCGCGCGAGACTGAGGCCGGCGCATTGGTGGATGCCGGCGGCGAAGGCCAGATGGCGGTTCGGCGTGCGGCCGACATCGAAGCGGTCGGGGTCTGCGAACTGTGCCGGATCGCGGTTGGCGGCACCGATGCCGAGATGGATCGGCGTTCCTGCCGGCAGGGCCACGCCGTCGAGCTCGGTCGCCTCCGTGCTGATGCGGTTGCCGAGCTGGACCGGGCTTTCGTAGCGCAGCATTTCCTCCACCGCGGAACGGATCAGCGCCGGTTCGGCGATCAGTCGCTGCCTCTCGGCGGGATGCGCGAGCAGCGTGACGAGGCCGTTGCCGATCAGGTTGGTGGTGGTCTCGTGCCCCGCGTTGAGCAGGAAGATGCAGTTGTGCAGCAGCTCCTTCGCCGTCAGCCGCGCCCCGTCCGGCTCGCCCAGGATCAGCCGCGTCAGGATGTCGTGTTCCGCATTGCCCGGCCGGGCACGCCGTCGCGCGACCAGGGTATCGAGATAGGCGAGGAATGCCGCGACCGACCGGTTGCCGCGCGCTGCCGCCTGCGGCGTCAGCACGGGTTCCAGCGCGCCCAGGATATCGAGCGACCAGTCACGCAGCGGCCCGCGTTCGTCCTGCGGGATATCGAGCAGATTGCCGATCACCTCGACCGGGATCGCGGCGGCGAAATCCGCGATCAGATCGACCTCGCCGCGCCCCGCCATGGCGTCGAGCAGCCGTTCGACCAGCATCACCAGTCCGGGCTCCATCGCCGCCATTACCCGCGGGGTCAGCGGATCGGCGATCAGGCGGCGGACTCGCGTGTGCAGCGGCGGGTCATTGAAGACGAGGCTGGTGGTGTGGTGCTCGAACAGCGGCGTCGCGCCGAATTTCGGTGCGAATTCCCGCTTCTTGTCGGAGCTGAAGATGCGCGCGTCGCGATAGATGCGCGTCAGCAGGTCATGGCGGGTGATGAACACGGTGCCGTCCGCCAGCCGCTTCACCGGCGCGTGCCGGCGCAGGGCGTGATAGGTCGGATAGGGGTCGTCGTAGAACGCCGGCGGCAGGCGCGCGAGATCGAAGTCGCGCACCAGCGCCGCCGGATCGGGCGTCATCGGCTACTTTCCTTCGAGCACCTGCTCGGCGAGCGTCGCCCAGTAGCTGGCGCCGATCGGCAGGATCGCATCGTTGAAGTCGTAGCGCGGATGATGCACCATCGGGTCGCCCGGCCCGCGGCCGCCGCCGAGCATGATGTAGCTGCCCTGCTTGGCATCCAGCATGAAGGAGAAATCCTCGCTCCCCATCGTCGGCTTCGCCGCCTCGACGACGCGCTGCTCGCCGGCCACCGCCTGCGCCGCCCGCACGGCACGCTCGGTGGCCGCGGCATCGTTGATGGTGGCGAGGTAGGAGCGCTGATAATGCACATGCGCCACCGCCCCGAAGCTCTCGGCGATGCCGGCGGCGAGGGTCCGCACCCGGTCCTCCAGCAGATCGCCGATCTCCGGCTTGAACCAGCGCGCGGTGCCCAGCATGTGGGCGCTGTCGGGGATCACGTTGTGGGTGTGGCCGGCGGTGATATGGCCGATGGTGACGACGGCGGCCTCGGCCGGATCGGCGTTGCGCGCGACGATGGTCTGCAGGGCGGTGACGATGTGGGCCGCGACCACGATCGGATCGACCGACCGCTCCGGATGCGCGGCATGGCCGCCGCGGCCCTTGATCGTGATCTCGATCTTGGAACTGGCCGCCATCGCCGGGCCGATGCGCCAGGTGAACACGCCTTCCGGCATCTGCGGCCAGTTGTGCAGGCCGAACACCATGTCCATCGGGAACCGCTCGAACAGCCCCTCCCTGACCATCACCGCACCGCCGCCGAGGCCCTCCTCCGCCGGCTGGAAGATGACATAGACGGTGCCGGGGAAGTTGCGCGTCTCGGCAAGGTAGCGCGCGGCGCCGAGCAGCATGGCGGTGTGGCCGTCATGGCCGCAGGCGTGCATCACGCCCTCGTGCTTGCTGGCATAGGGCAGGCCGGTTTCCTCGACGATCGGCAGCGCGTCCATGTCGGCGCGCAGGCCGACCGCGCCCTTGCCCTCGCGCCCGCGGATGATGCCGATGACGCCGGTCTGGGCGACACCGGTGACCACTTCATCGACGCCGAACGCGCGCAGCCTGTCGGCGACCAGCGCGCTCGTGCGGTGTTCCTTGAAGCCGAGTTCCGGATGCTCGTGCAGGTCGCGTCGCCATGCCGTCATGTCGGCGTGAAATTCAGCAATGCGGTTGATGATCGGCATGGCGTGCTCCTTGGCGTGTCAGCGGCGGAAGGTCGCGGCGGAAGGTCAGGGCCAGGCCCGCATCCAGGGGGACCGGGCGGACGCCCAGTGTGGCAGACATCGCCGCGATGTCGAATGCCTTGTCCTCGGCCAGCCGGCGGATTTCGGCGATGCGGATGCGCGGCACCAGGGGCAGTGCCGCGGTGAGGGGGGCGAGCGCCATCAGCGCCGCCAGCGGCACCGGCACGATGCGCGGGGCTGGCAGGCCGGCGGCGGCGGCGACCGCACGGACGAACGCCGCGTAGCTGAGCGGTGCGGGGCCGGCGATCACCAGGGCGCGCGGCGCGGCGGGGGGCAGAGCGATGGCGGCGATCACCGCGCGGGTCACGTCGTCCTGATGGATCGGCTGCACCAGCGCCCGGCCGCCGCCGGGCAGCGGCACCACCGGCAGGCGGCGCAGCAGCGCCGCCAGGCGCTGCACGTTGTCCTCGCCTTCGGCGCCGTAGATCATCGTCGGATGCAGCATGATGCCGGGCCGGCCGGAGCCGAGCAGCGCCGCCTCTCCGGCGCGCACGCCCTCGCCATGGGCATCGGGCCATCTGGTGAAGCGCCGGGTGCTGCCGAGCAGCACCAGCCGCGCCGCCGCCGGCGCCGCCGCCAGCAGCAGCGGCGTGGTGCGCGCATGGGCGGTGCTGACGATGCAGGTGGCATCGCGCAGGGCGTCGCCCATCCCGCGCATGTCCCGCAGGTCAGCCATGCGCGGCGGCGAGAGCATCGCCTGCGCCGGCGGCGCCACCGCCGCCCAGCGGGCAAGGTCACGGACCACCGGCTGGACCGCAAACCCTGCCGCCGGCAGCGCCCGCACCAGGGCGGCGCCGGAACGCCCGGCGGCGCCGATGACATGGACCACCCGTTCCGGTATCATGTTACCACAGTGCAAACCTCTTGACGCTGCCGGCAAGCCTGCGCATAAGCCGCCGAGCAGTCGCAGTCACGCGGCGGGGACATATGTTGAAGACGACCGTATCGCTCAAGCCGGCCGATGTCAGGAAGGAATGGGTGCTGATCGACGCGGAGGGGCTGGTGCTCGGCCGTCTCGCGGCGATCCTGGCCACCCGGCTGCGCGGCAAGCACAAGCCGCAGTTCACCCCGCACGTCGATTGCGGCGACAACATCGTCGTCGTCAATGCGGCGAAACTGCGGCTGACCGGCAACAAGCTCGACCAGTCGGTGTTCCACTGGCACACCGGCTATCCCGGCGGCATCAAGGGCAGCAGCGCGCGCCAGCGCCTCGGCAGCGCGCATCCCGAGCGGGTGCTGGTCAAGGCGGTGGAGCGCATGATCACGCGCGGCCCGCTGCAACGCCGGCAGATGCGCAATCTGCATGTCTATGCC
>JAJZNE010000100.1:0-5876 GCA_021847995.1 Pseudomonadota bacterium | reverse complement strand
CGCGTCCGCTCGATATTGCCGCGATGAACCGGAAGAACCGGAGCGCCTGATCCATGTCCGGAACCCAGACCCGCACGCTTGCCGACCTCAAGGATCTCGCCGTCGCCGCGGCACTGCCGACGACGCCGGAACAGCCGAAGCGGGAGCCGAAGCGCGACGCTTTCGGCCGCAGCTACGCCACCGGCCGGCGCAAGAATGCCATCGCCCGTGTCTGGATCAAGCCCGGCAAGGGGGAGATCAACGTCAACGGCAAGCGCGTCGGCCAGTATTTCGCCCGGCCGGTGCTGCGCATGCTGATCACGCAGCCGTTTCTGGTGGTCGATCGCTACAACCAGTTCGACGTCTATTGCACGGTGTCGGGCGGCGGTCTGTCCGGGCAGGCGGGTGCGCTGCGCCACGGCATCAGCCGCGCGCTGACCCATTACGAACCGGAATTGCGCACCATCCTCAAGGCGGCCGGCTTCCTCACCCGCGACCCGCGCGTCGTCGAGCGCAAGAAATACGGCCGCGCCAAGGCCCGCCGCAGCTTCCAGTTCAGCAAGCGGTAGCGCGCCCGGGTCCGCGCAAACGGCTTGACAGCCGGCGCCGCCGGTACCGAAACTCCGCTCCGGGGGCAACTCAGGAAGCTGGAGCAGGGACATGCAGGCGCGCGCCTGGCTGATGGCTGCCGCAACGCTTGCGGCGGCGGTGATTTCGTCGGAGGCCGGTGCTCAGGCTCCGAAGCCGTTCAAGATGGGATACTCGGTCGGCTTTCTGACCGATCCGTTCCAGGCGATCCAGGTCGATCTGACCGTGGCGGCGGCCAGGGAAGCGGGGCTGGAGGTGCTGCCGGTGGCCAACGCCAACGGCGATGCCGGCAGGCAGATCACCGACTTCCACAACCTGATCTCGGAAGGGGCCAAGGGCCTCATCACCGTGCCGACCGACAGCGATGCCATCGTGCCGGCGCTGAAATTCGCCGCCGGCCGCAGCATCCCCGTCGTCGCCATCGACATTGCGCCGGCCGGCGGCAAGGTCGACATGATCGTGCGCGCCGACAACACCCGCATGGGCGAGGATGCCTGCCACCTGATCGGCAGGCAGCTTGGCGGCAAGGGTACCGTGCTGTCGATGATGGGAGATCAGGCCACCACCAACGGCCGTGACCGCACCGCCGGCTTCGCCGCCTGCATGAAGGCGGATTACCCTGCGATCAAACTGATCCAGCAGCCGACCTACTGGAAGACCGACAAGGCGACGGCGGTGGCGCAGACCGTCGTGACCTCCACCCCCGACCTCGCCGCGATCTATATGCAGAGCGATTCGGTGATGCTGGCGGGGGTGCTGAACGTGCTGAAAAGCGCCGGCCGGCTGACCAAGGTCGGTGAGACGCATCACATCATGCTGGTCAGCATCGACGGCACGCCGCTGGCGCTGCAACGCATCCGCGATGATCTGCTGGATGCGGCAATCTCCCAGCCACTCGATCTCTATGTCAAATACGGGCTGCGCTACCTGCAGGCCGCGGTGGCGGGCCAGACTTTCCCGGCCGGCCCGACGGACCATGACAGCCGCATCGTGGACTACAAGGGCAACCCGATGGACCTCCTGCCGGCGCCGACGGTCACCAAGGCCAATGCCGCCGATCCGGCGCTGTGGGGTAACAAGGCCAAGGGCTGAGCACGGAGGTGCCCGCCGCCGCCGCCATGTCGCCGGAACCGGCAGCGGCGGAGGTGGTCGGCGTCAGCAGGCGGTTCGGCGCCAACCAGGCGTTGCGCGACGTGTCGCTGTCGGTCGCCGCCGGGGATTCACACGCCCTGGTCGGCCGCAACGGTGCCGGCAAATCGACCCTGGTCGCGGTGCTGACCGGCCTCATTGCACCGGATTTCGGCCAGGTGCGGCTGGCCGGCGCCCCCGCGCCGCCGCTCGCCGACCGGCAGGGCTGGCAGGCGCGGGTCGCCTGCGTCTATCAGCGTTCCACCGTGGTCCCGACCCTGACCGTTGCGGAAAACCTGTTCCTCAACGCCCATCCGACCGGCCGGGGCGGCTGGGTGCGCTGGCGGGCGTTGCGGCTTCGGGCGCAGGAGGTGCTTGCCGACTGGGGCCTCGACATCGATGTCAACCGCGACGCGGAGCGTCTGAGCGTCGAGCAGCGGCAGATCGTCGAGATCGCGCGTGCCCTGCTGCGCGGCACGCGCTTCATCATTCTCGATGAGCCGACGGCCGAACTGGAGGGTCGCGAGATCGCACGACTGTTTGCACGCATCCGCCATCTGCAGCGGTCCGGCGTCAGCTTCCTCTATATCTCCCACCATCTCGAAGAAATCTACGAGATTTGCCGCAGCGTGACGGTGCTGCGCGACGGTGGCGTGGTGGCGAGCGCGCCGCTCGCCGACATGCCGCAGGCGCGCGTGGTGGCGGCGATGGTCGGCGATGCGCTGCGCACGGCGCCGGTGGGGGTGTCGCCGATCGGCAACGGCGGGCCGTGTCTGTCGCTCGCGGATCTGACGGTTGCGCAGGTCGGGGCAATCAGCTTCACCGTGGCGAAGGGCGAATGCGTCGGGCTGACCGGGCTTGCCGGATCGGGCAAGGAAGCGGTGGCGGAGGCGATCGTCGGTCTGCGTCGCCCGCGTGCCGGCAGCGTGAGCGTCGCCGGGGTGGCGCTGCCGCCGTGCGACGTGGCGGCGGCGCAGCGCTGCGGTGTCGGCTTTGTGCCGCGCGACCGCCTGACGCAGGGGATCATCCCGCTGCTGTCGGTTGCCGAGACGCTGACCATGACGATCCCCGAGCGGCTTGGCCGCGCCGGCATCATCCGCCCGGCACGGCGAACCGGGGCGGCGCGCGCGATGATCGATGCGCTCGGCATCGTCGCCGCATCGCCCGAGCAGCCGATCGGTGAACTCAGCGGCGGCAACCAGCAGAAGGCGCTGCTGGGCCGCGCACTCGCGGCCGATCCGACGCTGCTGGTGCTGGTGCAGCCGACGCAGGGCGTCGATATCGCCTCCAAGCAGGCGCTGTTCGCGATCATCGCCGCGGCGCGCGCACGCGGGACCGGGGTGCTGGTGGTGTCGGACGATCTCGATGAGCTGACGATCTGCGACCGGGTGCTGGTGCTGTTCAAGGGGCGGCTCACGCATTGCTTTGCCGCGGGGTGGCAGAACCGCGCCCTGGTCGCGGCGATCGAGGGAGTGGCGCCGCATGGCTGAGGGCGTCTCCGCCGGTGCACCGGCGCCGGTGGCCGAGCGGCGCGGGCGGGCCGCATGGCTCGGCCTGCGCGAACTGACGCTGCTTCCCGCGATCGTCGCCACCATTGTCGCCGGCAGCCTGATCAGCGACGCCTTTCTTACGGTCGAGAATTTCTCGAATATTCTCCAGCAATCCTCTGAGCTCGCCGTGCTGGTCATTGCCGAATCGCTGATCCTGATCGCGGGCAGGTTCGACCTCTCGCTCGAATCGATCGTCGGCGTCGCCCCGATGTTGAGCGCGTGGCTGATCGTGTCGGATACCTCGGTCGGTGGTTCCGGTGTCGGGCTGGGTGCGGGGTGGGCGATCGGGCTGCTGTTCCTGGCCGGCGGCGCGGTCGGCGCGGTCAACGGGTTTCTCGTCGTCCGGCTGAGGCTCAATGCCTTCATCGTCACGCTGGCCATGCTGATCCTGCTGCGCGGGATCACGCTCGGCATCACCAACGGCAAGACGCTGTTCGATCTGCCCAATGCCTTCCTCTGGCTCGGCACGGCGAAGCTGCTGGGGCTGCCGGTGTCGATCTGGGTGGCCGGACTGCTCTATCTGATGTTCGGCCTGTTTCTGCGCTATCACCGGCTCGGCCGCGCGCTCTATGCCATCGGCGGCAATGCCGAGGCGGCACGGGTGGCCGGCATCCGGGTGGAGCGTGTCACCTGGGGCGTCTATGTCGCGGCCGGACTGCTCGCATCGCTCGCCGGGCTGATGCTGACCGGGCGCATCGCCTCGGTGGTGTCGAGCCAGGGACAGAACATGATCTTCTACGTCTTCGCTGCCGCCGTGATCGGTGGCATCGGCCTCAATGGCGGGCGGGGGCGGCTGGCCGGGGCGCTGACCGGCGTGCTGCTGCTCGGCATCCTGCAAAACGTATTGACCCTGGCCCAGATGCCGGCGTTCTGGATCGACGCGGCCTATGGTGCCATCATCCTGGT
The DNA here is from genome assembly GCA_021847995.1 of Pseudomonadota bacterium. Classification (GTDB taxonomy): domain Bacteria; phylum Pseudomonadota; class Alphaproteobacteria; order Acetobacterales; family Acetobacteraceae; genus JAFKFJ01. The sequence goes on along the minus strand of JAJZNE010000100.1, from coordinate 1,725 downwards.
CGCCCTGATCCTGGCGCGCCTGTCCGGTGCGGCGGGGCAGGAAGCGTGAACCGCCGCAACCGCGGCCCAGGCAAGGAGGAAAAGCCATGAAGCTCGGCCTGTTCATGATGCCGCTGCACGATCCCGCCCGCGACTACATGGACGTGCTGCGGGAGGATCGGGCGGCGATCCTGCTGGCCGAGGAGCTCGGCTTCGACGAAGCCTGGGTCGGCGAGCATTATTCCTGCAGGACCGAGCCGATCGCCAACCCGCTGCAATTCATGGCGACGCTGGTGCCGGTCACGAAGCGCATCGTGTTCGGGACCGGCGTGCTGAACCTGCCGCAGCATCACCCGGCCCAGCTTGCCGGCGACGTGGCGCAGTTCGACCATCTGGCCGAGGGGCGCTTCATCATGGGCGTCGGCCCCGGCGGCCTCGGCTCCGATTTCGAACTGTTCGACACGTTCGACCGGGACCGCACGGCGATGATGGTGGAGAGCATCGACACCATCCATGCGATCTGGCGCAGCGACCCGCCCTACCGCATCCGCGGCCAATTCTGGAATGTCGTGGTCGATCGGCAGGTGCAGCTGCATCTCGGCGTCGGCCCGATGCTGAAGCCATACCAGAAGCCGACGCCGCCGCTCGCCGTCTCGGCGATGAGTCCCCGCTCCTCCACCGCGCGGCTGGCGGGCGAGCGCGGCTGGGGCCTGATCTCGGCCAATTTCACGCCGAGCAACCAGGTGGTGACGCATTGGCAGGCATATTGCGACGGAGCCGCCGCCGCAGGGCGCGCGGCCGACCGGGCGAACTGGCGCGTGGCGCGCAGCATCCTGGTCACCCCGGACGACGCCGAGGCGGCCGACTACCTGGCCCGCGAACGGTCCAGCCCCGGCTGGTACTACGCCTATCTGCGCGACAATCTGCGCACCTACCGCATGACCAAAATCTTCAAGCCGGTGGAGAGCATGTCGGACGACGAGCTGACGGTGCCGCGGATGCTGGAGATGATGATGATCTCGGGCAGCCCCACGCGCGTGCTCGATCAGCTGGTCGCACTGGTGGACGAGATCGGCTGGTTCGGCACGCTGCTGCTGACGCACAAGGACTGGGACGAGCCGGCGCTGCACCGTCGTTCCATGCGCCTGCTCGCCGAGCAGGTGGTGCCGCGCCTGCGCCGGCACATGCAGGCACGGCAGGCGGCGGAATAGGAACAGCGCGCGCCTGGGTGCAGCCGGGGCGGATTGTCGATCCCGGCGGCCCTTGCCCGCGCGGCACGGCCGGCAATGCCGGCAGCATCCGCGCGGGGGACGGAGGTGGACCGATCAGGCGCCGCCGGGTCGCTCAGCCCCAGCCCGGGCCGGGACTGGCGACGATGACCGCGCCCGCGGTCAGCAGCAGACGGAACAGAATACGCATGATGGCATAGCCTTGCTTCGATGACCGGGGCGGAGCGCCCCGATGCGTTGCGGCCTCAGATTGTGCCTCGCACCAACCGCCGCAATGGTCCTGCCCCGCGCCGGCGGCACGGCTTGCATGCGGCGGGCGCCCCGTCGCCCGGCGACAGATCTGGGGCAACCGAGCGGATCACCCGCGCCCGGGCCAATTTCGGCCGCCGCGGCCGATTGACCGCGCGCCGCGCGCCCCGCATCCTCGCGCCTGCACTCCCCGCGCGAGCCTGTCCCCATGAGCGATGCCGCCCCGGACGCCCCCCACGCCGCCGCCCGCCGCGGCGGCCGCAGCGCC
>JAJZNE010000037.1 GCA_021847995.1 Pseudomonadota bacterium | reverse complement strand
CAAACACACCTCAACCCAGCCCAAACACCGTGCCTAACGCACAGCCATGAAGCGCCGCCGACATATCCCTTCCACCCCAGATGATCTTGTCAAGGAACAAAGCCCCGCCCCGCAGCCCCGATGGACTGCCGGGCGGTCAGTTCGACACGCTGCACTCAGCGGAGGTCGATGAGATCGGTCGGGCGGCGCTGCCACGGCATGTCACCGTCCGACCGGCGAGGCGGCGATTTAGGCGACCCGGCGCGGCCGGTCAACCCCTTTCCTGCCATTTCATGCGCGCCCCTCTCGCCAGTCGCAAAACCAGGCGGCAAAGCGCGGAATCCCCACCGCAAGCGGGGTCGCCGGCGCAAAGCCGGTGAGCGCCGCGATCGCAGTGATGTCGGCGAAGGTTTCCGCCACGTCCGCCCTCGGCCGGGGCGCGTGGCGCAGCAGCGCCCGCCGGCCGAGCGCCTCCTCCAGCGCCGCGATCAGGGCCGAGACCGGCTCGCTCCGGTGATTGCCGATGTTGAGCACCCGCAGCGGCGGCGACAGCGCGGTCGGCGGCCGATCGAGGCAGCCCAGCACCCCCGCCACCACGTCGTCGATATAGGTGAAGTCGCGCCGCACCGTCCCCTGGTCATAGACGGTGATCGGCTCCCCGCGCAGGATCGCCTCGGCAAAGCTGAAATAGGCCATGTCCGGCCGGCCCCAGGGGCCATACACGGTAAAGAACCGCAGTCCCGTCTGCGGCACGCCGAACAGATGGGCATAGGCATGGCCCATCAGTTCATCGGCTCGCTTGGTCGCGGCATAAAGCGACAGCGGCGCATCGGCACGGTCGCTTTCGGCGAATGGCAGCGATGCGCCCGCGCCATAGACCGAGGACGAGCTGGCATAGACGAGGTGCCGGCACCGTTTCAGGTGCCGGGCCAGTTCCAGAATTTCCAGGTGCCCGACGAGGTTGGCCGCGACATAGGCGCGCGGCGCGGCCAGCGAATGACGTACCCCCGCCTGGGCCGCGAGATGCACGATGCGCGTCGTGTCCGCAACGGCCTCGGCCAGCGCCGCCATGGTCGGGCGGTCGGCGATGTCGGCACGCTGGAAGCGAAACCCGGCATGCCGTTCCAGCCGCGCCAGCCGCGCCGTCTTCAGGCGCACGTCATAATAGGGGTTGAGGTCGTCGATCCCCATCACCTGCTCGCCGCGCGCAAGCAGTGCCTCGGTGACGTGATAGCCGATGAAGCCGGCTGCGCCGGTCAGCAGGATGGACATGCGCGCCGCTTTCGCCGTGACCCCGGGCCTCTACCATCCGCCGGCCGGCCACGCTACGCAGGCGCCGCGAAGCGGGAGCATGGCCATGCGCGACGTGACCGAAGCGACGGCGACCGAGGCGGTTCTGCGTACTTTTGCCGCCACCTCCGACGGGCGGCTCCGGCAGGTGATGACGAGCCTCGTCACCCATCTGCACGCCTTCGTCCGCGAGGTCGAACCGACCGAGGCGGAATGGGCGGCAGCCATCCGCTTCCTCACCGAGACCGGGCATATGTGCGACGACCGGCGGCAGGAATTCATTCTGCTCTCCGATACGCTCGGCGTCTCTACGCTGGTCGAGCTGATCAACAACCGCAGGCAGCCCGGCACCACCGGGACCAGCGTGCTCGGCCCGTTCTTCGTCGAACACGCGCCGCCGCCCTCCGATGGCGTCTCTCTCCTGCGCGACGGGACGCGCCCCACTCTGCGCGTTCACGGCCGGGTGGCCGCGCCCGACGGCGCACCGGTCGCCGGAGCGGTGATGGACATGTGGCAGACGGCGCCGAACGGGCTCTATGACGTGCAGGATCCCGCCCAGCCGGCCGGCAATATGCGCGCCCGCCTGCACACGCGGGCCGATGGCGGCTTCGACGTTCTGACCGTGCGCCCCACCCCCTATACCATCCCCCATGACGGGCCGGTCGGCAAACTGCTTGCCGCGGCCGGGCGGCATCCGTGGCGGCCATCGCACCTGCATGTCATGATCGACGCCCCCGGTTTCCGCCGGCTGACCACGGCGCTCTATTTCGATGGCGATCAACATCTCGACAGCGATGCCGTGTTCGGCGTCAAGGAGGCGCTGGTCGTCCGCCCGGTGCCGGCGGCCGGCGGCATCGACGAAGTGCGCTTCGATTTCACGCTGGAGCGTGCGGCCGCCTGACCATGCCTGCCACCTCACCGGCGCCGCGCCACGTCGTCGTCATCGGCGCCGGCATCGTCGGTATCGCCTGTGTACTGGAACTGCTGCGCGACGGCCATCGCGTCACGCTGCTCGATCCGCAGCCGCCGGGCGGGCCGCAGGCGGCAAGCTACGGCAACGGCGGCTGGCTCTCGCCGATGTCGGTGATCCCACCGGCGACGCCCGGGCTGTGGCGCCGGCTGCCGGGCTTCCTCGCCGATCCGCTGGGTCCGCTCGCGATCCGCTGGCGCCGGCTGCCGGGCGCCGCGCCGTGGCTGCTGCGCTATCTCGCCGCCGGCTGGACCGAGCGGCGGGTCGCCGCCACCGCGACGGCGCTGCGCCCGTTGCTGCTGGACTGTCCGGCCCTGCACAAGCGCCTCGCGGAGGAAGCCGGGGTCGGCGACCTGATCGCCCGCCACGGCGCGCTCTATCTCTATCCGGCACGCACCGATTTCGCTGCCGAGGCGCTGGCCTGGCGCATCCGCCACAGGGTCGGCATCACTTGGCGCGAACTCGACGCCGATCACCTGCGCCAGCAGGAGCCGACGCTCGACCGCCGCTACCGGTTCGGCGTGCTGGTGGAGGAAGGCGGCCATTGCCGCGATCCCGGCGCGCTGGTCGCGGCCCTTGCCGCCCTGGCAGGAAGGCGCGGGGCCGCGCTGGTGCAGCAGGCGGCGACCGGATTCCGGCTGGCTGGCCGGCGATTGCGGGCCGTCACCACCACCGCAGGGGAAATCGCCTGCGATGCCGCCGTGATCGCCGCCGGCATCCGCTCCCGCAGCCTCGCTTCGGCCCTCGGCGAGCGGGTGATGCTGGAGAGCGAGCGCGGCTATCATGCCATGATCAGCGACCCCGAGGCGGTGCCGCGGCTGCCGCTGATGCCCTCGGACGGCAGGATGGCGATCACGCCGATGGCGGGCGGGTTGCGCTGTGCCGGCCAGGTGGAGATCGCGGGACTGGAGGCGGCGCCCGACTGGCGGCGGGCCGCGATCCTGCGCGACCATCTGCTGCGCACCTTTCCTGCCCTGCCGCGCGATCTGCCGGCGTCGCGCGTGCAGGTCTGGATGGGCCACCGGCCGGGCACGCCGGACGGACTGCCCTGCATCGGCTTCGCCCGCGCGAGCGATGACGTGGTGCACGCGTTCGGCCACGGCCATATCGGCCTTGCCGCCGGCCCACGCACCGGCCGCGTGGTGGCCCAGTTGCTGGGCGGGCGGACCGCCGAAATCCCGATCGCCGCCTTCGACCCCGGCCGCTTCGACCCCGGCCGCTTCGACCCCGGCCGCTTCGCGCGCCGCCGGCGGGCCGGCTGAGCGGGCGGCAGCCCGGCGCAGCGCTACGCCGCCTTCGCCTGGGCCGCGATGCGGTTGAGGTTGCCGACGATCTCGCGCGCCAGCTTCATGCGCTCCATCACCGACATCTCCTGCACGATCGCCAGCTTATGGTCGGGTCGCAGGCGGATCGCGCCGCGCTGCTTCGCCAGCCATGCCACCAGCCCGGACGGATTGCCGAACGCATTGCCGCGGAACGTCAGCACCATGCCCTTCGGTCCCGCCTCGATCTTCTCCACCCCTGACTCGCGGCACAGGCGCTTCAGCGTCACCACCGTCAGCAGATTGTCCACCTCCGCCGGCAGCGGACCGAAGCGATCGACCAGTTCGGCCGCCATCGCCTCGGTTTCCGCATCCGACGACAGGGCGCCGATGCGGCGATAGAGGCCGAGCCGCACCGGCAGGTCGCGGACATAGGTCTCGGGGATCAGCACCGGCAGGCCGAGGGCGATGTTCGGCGTCCAGTCGCGTTCCCCGACGCGCTTGCGCCCGCGCTCCGCACGCAGTTCGGCGACCGCATCCTCCAGCATCTGCTGGTAGAGTTCGATACCCACCTCGCGGATATGGCCGGACTGCTCGTCGCCCAGCAGGTTGCCGGCGCCGCGGATGTCGAGATCGTGGGAGGCGAGGGTGAAGCCGGCGCCGAGCGCATCGAGCGTCTGCATCACCGTCAGCCGCTTTTCAGCCGCCGCCGACAGCCGGTGCGTCGGCGGCCAGGTCAGATAGGCATAACCGCGCTGCTTGCCCCGCCCGACGCGCCCGCGCAGCTGATAGAGCTGGCCGAGGCCGAACATGTCGGCGCGATGGATCAGCAGCGTGTTCACCGCCGGCATGTCGAGACCGCTCTCAACGATGTTGGTGGACAGAAGGATGTCGTAGCGACCGTCCCCGAATTCGGTCATCACGCGCTCGAGCTCGGTGGGCGGCAGGCGGCCATGCGCCTGGGCGATGCGCGCCTCGGGCACGATTTCCGCCAGCCGCTCCGCCATGCGGCCGAGATCCTCGATGCGCGGCACGACGCAGAATACCTGCCCGCCGCGGAACCGCTCGCGGTGCAGCGCCTCGCGGATCACCAGCGCGTCGAACGGCATGATGAAGGTGCGCACCGCCAGCCGATCGACCGGCGGCGTCGCGATCAGGCTCATTTCCCGCACGCCGGTCAGCGCCAGTTGCAACGTGCGCGGGATCGGCGTCGCGGTCAGCGTCAGCACATGCACCTCGGCGCGCATCGCCTTCAGCTTCTCCTTGTGGGCAACGCCGAAATGCTGCTCCTCGTCGATGATGAGCAGGCCGAGTTCGGCGAAGCTCACGCCCTTGGCCAGCAGCGCGTGCGTGCCGATCACGATCTGGATGTCGCCCGCGGCCAGCCCCTTGCGCACCTCGGCCGCTTCCTTCGCCGTCACCATGCGGGACAGTTGCGCGACGGTCACCGGCAGGCCGGCGAAGCGCGCCGCGAAAGTGCGGAAATGCTGTCGCGCCAGCAGCGTCGTCGGCACCACCACGGCAACCTGTGTGCCTGCCATCGCGGCGACAAAGGCGGCGCGCAGCGCCACCTCGGTCTTGCCGAAGCCGACATCGCCGCAGATCAGCCGGTCCATCGGCCGGCCGCTTGCCATGTCCTCCAGCACATCGGCAATGGCGCGGGTCTGGTCGTCGGTCTCGGCATGCGGGAAGCGTGCGCAGAACTCGTCCCAGCTTCCCTCCGCCGGCGCCATCACCGACGCTTCGCGCAGACGGCGCGCGGCGGCGGTGCGGATCAGCTCGCCGGCCATGTCGCGGATGCGCTGCTTCGCCCGCGCCTTGCGCGTCTGCCAGCTCGCGCCGCCGAGCCTGTCGAGCGCGACGCCGGCGCCCTCGCTGCCGAAGCGCGACAGCATCTCGATGTTCTCGACCGGCAGGAACAGCTTGTCGTCACCGTCATAGAGAAGACGCAGGCAGTCGTGCGGCGCGTCGTTCACGGTCAGCGTCACCAGCCCATCATAGCGGCCGATGCCGTGATCCTGATGGACCACGAGGTCGCCTTCGGCGATCTCGGTCGCCTCGGCGATGAACTGGTCGGCCCGCTTGCGCCGCCGCGGCGGACGGCTGATGCGCTCGCCGAGCAGATCCTGTTCGGACAGCACGGCAATGCGCCCAATGTCGGGATCCTCGGCGATGAAGCCGCGTTCCAGGCCGAGTGTGACCAGCGCGAAGCCGCCCGGCCCGGCGCCGCGCACCGCCGCCCAGTCATCCGCGGGGGTTGCCGCAAATCCGTGCTCGCGCAGCAGATTGCCCAGCCGTTCCCGTGAGCCGCGGGTCCAGGCCGCCACCACCTGCCGCCGGCCCTCGCCGTGCCAGCGCTCGCTCAGCGTGCGCAACTGGTCGAAGGCGCTGCCGCCGTCGCCGGTCGCCCCTCGCTCACCGACAGACCTGGCGAGGATCGGCGCCGGCCGCCCGCCGCCCTCGATGCCCTGCGCGCCCTCCGGCCGGGCGAACGGGGTGAATGCGAAGGCAGGGCCGGCGGCGAGCATCGCATCCCAGCCGGCGCGGTCGAGGTAGAGGCGATCGGGCGGCAGCGGGCGGTACGGCGTTTCACCATCGCGCGGCACGGTGCGGCGGGCGGCGTAATGGTCCGCGATCATTTCCAGCCGCGCCGCCAGCACATCGTCCGCCTGATGATCGAGACTGAGCGAGGCGCCCGGCAGGTAATCGAGCAGCGTCTCCATCGTCTCGTGGAACAGCGGCACCCAATGCTCCATCCCCGGATGCCGCCGTCCCTCGCTCACCGACAGATAGAGCGGATCCTCCGCCGCGCCGGTGCCGAACATCTCGCGCCAGCCGGTGCGGAAGCGGGCGATCGAGGCGGGATCGAGGAACACCTCGCTGACCGGCCGCAGCGCAAGCCTTTCCACCCGCGCGCCGCTGCGCTGCGTCCCCGGGTCGAAGGCGCGGATGCTCTCGATCGTGTCGCCGAACAGATCGAGCCGGACCGGCTCGCGCCGGCCGGCGGGAAACAGGTCGATGATCCCGCCGCGGATCGCGTATTCGCCCGGTTCCATGACGGTGTCGGCCCGGCCGTAGCCGTTGGCCTCCAGGAAACGCGCCAGCGCCTCAGGCTTCACCGCCCCGCCGGTCGCGAGCGCCATGCTGGCGCCGCGGAAGACGGCGCGGGGCGGCACGCGCTGCACCAGGGCGTTCACCGTGGTCAGCACGATGCGCGGCGAAGGCGACGGTTCCAGCAGACGGGCCAGCGTGGCGACCCGCTCGCTGACCAGTTCCGGGTTGGGGGAAACGCGGTCATACGGCAGACAGTCCCATGCCGGGACGCGCAGCCGTTCGGCATGCGGGGCAAAGAACGCCAGCGCCTCCGCCAGCCGGGCCATGCGGGCATCGTCGCGCGCGACATGCAGCAGCGGCCCGGCATGCTCGCGCAGGCGGCGGGCGAGCAGCACCGCATCCCATCCCTCGGGCACACCCCAGACCTCGGCCACGCTCATCGCAGGGCGGCCTCACGCATGGCATGGAGCAAGGGGATATGGCGCCTGTGGTCGGCGTCCTCCGGCAGCGGAACGCGGCCGGTCAGCCAGTCGGCGAGATCGGGATCGGGCAGGGCGAGCAGCGCCTCCAACGCATCCAGGTCGGCATCGGTGAAAAGGTCGATCCGCTCGGCCACGAAGCCGCCGATCAGCAGATCGGCCTCGTGCGTGCCGCGATGGGTGGCACGGAACAGCGCACGGCGCCGGCGCGCGTCGCGCGGCGGGTCATTGGGGTCGGGCATTGCTGGTTGCCATATAGGCGCCGTCCTGGTCAGTGTCAGCCGTGCCCTCCGCCCTGCTTGCCCCGCTGTTCGCCCCGCTCGCCGGCCTGCCCGGCCTGCGCGCCGCGCATGCCCGCCTGCCCGCGCTTGCCCGCCTGATCGCCCGCGCCGTGGGCGGGGAGCGGGTGATCGACCTGCTGTTCCACCTGCCCGAATCCTACATAGACCGCCGCAGCCGCGTCGCCCTCGGCGCCGTGCCGCCCGGCCGCGTGGTGACCGTCGCGGTCGAGGTGGTGCGGATCGAGCGGCCGGGCAACGACCGCCAGCCGACGCGCGCCGTGGTCACCGACGGCACCGGCTTTGCCGAGATCGCCTTCTTCCGCGGCTTCCCCGCCGCCCGGCTGGCGGTCGGCGCGCGCGTCCTCGTCTCCGGCAAGGCCGATGAGCGGCGCAGCTTCGTCCACCCGGAGCACATCGTCCCGGAGGCCGATGCCGCCCGGCTGCCGGCGGTCGAGCCGGTCTGGCCGCTCACGGCCGGGCTGCTCGGCTTCCATTTGCGCCGGCCGCTGGCCGAGGCGCTGGCCCGCATTCCGGACCTGCCGGAATGGCACGATGCGGCGCTGCTCCGCCGCGAAGCCTGGCCCGGCTTTGCCGCGGCCCTGCGTGCCCTGCACATGCCCGCCGAACCGCCGGCGCCGGCGCCGCGCCGCCGTCTCGCCTATGACGAGTTGCTGGCCGGCCAGGTGGCTCTGGCGCTGGTGCGCCGCCGGCGGCGCGCCCGGCCCGGCCGCGCGCTGACGGGTGACGGGCGGCTGCGTGCCCGTGCGCTGGCGACCTTCGGGCACGCGCTGACGCCAGCACAGGCCGCGGCGCTGGCGGAAATCGACGCCGATCTCGCCGCGCCGCGCCGGATGCTGCGCCTCCTCCAGGGCGATGTCGGGTCGGGCAAGACGCTGGTCGCCCTGCTCGCGATGCTGCGTGCGGTGGAGGCAGGTGGGCAGGCGGCACTGCTGGCGCCGACGGAGGTGCTGGCGCAGCAGCACCTGCGGACCCTCGCGCGTCTCGCGCCGGTGCCGGTGGCGCTGCTGACCGGCGCGGTGAAGGGGGCGGCGCGCGGGCGCATCCTGCGCGCCCTCGCCGACGGCAGCCTGCCCCTCGTCGTCGGCACGCATGCCCTGTTCCAGGAGCGCGTCGGCTACCGAGACCTGGCGCTCGTGGTGATCGACGAGCAGCACCGGTTCGGGGTCGATCAGCGCCTGCTGATGGGCGGCAAGGGGGAGGCGAGCGACGTCCTGGTGATGACGGCCACCCCCATCCCGCGGACGCTGCTGCTGACGCAGTGGGGCGAGATGGAGGTGAGCCGCCTCCGTGAGAAGCCGGCCGGCCGGGCGCCGGTGCGCACGACGCTGCACGCGCTGGCAGCACTCACCGAGGTGACCGAGGCGGTCGGGCGGGCACTCGACCGCGGCGCGCGGGTCTATTGGGTCTGCCCGTTGGTCGCCGAGAGCGAAACGGCCGACCTCGCCGCCGCCGAGGCGCGCTTCGCCCTGCTGCGGGCCCGCTTCGGCGATGCCGTCGGCCTCGTCCACGGGCAGCAGGAGGCTTCGCTGCGCGAGGCGGCGCTGGCCGATTTCGCCGCCGGGCGAACGCGCGTGCTGGTCGCGACCACGGTGATCGAGGTCGGTGTCGATGTGCCGGAGGCGAGCGTCATGGTGATCGAGCACGCCGAGCGCTTCGGGCTGGCGCAACTGCACCAGTTGCGCGGACGCGTCGGCCGCGGCAGTGCGGCGAGCTTCTGCCTGCTGCTGCACGACGACAGCCTGGCCGAAACCGCGCGGCGGCGGCTCAGGCTGCTGCGCGACACGGAGGACGGGTTCCGCATCGCCGACGAGGATTTCCGCCTCCGTGGCGGCGGCGAGCTGCTCGGAACGCGCCAGAGCGGGGCGCCCGGCTGGCGCCTCGCCGACCCGGCGGGCGACGAGGATCTGCTCCATATGGCGGCACGGGACGCCGCCCTGCTGCTGGACAAAGACCCCGGACTGACCGGGGAACGCGGGCGGGCGGTGCGGACGCTGCTGGCGCTGTTCGAACGCGGTGCCGCGATGCGGACGCTTGCCGCCGGCTGACTTGCCAACCCGTTCGCTGTCGTGCCATTTGGACACCAACAGCGCGGGCGGCCGACCCGGCCGCCGAAGGGAGGGTCGATGATCACACCCGACACCGCCGGCCGCATCGGACGCCGGAGCATCCTCGCCACCGCCGCCGCCGCTGCGGTCGCACCGCTCGGATCCCCCTTCATCATCGCCGCACGCGGCGAGACGCCGCTGCGCATCGGCATGGTCGATCCGCTCACCGGCGTCTATGCCGCGCCGGCACGCAACGAAGTGATGGGCGCACAGCTTGCCGTCGCCCGGATCAATGCCGCCGGCGGCCTCCTCGGCCGCCAGGTCGAGTTGCTGGTCGAGGATTCGGCCAACGACGTCGGCACCGGCGTGCAGAAGGCGCGCAAGCTGATCGAGCGCGATCATGTCGATTTCATGATCGGCGACGTGAACTCCGCCGTTGCCCAGGCGATCGCGCAGGTGACGGCCGAGAACAAGGTGCTGCACGTCGTCTCCGGCGGGCATACCGACACGATCACCGGCAAGGACTGCCACTGGAACGTCTATCGCGTCTGCAACACAACCAGGATGGAGGCGAATGCCGTTTCCGAGGTGCTGTTCCGGAAATACGGCAGGAAATGGCACTTCATCACGCCGGACTATGCCTTCGGCCACACGTTGCAGACCGCGATCGAGGCCAATCTCAAGCGGCTCGGCGGGATCGAGACCGGGGCGGAGCTGACGCCGCTCGGCACCAGCGATTTCTCCCCCTATCTCATCAAGGCACGCGCCGCCAATCCGAATGTCCTGATCCTGCTGGTGCAGGGGCAGGACATGGTGAACTGCCTCAAGCAGATCGTGCAGTTCGGCATCAACCGCCAGATTCCGGTGGCCGGCACGCAGCAGGAACTGGAATCGCTGGAAGGCCTGCCGCCGGACGCCCGCATCGGCACCTGGATGTTCGAGTGGTACTGGAACCAGCCGGGCGTGCCGCACCTGCCCGAATTCGTCGCCGACATCCGCCGCGTGAACGGCGGCAAGGTGCCGACGGCGCGGCACTGGTTCGGCTATACCTCGGTGATGACCTTTGCCCTGGTGGCGGCGCAGGAGAAGACCACCGATGCGGTGAAGCTCGCGCATGCACTCGGCGGGTTCGAATTGCCGCCGGAGGTGAAGTTGCAGCCGAACAGGGTGACGTACCGCGCCGGCGATCATCAGCTTATGCTGTCGGCCTTCATCGGCAGCGCGCAGGCGCATGGCGGCGCGGATCCGGAAGATCTGTTCAAGATGGATCAGGTCGTTGCGGGCGACAGCGTCGCGCCGCCGGTCGCCGACACCGGCTGCACGCTGACATGGCCCACCTGAGCCGGCCGGCGCCGCGCCGATGACGCAACTGCTGCTGTTCAACGTCACCAACGGCCTCATCATCGGCGCATTCTACGTGCTGATGGCACTCGGCCTGTCGCTGATCATCAATCTCTCGGGCGTCATCAACTTCGCGCATGGCGGGTTCCTCGCCCTCGGCGGCTATCTGGCATTCACGCTTTCTCCCTTTCTCGGCTTCTGGGGCGCGCTGCTGGTCTCGCCGCTGCTGACGGCGGCCCTCGGCCTCGTGCTGGAGCGGCTGCTGATCCGCCGGCTCTATGGCCGCGATCCGCTCTACAGCCTGCTGCTGACCTTCGGCCTCGCCTTCATCTTCGAGGACGCCACGCGCTTCGTCTGGGGGGCGCAGGGATTGCCGGTCACGATCCCCGATTTTCTCGGCCAGCCCCTCAGCCCCGACCTGTTCTTCATCACCTGGTACCGCCTGTTCATGGTGGGCGTCGTCGCCGTCAGCGTCGGCGGGCTGTTCCTGCTCCTGCGCCACACCCGGCTCGGCATCCGCATCCGTGCCGGCACACTGGACCTGGAGACGGTGTCCACCCTCGGCGTCAATGTCGGCCGGCTGCGCGCGCTCAATTTCGGGGTCGGCATCTTCCTGGCCGGGTTGTCGGGTGTGCTCGCCGGGGGGCAGCTTGGCCTCGATCCGACCATGGGTGCGGGCCTGCTGATGCCGAGCTTCATCGCCATCATCGTCGGCGGCGTCGGCAGCCTGCCGGGCACGCTGGTCGGCGGGCTGCTGATCGGCGTCGCCTCCGGCGTCACCGCCGTGTTCTTGCCCTCGGCCAGCGAAGCGGTGATGTATGTGCTGATGGCGCTGGTCCTGCTGGCCCGCCCGCGCGGATTGCTGGGTGAGGAAGGGCTGATGACATGAGCGCCGCCGGACGCACCGGCGCGCCGGTGCCCCTCGCCATCTGGGTTCTGCTGCTGCTGGCGCCGTTCTGGCTCGGCCCGGTCGGCGGCTATACCGCGCTCGGGACGCGCGTGCTGGTGCTCGGCCTCGCCGCGATGTCGCTCAATCTCCTGCTCGGCTTCACCGGCGTGCTGTCGTTCGGGCATGCCGCCTGGTTCGGCCTCGGCGCCTACGGGGCGGGCCTCGCGCTCAAATTCGTTGCCCTCTCGACGCCGCTCGCGCTGCTGCTCGGCACCCTCACCGGTGGCCTCGCCGGCGCGCTGCTGGGTGCGCTGATCGTGCATCGGCGCGGCATCTACTTCGCGATGGTCACCATCGCCTTCGGGCAGGTATTCTATTATATCGCCTATCGCTGGAATTCGCTGACCGGCGGCGATGACGGTCTGCGCGGCTTCGCACGCCAGGACATCACGCTCGGCCCATGGCATCTCGACATCGCGGGCAACGGCACCGCGTTCTATTATTTCGTGCTGACCTGCTTCGCGGTCGCCGTCGGGCTGATGGCGCTGCTGCTGCGCTCGCCGTTCGGCCGCACCCTGCTCGCGATCCGGGAAAATGAGCGGCGTGCACGGTTCCTCGGCATTCCGGTGGAGCTGCACATCTGGATAGCCTTCGCGCTGTCCTGCGTCTTCATCAGCTTCGCCGGCGCGCTCTACGCGCTGCTCAACAACTTCGCCGATCCCAACAACCTCCATTACAGCCTTTCCGGCGATCTCGTCATCATGGCGGTGCTCGGCGGCATGCGATCGTTCTGGGGGCCGCTGCTCGGGGCCGCGGTGTTCGTGGTGCTGCAGGATTATGTCTCCAGCCTGACCACCAACTGGATGTCGTTCGTCGGCCTGCTGTTCGTTCTCGTGGTGCTGTTCTTCCCGCGCGGACTGCTCGGCATCCTGCGCCGGCAGGGCACGGCATGAGCCTGCTGGAGGTGCAGGCGGCGAGCCGCAGCTTCGGCAGCCTCGTCGCCGTGCGCTCGGTCTCGCTCACCGTCGCGGCCGGGGAGCTGCGGGCCGTGATCGGGCCGAACGGCGCCGGCAAGACCACGTTCTTCAACCTGATCAGCGGCGCGGTGCGTCCCTCCGCCGGCACGGTCCGCTTCGACGGGCGGGACATCACCGGCCTGCCGGCGTGGCGCCGCGTCGCCCTCGGCATGGCGCGCACCTTCCAGATCACCGAGATCTTCCCCGAACTCACGCTCGCGGCCAATCTGCGCATCGCGGTGGAGGCGGCCGCCGGCCTGCGGCTTCGCCCCTGGCTCGGCCGCCGCGCCGCCGCCGCGGTCGCGCGCGGGGTGGAGGAGGTGCTCGATCAGGCCGGTCTGACCGCGAAGGCGGGGCGGATGGCGGGCGAACTCGCGCATGGCGACCAGCGCGCCGCCGAGATTGCGATGGCGCTCGCGCTCCGCCCGCGCCTGCTGCTGCTCGACGAACCGACGGCCGGCATGGGCGAGCAGGAAACCTACGACATCACCCGTCTCGTCCGCCGCCTGCATCAGGAGCGGGCACTCGCGATCGTGCTGATCGAACATGACATGCGCGTCGTGTTCCATCTCGCCGACCGCATCGCCGTGCTCGATCAGGGCACGCTGATCGCCGATGGCACGCCCGCCGAGATCGCCGCCGATGCGCGCGTGCAGGCCGCCTATCTCGGTCACGCCGCCGAGGCCGCCGCACCATGACCGAAGCCCTGCACGCCGACAGCCTGCACACCTATTACGGCAAAAGCCACATCCTGCACGGTGTCGCGCTCACGGTCGCCGAGGGCACGGTGACGACGCTGCTTGGCCGCAACGGTGCCGGCAAGACCACCACGCTGCGCAGCCTGGTCGGGCTGACGCCGCCGCGCGAAGGGCGCGTCGTGGTGTTCGGGCAGGACACCACGCGCTGGCCGCCATTCCGCATCGCCGGCCTCGGCGTCGGCTATGTCCCGGAAGGACGGCGCATCTTCGCTAACCTGACGGTGGAGGAAAACCTCAAGGTGCCGCGCGGGCGGCCCGGCCCGTGGCAGATCGAGCGCATCTATGCGCTGTTCCCGCGCCTCGCCGAACGCCGCGGCAACCGCGGGCGGCAGCTTTCCGGCGGCGAGCAGGAGATGCTCTCGATCGCCCGTGCGCTGCTGCTCAATCCGCGGCTGCTGATCCTGGACGAACCCTCCCAGGGCCTCGCCCCGCGCGTGGTCCAGGAGGTCTTCGCGATCGTCGCCCGCATGCGGGCGGAGGGTATCTCGGTCCTGCTGGTGGAGCAGAACGTGCGCATGAGCCTCGCCGTCGCCGACCATGCCTATGTGCTGGACGACGGCGCCATCGCCTGGTCCGGCCCGGCACGGGCGCTGGCGGCGGACGAGGCACGGGTGCAGGCGCTGGCCGGCGCGACGGCAGAGGAATGGCGTGCCGAGGCCCGGTAGCCGGCGGCAGCGCGGCAAGCGTACCACGTCCACCGTCCGGCATCGATCCATCCCCCATATCCACAGTCATCCACAGCGCCGGGTGGCTTCATCCGCGCTATCATGCCTGCGACATGAACCAGATCGAACCCACCTCCGCCCTGCTCGGACTGTCGCAGCGCCTGCCGCCGCAGAACCAGCAGGCCGAGCAGGCGCTGCTCGGCGCGCTGCTCGCCAACAACAAGGCGTATGAGCGGGTCAGCGACTTCCTCGCCCCGCACCATTTCGTCGATCCCATCCACGGCCGCATCTTCGCTGCCATTGCCCGCCGCTGCGATGCCGGCCAACTGGCCGACGCGATCACCCTGCGGGCGGAGTTCGAGCATGCCGGCGTGCTCGACGAGGTGGGCGGCACCGCCTATCTCGCGCAACTGCTCTCCGCCATGGTCGGCATCATCAATGCCGGCGAATACGGCCGCGCCATCCACGACGCCTGGCTGCGCCGCCAGTTGATCGACATCGGCGAGACGGTGGTGAACAACGCCTTCGGCGCGGTGCCGGGGCTTGACGGCGCCGGGCAGGTGGAAGCGGCGGAACAGGCGCTGTTCGACCTTGCCGTCCGCGGCGGCAGCGAACAGGCGCTGGTGCCGCTGGACCGGGCGATGCGGCTGGCGATCGAGGCCGCCGAACGCGCTTTCCACCGGGCCGGCCACGTCTCCGGCCTGTCCACCGGCCTGCGTGACCTCGACAAGAAGACCGGCGGCCTGCACCCGTCCGATCTCGTGGTGCTGGCTGGCCGGCCGGGCATGGGCAAAACGGCGCTGGCGACCAAGATCGCCTTCGGCGCCGCCCGCTCGCTGCTCAATGAGGCGCAGGCGAACGACCCCAACGCGGTGCCGAAGGCCGCCGTCGCCATTTTCTCGCTCGAAATGAGCGCCGAGCAGCTCGCCACCCGCCTGCTGGCTGAGGAGGCGCGGATTTCCGGCGACCGCATCCGCCGCGGCGATGTCGGCCAGAAGGAGTTCGACCGCTTCGTCCAGGTCAGCCGCGAACTCACGTCCATACCGCTTCATATCGACGACACGCCGGCGCTGACGTTGTCGGCGCTGCGCACGCGCTGCCGGCGGCTGAAGCGCACGGCCGGGCTGGCGCTGGTAGTGGTGGATTACCTGCAACTGATGCGTCCCGCCGCCGGCACGCGGCCGGAGAACCGGGTGCTGGAGATCAGCCAAATCACCCAGGGCCTCAAGGCGATCGCCAAGGAACTGACAGTGCCGGTGCTGGCCCTGTCGCAGCTCTCCCGCTCGGTGGAAAGCCGGGAGGACAAGCGCCCCCTGCTGTCCGATCTGCGTGAATCCGGCTCGATCGAACAGGATGCGGACGTGGTGATGTTCATCTATCGTGATGAGTATTACCTCCAGCAGCGCGCGCCGAAGCAGATCGGCTTCGACAACGACGACAGGTTTCACGCCGCGGTGGAGAAGTGGCAGCGCGATATGGAGCAGGTTCACAACCGCGCCGAACTGCTGATCGAGAAGCAGCGCCACGGCCCGACCGGCAAGATCGACCTGTTTTTCGAGGGCGAATTCACCCGCTTCGCCGATCTCGACCTCCAGCACGACGGCGCCGACGCCAGCTGAAAAGCGCTGCCGGCATGTGGAAATCCGGCGCCATGGCTCTGGCATCGCGTCGATCCGGCTGGTAAAGGACGCGGCGCATCGCCATCACCCCGGGCGGGTGGTGACGTGGCTGGTCGGGCCGTTCCCCCTCCCATGGCGGGCATGGGCTGCAACGCGGATCGAGGTCAGGGGGTGGCATGCGTCGATGCAATGGCACGTCTCATGCCACGCACGCCGCGAACCGGGCGTGGCGGTGGATCGTGCGGGCCGGTTGCCTCATGCTGCTGGCGGCAGCGCAACCGGCGGCGGCGCAGGCGCAGGCCCCCGATACGCTGACGCCGTCTGCCACGCCTGAGGCCGAAGCGCCTTCGCTTGCCACGCTGGCGGAGGATGTGGCCACGCCGCAAGCCGTGCCCTGGCTGCAATGGCATACCGCCAACTTCTTCACCAGCTGCGACGGCAACTGTGCGGTGAGCCTCTATGGCGGCCGTGAAGTGACCACGGGCATGACCAGCGTCTTCCTGTTCAATCATCCGACGCCGCTGTGGAACTGGCAGTACGGCAATGCGGGACTCTTCGCCGGCACCTTCTCGCGTCGCTTCGCCACCCTCTTCGGCGGCCTCGACCTGGAGACGGAGGGCGGCGTCGGCCAGCGCTTCGGCGACATGCACGCAACGGAATTCTGGCTTGCCCTCGATCTGCGCTGGACGCGATTTCCGTGGAACGACTACGTCCGCACCACCGTCGCCCTCGCCGACGGACCCGACTACGCCACCCGCATCGACGCGGAGGAGCGGCGGCTGTCGCCGACCGGCACCTCCGAGGTGCTCAACTACTTCACTCCGGAAGTCACCTTCGCACTCCCGTCCGACCCGAATGACGAAATCCTGTTCCGGTTCCATCACCGTTCGGGAATTTTCGGCCTGATCAACAATACCCGCGCCGCCGCGCAATTCGCGACCGTCGGCTATCGTCACCGTTTCTGAACGGTCCCCTTCTGAACGGCCCGCCGCGCCGCCGCGCAGTCAGTCGATCACGATCCGCGGTCCCTGGGCAGCCGCCCTGCCCCGCCCGCCCGCGAGCTTCGCCCACACGCGCTGCGCCAGCGCGGCAAAGGCGCGCGCGCCCTCGCTCTCCGGTGCCGCGGCAACGATCGGTTCGCCGGCATCGCCCGACTGGCGGATGTCGGGCAGCAGCGGCACCTCGCCCAGGAATTCGGTGCCGAGCCGCTGTGCCTCCGCCCGCGCACCGCCGTGACCGAAGATCTCCTCCCGGTGGCCGCAATTGGGGCAGCAGAAATAGCTCATGTTCTCCACCAGTCCGAGCACCGGCACCTGCGTCCGCTCGAACATGCGCACGCCGCGGCGGGCGTCCGACAGCGCCACGTCCTGCGGGGTGGAGACGATGACGGCACCGGCCAGCGCCACGCGCTGCGCCATCGTCAACTGCGCATCGCCGGTGCCCGGCGGCATATCGACGATCATGATATCGAGCGGCCCCCAGGCGACCTGGCCCATCATCTGCTCCAGCGCGCTCATCACCATCGGGCCGCGCCAGATCATCGCCGTCTCCTCCTCGACCAGGAAGCCGATCGACATCGCCTC